>NZ_JBDJMU010000005.1:0-191384 GCF_039674105.1 Luteimonas sp. TWI596
CAGCCTCTTGATCGTCTTCCGGTCGAACATCCCCTCACCCTTGCGCCCTGGAATCAGGCATCAAGCGTAACGGTGGCTGGCAAAGGACTCCCCGCTAATCTGCGAAGAACCAATTTTTTTCGTGCGCGCAGCTCCAGCATCGCCTCGCCATAGGCTTCCTGCAGGTCCTTGAGCTGCCGTTCGTACTGCTCGCGCACGTCCTCGGGCTTGGCACGAAGCGCGTTCTCCATGCCGCGCTTGGCGTCCTCCACCCAGCTCTCGATCTCCGAGGGCGTCAGGTCAAACTGCCGGCTGGCCTGCGCCACCGTCGTTTTGCCCTGGATGATCTCCAGCACCAGCGCCGACTTGCGCCGCGCCGTCCAACGTTTGATCTCTTCGTCCATCACTTGGCTCATCGTGCTCTCCTCAAAAGGTAGCACCTGAGCAGGAAATCACTGGGTCATTACATAGGCGCGCTGCGTCGCCGGGCGGGCCTGGATTGCGGCGTGCCAGCGGCGGATCTCGGGATAGGGCGTCATATCGATCGGGGCCTTGTCGTAGACGCCGATCCACGGGTAGGCGGCCATGTCGGCGATCGAATAGGCATCGCCGGCGATGAACTCGCGACCTGCCAGCCGGGTGTCGAGCACCTGCAGCAGCCGGTTGGCTTCATTGGTGTAGCGCTCGATCGCGTAGGGAATCTTCTCGGGCGCGTAGACGTTGAAGTGGCCGTACTGGCCGGTCATCGGGCCCAAGCCTGCCATCTGCCAGAACAGCCATTCGATCGCTTCGATGCGCGTGCGCGGTTCGGCGGAGAGGAAGCGGCCGGTCTTCTCGGCCAGATACAGCAGGATCGCGCCCGATTCGAACACCGTCTGCGGCGCGCCGCCGTCGGCCGGCGCGTGATCGACGATCGCGGGCATCTTGTTGTTCGGCGAAAACGCGAGGAACTCGGGCTTGAACTGGTCGCCCTTGCCGATGTTGACCGGGTGGATCGTGTAATCGAGTCCGGCTTCCTCGAGAAACAGCGTGACCTTGTGGCCGTTGGGGGTGGGCCAGTAATGCAGGTCGATCATGGCGACGCTCCAAAAGACAGGTGCGTCGAGTCTAGGGGTGCTGCCGTCACGCGGCGTGGTGACGCGGCGCACGCTGCGTTGCGGTGATGTGGCCTGGGAGCGCGGGGGCGAGCACGCAACCCTGTCCGGCGGCGGGAGACTTGGGTGGGGCCAACGCTGGGGCAAGCCGGCGCTGATTCGGGCGGGCTCTGGTCCGCAGACCGATTTTCTTGGCGGACGGCCGTTGGCCCCCGTCCCACCCTTCCCCCGCGAGCGGGGGAAGGGGCAATCCACGGCCCAGCCTTCCACCCGTGACGGGCGCAATGCCGGCAGGCGGGGGAAGGGGGCAAGCGACTGCGCGCGCTTACTGGGTCTTGCAGTCCAGGCGGTGTGCGGCGTCGGTGCCGACGCGGATATCGGCCACGCCCAGCGTCAGGCCAGCGGGTGCGCGCAGCGCGAACGGCGTGCTGACGCGGGTGGCGTCGAGGCCGGCGGCCGTGAGGCACTTGAGCGGCACGCCGATCGTCGTCCATTCACCGCGCGGCAGCGAGCCCAGCCATGGGCCGACCGGCAGCCGGGCCTCGCAGCCCTCGCCACAACCGGCGAACAGCGTGACGTCACCGGTAGCGGGCACGGCGTCCACGCGCACGGTGGCGAGCAGCAGCGAATCGCCGTTGGTTTCGCGGCTGAGGTCGAACGGCGAATGCGACAGCAGTTCGGCGGTCGCGTTGCCGGTCCAGGTCAGCAGGCGTGCGCCTTCCTGGGTTTGGTAGTCGACCGCGGCCAGTGTCAGCGTGCCGTCGGGCGTGGCGACGCGCGGGTGCAGCACGTCCGCGCCGCGACCGTCGGTTCCGGTCACCACCAGGCGCAGGCCGGGACCGGGGACGCCGCGGGCGAAGTAGCCCGCGTCCTTGCCGTCCTCAGCGCTGACGCCGGCATCTTCCGGCAGTGCGGCCAGGTTGCCGTCCTCGGCGTAGCTCAGGCCATGACCGAAGGCGAACAACGGGTCGTAGCCCTCCATGCCGACGTTGTTCGCGTACTGGTCGCCGCGTCGCGGCCACGAGAAGCTCAGCTTGCCCTTGAAGTCGTGCTGCACATTGCCGTCGGCGCCGCGCAGCAGCACGTCGGCGATGCCTGCGCCCTCCGAACCCGGCAACCACGCCGCGACGAAGGCGTTGGAGGCGTTGATCTCCCGGTTCATCCACAGCGGGCGGCCGCTCAGGAACACCGAGACGACCGGGATGCCTTCGGCGCGCAGGCGCTTGATCAGTTCGAGGTCGGCGTCGTTGCCGGGCTTGTAGAGCAGGTTCGGCAGGTCGCCGAGGAACTCGGCATACGGATCTTCGCCGAACACCACGATCGCCACGTCCGGCTTCTGCCGATACGTACCATCGACGGCGAGCTGCGCGCTGCCACCGGCCGCGGTGACCTGTGCGCGGATGCCGTCCCAGATGGTGTCGCCGTTGGGGTAGTCGGCACGCTTGGTGCCGGTGCCCTGCCAGTTGAGTGTCCAGCCACCGGACTGCTTGCCCATGTCGTCGGCGCCGTCGCCGGCGACCAGCACGCGCTGCTTCGGCGCGATCGGCAGCACGCCGTCGTTCTTGAGCAGCACCAACGATTCGCGCACCGCGCGGCGTGCGACCTCGCGGTGTTCCGGCGCACCGAGCAGTTCGAACTTCCCACCCAGCGCACGCGCCGACGGCTTGGGTGCATCGAACAGGCCCATGCGGAACTTGACGCGCAGAATGCGACGCACCGCATCGTCGAGCCGCGCCATCGGCAGCTCGCCCGACTGCGCGTGCTTGACCGTGCTTTCGTACAGTCCCCGCCAGCTGTCGGGCGCCATCGCCATGTCGAGACCGGCGTTGAAGGTCGACGCGCAATCGGTGGTCGTGCAGCCCGGAAGCTGGCCGTGGCCGTTCCAGTCGCCGACGACGAAACCGCCGAAGTTCATGCGGTCCTTGAGGACGTCGGTCAGCAAGGTCTTGTGCCCGTGCATGCGCTGGCCGTGCACGCTGTTGAACGAGGCCATGACCGCCTGCGCCCCCGCCGCGATCGCCGGCGGATAGCCTGCGCCGTGGATATCGCGCAACTGCGCTTCGGTCACAGCGGTCTCGCCCTGGTCCTTGCCGCCGGCGGTGCCGCCGTCGCCGAGGTAGTGCTTGACCGAGACCATCACATGGTGATCGTCGAGGAAGTCCGGCGCGCCGGGCTTGCCCTGCATGCCCTCGACCACCGCCGGTGCGAACGCGGCGACGATGTCGGGCGACTCGGAGTAGCCCTCGTAGGTGCGGCCCCAGCGGTCGTCTTGCGGCACGGCGACGGTCGGCGCGAACGCCCATTCCATGCCGGTGGCGCGGGTCTCGATCGCGGTGACGCGGCCGATCTCGCGCATCAGCTCCGGGTTGCGCGTTGCGCCCAGGCCGATGTTGTGCGGGAACAGGGTGGCGCCGACGATGTTGCTCTGGCCGTGCACGGCATCGATGCCGAAGATCACCGGGATCGCCTTGCCGCCGCCCGAGGTGTCCATCGAGGCTTCCCAGAAGGCATCCGCCAGCGCCAGCCATTCGGCGGGCGATGCATCGTAGCGGCCACCTGGATCGGAGTTGCCGCCGGCCAGGATCGAGCCAAGCCGATACTTGCGCAGGTCGTCGGGCGTGATGTCGGCGATGTCGCCCTGGACGATCTGGCCGACTTTTTCCTCGAGCGTCATCGTGGCCATCAGGTCGGTGATCTTCTGCTCCAGCGCCGCGTCCTCGGCGAGCGGCCAGCGCGTTTCGGGCCAGTTGGCTGGATCGATCGCACCGGCATCGGCAGTGTTCCCAGGCGTCGCGCTGGCTGCCGCCGCCGGTGCCGCCTGGTGGCCGCAGCCGGCCAGCGCGAGTGCGGCGGCGAGGGCCAGCAGGCGCTGGCCGGCCGGTCGAGTGGCGCCCCGGCGGGCCGCCGGTGTGGGCTGGATGGACATCGTCGGGTTCCCCTCCGCTACGTGGTCGTCAGCTTGGCTGACAGCGTTGTCATGAACGCCGCAGAATACCGCAAGCCGTCCGCGATGTTTGCTGCAGAGCGGCATAACCGCGACCGACCCCGCGCCGCCATCATGAAGTCGATGCCGGTCTGGCAGAATCTGTCGCGAAATCGCACCGACTCTGGATTCCACTACATGCGTGTCCGCATCGAGGACGTCGCCGCAGAGGCCGGCGTGTCCATGAAGACCGTCTCGCGGGTGCTCAACCGCGAGCCCAACGTCGCCGCGGCTACGCGCGCGCGGGTCGAGGCCGCGGTCGGCAAGCTGCGCTACACGCCGCATCCCTCGGCGCGCACGCTGGCCGGGCGCCGCTCATACCTGGTCGCGATGCTCTACGACAACCCGTCGAGCAACTATCTGATGGAGGTCGAGCTTGGCCTGCTCGACGCCTGCAAGGCGCACCACTACAACCTGATGCTCGCGCCGCTGGTCTACGACGCGCGCGACATCGTCGACACCGTCGAGGCGATGGTCGAGCAGTCGCGCCTGGATGGGGTGGTGCTGACGCCGCCGATCACCGACGATCCGGCGCTGCTGGCGCGGCTCGACGAGCTCGACGTGCCCTACGCGAGCATCTCGCCGATGGAAGCGCACCGACGGGTCGGCGTGACCGTGGACGAGGGCAGCGCGGTGCGCGAGATGATCGCGCACCTGGTCTCGTTGGGGCATCGCCGCATCGCGCACATCAAGGGGCACCCCGCACACGGTGCCACCGGCTGGCGCCTGGCCGGGTATCGGGCCGGACTGCGCGAGGCCGGTCTGGCCTTCGATCCTGCCCTGGTCGTGGATGGCGAGTTCTCGCACGAATCGGGATTCCGCGCTGCAACACGACTGCTGGCACTACCCGAGCCGCCGACCGCGATCTTCGCGGCCAACGACGACATGGCGGCCGGTGTGATCTGTGCGGTGTACGAGCTCGGGCTGCAGGTGCCGCGCGATGTCTCGGTCTGCGGCTTCGACGACACTCCGATCTCGCGCCATATCCACCCCGCGCTGACCACGGTGCGCCAGCCGACGCGCGAGATGGGCCAATTGGCCGGGCTGGAACTGCTCAAGGCGCTGCGCGATCGCGACGAGGCCGGCATGGTCGAGGTGCCGTATACGTTGCAGCTGCGCCGCTCCACCGGCCCGGCGCCGCGCTGATCGGCGCGCCGAAGGTGCGGCCGCGCGTCCATCCGGGGCGGCATGGCTGCGACACAGCGTGCGCTGGGGCACGCACAATGGGCCGTCGAGCCGGTATCTTCGGCATTCGAGCCTGACCGGCGCCGGCGCATCCGCCGCGTCGCACGTGCCACTCCGGGGACATGGATATGAGCAGCCCAAGCATTGCCGGCGACGCGTCCGCGCGCGCTGCCGAGAACACCCGCTTCATCGTCCTGATCAGTTGTGTCGCCACGATCGGCGGCTTCCTGTTCGGCTTCGACAGCGGCGTCATCAACGGAACGGTCGACGGCCTGCAGCAGGCCTTCGGTTCGAGCAAGGCCGCGCTGGGCTTCGAGGTCGCCTCGATGCTGCTGGGCTGCGCGATCGGCGCGTTCTTCGCCGGCCGGCTCGCCGATCGCTGGGGGCGACGCAGCGTGTTGATCATTTCCGCGGTGCTGTTCCTGTTGTCGGCGATCGGCTCGGGTGCGGCCACCAGCTCGTTGATGTTCATCGCCGCGCGCGTGCTCGGCGGCTTCGCGGTCGGCGCGGCCAGCGTGATGTCGCCGGCCTATATCGCCGAAGTGGCGCCGGCACGCTACCGGGGCCGGCTGGCGACGGTGCAGCAGATCGCGATCATTTCCGGCCTGTTTGCGGCCTTCCTGAGCAACTACCTGCTCGCCCGCAGCGCCGGCGCATCGACCGACGCGCTGTGGCTGGGCGCGCCGGCCTGGCGCTGGATGTTCTGGATGATGGCGTTCCCGTCGCTGCTGTTCCTGGCGCTGTTGATGCTGATTCCCGAGAGCCCGCGCTACCTGATGGTCAAGCGCCGCCACGGCGAGGCGCTCGCGGTGCTGTCGCGGCTGTACGGCCCGGCGCAGGCGCAGACGACGTTGGGCGAGATCGAACGCTCGCTGGCCGGCGATCAGCATCGTCCGCGGCTGTCGGACCTGGTCGACCGGGTGAGTGGCCGCATCCGGCCGATCGTCTGGGTCGGCATCGGTCTGGCGACGTTCCAGCAGCTGGTCGGCATCAACGTGGTGTTCTACTACGGCGCGGTGTTGTGGCAGGCGGTCGGCTTCTCGGAAAGCGATGCGCTGCTGATCAACGTGCTCTCCGGTGCGCTGAGCATCGGCGCCTGCTTGGTCACCGTGGTCTTGATCGACCGCATCGGCCGCAAGCCGCTGCTGTGGATCGGCTCGCTCGGCATGGCGGTCTCGCTGGCGGTGCTGACCTGGGTGTTTGCCAGCGGCGCGCTGGTCGATGGACACCTGCAGTTGCCGGACGGCATGGGCACGGTGGCGCTGATCGCGGCCAATGCCTACGTGGTGTTCTTCAATATGTCCTGGGGCCCGGTGATGTGGGTCATGCTCGGCGAGATGTTCCCCAACCAGATCCGCGGCTCGGGCCTGGCGGTCGCCGGCGCCGCGCAATGGACCTCGAACTTCGCGATCACCATGAGCTTCCCGGTCCTGCTGGCCGGCATTGGCCTGGCCTCGACCTACGCGATCTACATGGTCGCCGCGTTCGTCTCGGTGGGCTTCGTGCTCAGGTACGTCCGTGAGACCAAGGGCCGCGCGCTGGAGCAGATGGAAGGCTGAGGCGGGGTCGAGGGGCGCGTCGCCCGTTCCGCAATGCATGCGTATCAAAGTCCGGGTGCGGTAGCTGCGCTTCCCTCAAGCGGATCGAGCGTCGCCCTGGCTCGGACGACGCCGCCAAGCTGCAGTGCGGCTCAACGAGCCAGACGCTCGGCTAGGCGCGCTCGGATCGTCGCCGCTCGGGCGTCGTCGAGCGGCGCGAGGATGCCACGCGCTGCGTCAGGGATGTGGTCGGTGGTCAGGGGGCCTGGCTCGAACACATAGTGACGGAAGATCTCCTGCCAAGTCGCGCGCTGCTCGGCCGGTAGGTCCCGGATCGACAGCAGCGCGTGCATCAGCGCGTTCATGGGGGTTTCCATCCATTCCGGTGTACGTCGCCACCAGTAGTTGATCAAGACATTGAAGCCGTCCAGGGCTTCCATGTGGTGCCACCACATACTCGGAATGAAAACAGCGTCGCCTGGCTCCAGAATTGCAGTGCGCGCGTGCCGCATCGCCTCGCCGAAGCGGGGGAAGCGCGTGATGTCGGGGGCGGCGAAGTCCACCAGGCTGATCGGCTGCCCGGCCGGGGTGACGTCCAACGGACCGACATACAGATTGGCCAGCTGGTCAGGCGGCAGCAGCGTCACTCGCCGTCGGCCGGCGCATACACAGGCGAGATTCTCCGGCAGATCCTGATGGGCAGGGACGCGGGTGCGATTGCCGATCCAGATGCTTGCCAGTGGATCGTCGATGCCGAGTTCGATCGGATGCTGCGCGCGCAGGCCCGGCAGGAATGTGTCGAGCGTCGTCGCGCCAAGATAGATCATCGGCGGCTCCGGCGCATCGAGATATTGGATGAGCGTATTGAGCGCGACCGTCAGCGATACCTGCTCGTTCCGGAAGTTGAATCCGCGAAGCTCTGGCCCGTAGCCGATACGGCCTTTCTCTGAGGCCGGCGCCGTCATCGCGGTGACGGGAACAGCGTCGTTGGCGAACCGTCGCAGGTAAGCGGCGGCGTTGCGGCTGGATTGGCGCGCCGCCTGGACCAGCGGCCAGTCGGAAAACCGACCGCGCAGCACCAGCGGCGCATCTCCACGCGCGGCCTGCGCGAGTGACAGGTCCGCAGCGGCCTCGGGGATCTCTTCGGCCATGGCAGATGTATCAGGCATCGATCGTCGTCCGGAGCCAGCATTCCCCAGGATAGTCGAGGCCATCGTACATTCGCGGGCTCTGTATCTCCCGCCTTCGCACCGAGGGCCGAAGGCGGGAGACGTTGCGTCAGAACTTATAGCGGAACCCGAACATGTAGCGCGGTCCGGTCTGAGTCGCGTAGAACACCTGACGCTCGTTTCGGCCGTGCGAACGCATGGTTTCGTCGGTCAGGTTGATCGCTTCGGCGTGGATCGTGAAGTTGTCGTTGACCTGATAGCTGATGTTGAGATCCAGCTGGCCGTAGTCCTCGACGTACACTGGGTTCGGACGCCAGCTGTCGTAGGTGCTGGACAGGAACTTGTCGCGCCAGTTGTAGGCGGCCCTGACCTGCCATGGGCCCTTGTCATAGAACGCGACGAAATTGGCCGAGTCGCTCAACCCCAACATTGCGAACTGGTCGCCGAGGTTGTAGTTGTCGTAGGTCAGGTCGGAGTCGACGATGGTGTAATTCGCCGCCAAGCCGAAGCCGCTCTCGCCGAACAGGTGCTGGACATTGAGCTCCCAGCCATCGAGCTGCGACGAATCACGATTGACTGGCACCGAGACGCGGAACACCGCTGCGGGATCGCCGGGCAGGCCTGCAATGGTGCCCGTGGGCTGGCCATTGACGTCAGTGCCTGTGATGTTGACGCCAGGATCGCCAGCATGGTTGGCGAAGATGTACTGCCGCACGCAGTTGCGGAAGTCGGTGCCACCTACCGCGCAGCCATTTGCCACCGCCTCATTGAAGTACGCGCCTCCCACGGGTGTGGTCAGGTCGAACGGCGTGGTCTCGATGACCGATGTGCCGATGTAGTTGTCGATATCCTTGCGGAACCAGCCGATCGACACGTAGCTGCCCTCCGCGTAGTACCACTCGAACGACAGATCGATGTTCTTCGATTCCAGCGGCCTGAGGTTCGGGTCGCCCTGTGAACCGGTGCCGCCCTCGTAGGCCGCAAAGGATTCGAGTGTCTGGCCGCCCTGGATGTAGTTCCACTGGGGACGACCAATGCTGTGGCCATAGCTGGCACGCAGCACCATGTCTTCAGTGATCTTCAGGCTGGTGTCGATACTGGGCAGCCAGTAATCGTACTTGCCGCGCAGCGTGGTGAAGTCAGGCTCTCCGAACTGCACCGCGAACTCGTTTGAACCCGTCCAGGTCAGTCCGGTCGCGATCGGCACCAATGCACTCGAGGTGATGTCGGTCTCCTCGTAGCGCATGCCGATCGCCACGCTCAGCGGCATCGACAGATCCCAGGTGTTGCTCCACTGCACATAAGCGCTCTTCGACTTCTCCGTGGCCCGACGATCGATGTCGAAGCTCTGCGGAGCGAGATACGCATCCACATCGCCGCCGCGCGCCGCGATCGCGGCGTCGCGCAACTTGTTGAAGTCGAACAGGTAGAACTGGCCGAAGGCGTTGGCGCTACCAGGGAACTGGTCGAAGTAGCGGCTGATGTCGTCGGCGATCCAAAGGCTGTCATCGTAGTCGGCCGCGCCGTTGCCGAATCCGCCCCAGTCGTCGCGTTGCGTGAATGCGTACGCGGTGCGATTCTTGACCTCGGTATAGGCGACGCCGAAATCGAGCTGTGAGTAATCGGCGAAGCGGAAGGTACCCCGCACCTGGCCCTGGTCGACTTCGGACTTCATGTAGCTGTTCCGGAACGACGAGCCCGTTGCCATCATCTGGCTCGGCGAGACGGCCGTTTGTCCTGGAGGCAAAAGCACGGACAGCACCGGGAAGTCGCCACTGAAGTCGACATTGGTCACGCCACGGGCGAACGCCGCGGTGCCAATCACATTGTTCGATCCGTAAGGGCTATCGGCACCGGATTCCGCACTGGAACGGTGGAAGTCGAATT
Organism: Luteimonas sp. TWI596; assembly: GCF_039674105.1. NCBI lineage: Bacteria > Pseudomonadati > Pseudomonadota > Gammaproteobacteria > Lysobacterales > Lysobacteraceae > Luteimonas > Luteimonas sp. TWI596. Next base: position 9,836 of record NZ_JBDJMU010000005.1, read on the forward strand.
CGAGATCGAGCGAATCCGTTGCAGCCCATTCGACGTTGAAGCCGACCGACTTGTTCTGGTTGCGGGTTGCGAACTGTGCGCCGGCCATTGCCAGGTCTCCCGGGCGCAACTCGAAGCCAGGCGGACAGATGTTGTTCGGGTCGCTGGCTGCCCACTCTTCGGTTGCGGGATTAAAGCAGCCCCCGAACTCGGTATAGCTGATGGGCGCAGCGACAGGACCATCCGTCCACGACGTTTGCGACGCGGCCTGGTTGAACCACGTTGACAACTCGTGGCGTCGCTGCTGGATGCGATTCTCGGCATAGGTGTAGTCGAGCGTCGCGGTGATAGTGTCGGTGGGCGCCCACTGCACCGTGGCCTGTCCATTCGTGCGCTGTCGGCTGACGCCATTGACTGCGTAGATCAGGTTCTGAGGAATCGAGTAGATATCACCAGGCCCTGGCGCATTGATCGCATTGGCGGCCGGTTCCGGATTTGCCAGCGGGCCCTCGCCGTACGGGAATGCATACCAGCCGCCGCCAACCGCAGCTTCGTTGTAGCCGAAGTCGCGTTCCTGGTAGCTGCCGCTCAGCGCGATACCGAAACGGCCATCATCGGTCTTGGTGCTGAAGATGCCCGACATCTCGCCGGTCCATTTGTCGCCCTGCATTGGCTTGGGCAGGTTGTCCACAGAGCTGTCGTGGACGGCCTTCACGCCGACGTTGGCCAGTGTCTCGTTGTCCAGCGGTCGCGCGGTCTTGATGTTGATGGTTGCGCCGATGCCGCCGGTGGCAGTGGAGGCGCGCGAGGTCTTGAACACCTCGACGCCTGAGATCGATTCGGACGCGAGGTTGGCGAAGTCGAATGCGCGTGAGTTGGAGGCATTCGTTGCCTCGATGCTGGAGGCGGGCATCTGCCGACCGTTGAGCAGCACCAAGTTGAAGTCGGGACCGACACCGCGGACGGTGACCTTGGACCCTTCCCCCATCGAACGGTCAATCGACACGCCCGAGATGCGCTGCAGCGACTCGGCCAGGTTGGTATCGGGGAACTTGCCGATGTCCTCGGCGACGATGCCGTCGACGATGCCCTGCGAGTCGCGCTTGAGGTTCATCGACGAGGTCAGGCTGCCGCGGATGCCGGTCACGACGACGGCGTCGAGTTCGGTGGCATCGGGCGACGGATCGGCGACCTGGGCAAGCGTCGGCGAGGCGATGGCGAGTAACAGGGCGGACGTCAGCAACCGCGGCTTGGGCGCGGCACGGAATGGCTTCATGGATCTTCCCCTCCCAAGGGATCTCACGAAAGTCGATCGAATTGTGGGCAGCGCACCGCGCGCGGAACACGCCGTGGGCCAGAGCGCATTAGGAAGGGAGACTGACAGCGTTGTCAACGGGGTGCTGCGCGCTCTGCAGGGGGCCGCCCGCAGGGGCGGCGGCGCTCACCGGCGGTGCACGCCGCCCTCGTCAGTCTCGACTGCCCGTCCGGGAGCCTGCAGATGATCCAAGACATCGATGTCGCGGTGGTGGGCGGCGGGCCGGCGGGCCTGACTGCGGCGACCTATCTGCGCCGCTTTCTGCGCAGCGTGGTCGTCATCGATGGCGGGCGCAGCCGGGCGCGCTACATCCCCGAAAGCCACAATTGCCCGGGATTCCCACAAGGCGTGTCCGGCACCGGGCTGTTGCGTCGCATGCGCGAACAGGCCGAGGCGTTCGCGGTCGAGATCACCACCGGATGCGTGGACACGATCGCGCGGGAGGGCGAGGCATTCGTCGTCGCCGCGGCCGGCAGGCGCTGGCGCGCCCGCAAGGTCATCCTCGCCACCGGGCTGGCCGACCGATTGCCCGAGGTCCCTTGGGCCGAAGCGGCGATCGCCTGCGGCGCGCTGCGCCTGTGCGCGATCTGCGATGCCTACGAGGCCTGCGACCAAGCGATCGCGATCTACGGTCCAGGGGCCGTGATCGGCGGGCATGCTGCCTTCCTGCGCAGCTATTCTGCGCGCATTGCGCTGCTGCCCACCGACGATGACGTCGCGCACGAGGCCATCGCGCAGGCGAAGGGGCTCGGCGCCCTCGTATTGCCGCCCGGCGGGACGCTTGAGTTCGATGGCCGGCACTGCCGCTACCGCACGCCGGAAGGCGAGGTGCACCGCTTCGACACCGCTTATCCGTACCTGGGCTACGAGGGCGGCCCGTCGCTGCCGACCGGGCTGCGCCTGGAGAGCGACGACACCGGCGCGTTGGAGGTCGATGCGCACCAGCAGACCCGGGTGCCCGGGCTGTATGCGGTCGGCGATGTGGTCAGCGGCCTCAACCAGATCTCGGTCGCGGTCGGTCACGCGGCGATTGCCGCCACGCATGCGCACAACGCGCTGCCGTTCGTGCCGCGCGCGCCTGCGCCCGATAACCCGGGCGCAGGGCGCGACTCCTGATGTGGCCGGCGATGCCGCCGGCCCGGCTCAGAACTGGTAACGCACGCGCAGGCCGTAGGCGCGCGCATCATTGAGGAAGCGGATGTTGAGCCGCGATCCGACGAGCGCCTTCTGCGACACATCGTTGTTGAGCAGGTTGCTGCCGTAGAGCTCGTAACGCCAGCGCCCGTCGAGCGAGGTGAGCCCGATGCCGGCATTGAGCGTGACCTCGCCGCGCTGGCGATCGGGGAAGCCGGCCTCGGCCGCAGTTTCCTGCCGCACGAAGTTCCCGGCCTGATCCACGTACGTCACGTCGCGGTTGTTGTACTGGGTCAGGTAGTAGGCCGAGCGGTAGGACGCCAGCAACTGCCAGTCGAGCGAGCCGAACGACAGCTCGGTCATCTGCTGCAGGCGGATGTTGCCGGTGAAGCGCGAGGCGAGCGGTAGCTCGTTGCCGGTCAGGTCGATCAGCGATGTGACGCCGCCTTCGGCGTAGTTCTGGCTGCGGGCGTCGCCGACAGTGCCTTCCTTGATTTCGCTGTCGAGCGCCAGCGCGTTGATGTGCAGCATGAAGCCGGCGCCGAAACGCGTCACGCTTTCGGCCTCGATGCCGTAGATGGCCGAGCGGCCGATGTTGCGGTTGACCAGCGAGTAACCGGCCGGTTCACCCTCGGGGTTGAGCGAAATCACGGCCAGGTCCTGGAACACCTGATCGGTGTAGTCGTAATAGAACGCGCTGACGTTGAAGTTGCCCGGACGCCCGAACCAGCGGTGGCTCATCTTGCTGCCGATCTCGTAGGCCTTGATCGACTCGGGACTGAAGGTTTCCGGGATCACGTTGACGTCGAAGGTGTCGTTGAAGCCGCCGGACTTGTGGCCGGTGGACACCGTGGCGTAGAGCATGTGGTCGTCGGTCAGGTCGAACTCCACGCCGGCGCGCCAGTCGTTGAACTGGAAACGGCTTTCGCCGAACTGCTGGGAGGGGATCGAACTGACCGTCGCGACGCTGTAGCGGCAGTCCGGGGTGGAGGTGTCGCAGCCGAAAGCGCCGCCGTTGGCTACGCCGCCGATCTGGTTGGCAATGTTGTCGCGTTGTCCATGCCGCAGGATGCCCTGCAGCAGGAAACGGGCCATGTCCGCCTGCGAGGTCAAGCCGGTCACGTCGAAGTTCGGGCGCTTCATGAAAGCTGGCGCGAAACCTTCCGTCCCCAACCGCGTCGGTACGCTGTTGCCGTCAGCATCGATCAGTCCAATTGCCCAGTTGCCACCGATGCCGTAACGCGACTTGGCCTCGCGGGTGCGGCGCACACCGGCCTTGAGGCGGGTGCGGTCGTTGACTTCGAAGGTGCCGTCGGCGAACAGCGCGGTGGAGCGCCCGTTGACGCGCGGCATCGTGAACTCGGTGCCCGAGAACCAGGTGCCCTTGTCGGTCAGCGACAGGTAGCCGACCTGCTGGTCTTCGTTGAAGTGGAACGCGCCGCCGGTCCACTGGAAGCGGCCATCGCCCGACGAAGACAGACGCAGTTCGTGGGTCGTCGACTGCGACAGCGTCTCCCAGTACTGGGTCGAGAAGTTGTCGTAGTCGAAGCCGTCCGGATTGTTCGGTCCGCGCGGGCTGACGTCGCGGCCCGGCCACAGAATGCCTTCACTGGCCGCATTGGTCTGGCGGTAGTCGACGTCGCGGTAGCTGGTGTTGTACTCGGCGACGATCGGGCCGAAGTCGTAGCTCACGTTGGCCATCGCGCCCCAGTTGGTGCTGTCGAGCTTGCCCTGCGGGCCGCGATAGACCACGTTGCGCAGGTCGAGATCGTCGGGCGACAGGCCGGGGCTGTTGGGGCAGGTGTCGGGGTCGGCGCTGCCGCAGGCTGCGGTCCAGATGTTCGCGCCCGGATAGCCGGTGCCGCCTTCCTTGCCCATGTCGGCCATCGCGAAGACGCTGAGCTTGTCGTCGGGCTGGTAGAGGAACGACACGCGGCCGCCCTTCTCGTTCTGGATGCCGGCCGGATCGAGGCGCGGGTCGCCCGCATTGCGGAACGAGCTGTCCTTCTCGACCTTGTAGCCGGCAAAGCGCAGCGCCGCCCAGCCGCCGAGCGGCAGGTTGAGCGCGAATTCGCCGGCCTGGTGGTCGCGGTTGCCGGCCTCGAGCTGCACATAGCCGCCGAACGCCTCGAGATCCGGGCGCTTGGTGACGATGTTGAGCGAGCCGGCGAGCGCGTTGCGCCCGCGCAGCGTGCCCTGCGGGCCCTTGTTGATCTCGACGCGCTCGACGTCGTAGAACATGCCGCCCAGGCCGCGCGGACGCGCGATGTAGGCGCCGTTGATATGCGGCGCCGCGCCCGGATCGCCCAGTTCGGTGTTGTTGGCCGAACCCACGCCGCGGATGAAGATCTCCAGGTTGCCTTCCTGGTTGGCCATGCTCAGGCCGGGCACGACCGTTTGGATATTGCGCAGTTCGTTGTTGATGCCGAGGGCGCGGGCATCGTCACCGGAGATCGCCTGCGCGGTACCGGCGTACTTCTGCAGGTCCTGCTCGCGGCGCTCGACGGTGACGATCACAGAGTCGAGCGTCTTCGCCTCGTCCCTGTCGGCGGCGGTCGACGGCGCCGTGGTCTGGGCGGCGGCCGGCAGGGCGCCGAAGGCCAGCGCGGTGGCGATGGCGCAGCACAGGGCGCGCCGCGGGTGCGGTGTGTACATCGGATCCCCTCCCAAGGGCGTAGTGGCGCGTCGCGTATCGGGACGCGCTCGAGGGGCGCATTTAGCTTGGCTTTGACAGCGCTGTCAACTCGTTCGCGACGCGGCGTGATGCGCCCGCTTGGCGGCTGCGCAGGCAGGCGGGTTCGTGGCCGTGCGTGGTGTGCACTGCAGCATGGACTTGCGCAGCTGAAACGGCGTCAGCGTCGGCGCGTGTGCCCGCGCATCACTGCCAGCACGTCGTGGCAGGCGCCCATCGTGTGATAGTCGGTCTTGCCCGCGGGGCTCTTGAGATCGTCGTACTTGCCGTTACGACGGTCGAGGATGCGGTACCAGGCACCATGCGCGTGATCGACGAAATGGTCCCAGGCGTAGGCCCACAGGCGCAGGTAGTCGTCGCGGTAGCGCACCTCGCCCGTGGCCTCGTACAGCCGCCAGGCCGCCGCGATGGCCTCGGCCTGGACCCAGAAATACTTGTCGTCGTCGCACCAGAACATCGGGGCGGCCGCCAGGTCCGGCGGCGGCGCGTCGGGGTAGGGCGAGCTGTCGCGCAGCGCCTGCGGCGCGAAGCCGTAGACGATGCCGCCGTGCGTGGCGTCCCAGCCATGGGCCAGGGCCGTGTCGTAAAGATGGCGTGCGGTCGGCAGCAGCCAGTCGGGCGCATCGGGCCCCAGGTGCGCGCGCAGCGACAGCAACAGCTTGGCCCATTCGACCTGGTGGCCGGGCTGGAAGCCCCAGGGCCGGAACAGGTGCTTGGGGTCGTCGCGGTGATAGTCCCAGTCGACCGACCAGTCCGCGTGCCAATGCTCCCAGACCAGGCCGCCCGACAAGGCGGCCTGGCGCCGGGTCATGTGGTCGGCCAGGACCAGGGCGCGCGACAGATAGCGATCGTCGCCGCCGGCCTCGTGCGCGGCGATCAGTGCCTCGCACAGATGCATGTTGGCGTTCTGGCCGCGATAGGGCGCGTAGCGCCACTGTGCGTCGGCCTCGTCGCGGTACAGCCCCTGCACCGGGTCCCAGGCGTGCTGCTCGAGCAGGTCCCAGGTCTCGTCCATCGCGGCCGCGGTGTCGAGGCCGGCCTTGCGTGCGCTCGCCTGCGCCAGCAGCACGAACGCCAGCCCGTAGCTGTGATGGGTGCGGTCTTCGGCCGCGCCGTCGCGCAGGGTCCAGGCGTAGCCGCCGCTCGCCGGGTCGCGATGGACCTCGTGCAGGAAGCGCAGGCCGTGCAGGGCCGAGGCGCGGTCGCGGTCGGCATCGGGCCCATCCGCGAACTCGACGGCGGCCATCGCGAAGTCGTAGACGAAGCGGGTGCTGCTGACCAGGTGACGGTGGCTGCGGTCGTAGACCGTGCCGTCGTCGCGGAAGTAATGGAAGAAGCCGCCCGCCGGGTCGAGCGCACGCGGACGGTAGAACGCCATCGTGTCGGCGATGTGCGCGCGCAGCGTCTGGGGTGAGGTGAAGTCGGGAACAGGCGTTGCAGGCAACATCATTCAGCGGTCTCGAGCAGGCGGTCGACGGCCTCGCGCGCGGGCATCGCGTCGAAGGCGCCGTGTCGGGTGGTGGCCAGCGCGCCGGCGGCCGCGGCGTGCGCCAGCAGATCGGCGCGCAGCGCGGGAGTGTCGAAGGCGGCGGCCAGGCTGCCGGCATCGACCGCGCGGTCGGCCAGTCGCCACAGCAGCCCGGCGACGAAGGCATCGCCGGCAGCGGTCGTGTCCACGGCGCAGACCGCAAACGTCGGCGCCGTCCCGGCGCTCGTGCGCGTCCACCAGCGGATCGGCGCGGCGCCGTCGGTGACGACGAGCACATCGGCCGTTTCCAGAATGCGCCCCACGGTCGCGGCGGGGTCGCCGTCGCCCGCAAGGAACGTCAGTTCCTCGGCGCTGAGCTTGACCAGGTGGGCGTGTGTGAGCGCGCGCCACAGCGTCGGCGTCGGATCGGTTCCGGCCGACCACAGCGCCGGACGCCAATTGAGATCGAAGCTCACCAGTGCGCCCTCGCGTGCGGCGCGTGCCATGCCGTGCAAAGTGGCCTGGGCGATGGCGGGCTCGGTCAGGCTGTTGGAGCAGGCGTGCAGCACGGTCACGTCGGCGAAGGCATCGTCGGCGAAGTCGCGTTCGGTGAACAACAGGTCCGCGGCCGGCGGGCGGTAGAAGCTGAAGCTGCGCTCGCCGTCGTCGGCGAGCGAGACGAAGGCCAGCGCCGTCGGCGCGGCGTCCGTGCGTCGAACCTGCGACGTGTCGACGCCGTGCCGCTGCAGCGCCGCCGCCAGGGTGTCGCCGAACATGTCCTGCGCCAGCATGCCGACGAAGCGCGCCGCACCGCCAAGCGCGGCGACGCCGACGGCGACGTTCGCCGGTGCGCCGCCGGGCTGCTCGACGAATCGCCGCGCCTGGCCGGCGGTCGCCGGCTCGGCACGGAAATCGATCAGCGCCTCTCCGAAGCAGGCGATGGTGCGTCGCGTCCGATCCATCAGTGCATCGCACTCGGGCGCGGCGTCGGCGTGCCGGCAGGCGCGAGCGCATCGCCCCGCACCCGCGAGCCACGCAGCCCGTACCAGATGATGTAGACGTAGCAGACCAGCGGAATGACGAACGACAGCTGGATGCCAACGCGGTCGGCCAGCGCACCCTGCGCCAGCGGAATCAACGCGCCGCCGACGATCGCCATCACCAGCAGGCTCGAGGCCTTGCTGGTCAGCGTGCCCAGGCGCTCGATCGCGGTGGTGAAGATGGTCGGGAACATGATCGAGTTGAACAGGCCCACCGCCAACGCGCTCCACATCGCGATGCTGCCGCTGTTGGTCATCGTCACCGTCAGCAGCACGCACACCATGACCGCGGCGAACGCGAGCAGTTTGCGAGCGTCGATCTTGGTCATCAAGGCCGCACCGATGAAACGGCCGACCATCGCGCCGCCCCAGTAGAACGCAAGGAAGCGCGAGGCCGCTGCTTCGCTCAGCCCGCCGATCGCGGGCTCGGCCATGTAGTTGATCAGGAAGCTGCCGATCGCGACTTCAGCGCCGACGTACATGAAGATGCCGAGCACGCCCCAGCGCAGGTGCGGGTGGGCCAGTGCTTCGCGGAAGGTATGCGGGTCACGGGTCGATGCGCCTTCGGCGCGCAGCGAGGGAATCCGCATCGTCACCACGAATACCGCCAGCAACAGCAGGCCGCCGGCCAGCATCAGGTAGGGCATCTCGACCGAGCGTGCCTCCGAGGCGCGGTAGGCGATCTGGTCGGCCATCGGCATCGCGGCGATCTGGTCCGCCCCCAGCACCGTGCCGGCCAGGATCAGCGGCCCGATGAAGTACGGGAACGCGGTTGTGCCGAACGAGTTGAGCGCCTGAGCGAAGGTGAGCCGGCTGTGCGAGGACTCGGGCGGGCCCAGCAACGCGATGTAGGGATTGGCGGAGACCTGCAGCAGCGTGATGCCCGAGGCCAGCACGAACAGCGCGGTCAGGAACAGGCCGTACGAGGGCAGCCGGGCGGCCGGGAAGAACAGCGCCGCCCCGGCCGCGGCCACCAGCAAGCCGACGACGATGCTGGCCTTGTAGCCAATGCGCGAGACGATCGTGCCGGCAGGAATCGACATCAGGAAGTACGCGCCGAAGAATGTGAACTGGATCAGCAGCGTCTGCACGTAGTTCATCGAGAACACGGCTTTGAGATGCGGGATCAGCACGTCGTTGAGGCTGGTCAGGCCGCCCCAGGTCAGAAAGATCAGGCTGACCACCGCGATTGCGGCGGAATTGGACATCGTGGAACGGGATGTGCTCATGCGTCGGCTCCGGTGGCCTGCGTCGGGACGTTGGAAAAGGAACGGCGGGCGCGCACGCGCCATGTCGTGCGGGCGATGGGGTAGGCGGTGGTTGCGGGCGGCATCGTGCGCCGCCGTCCCGACAGGATCGTCTCTTGAACCGATTGAAGGTCGGACATGGTGACGCTGCCGAAGTCGGGCGGCATCTTGCAATGCAGCATGCGAAAAGCGGGATCGGGTGCTAGGGTCGAACGAATTGAATCGATACAAACGAGGGCGCGATGGCCAGGCTGGGGGCAGCGATGACGGTGGCGATGGGCGCGTTGTTGGGCGCAGGGGTGGCGCTGGCCGATCCGGGCACGGTGGGCGACAAGGCCTACCGCGCGGTCGATCCGTTCATCGGCACCGGCGGCGAGGGCCATACCTACCCCGGCGCGACGGTGCCCTTCGGCATGGTCCAGCTCAGCCCCGACACCCGCATCCAGCCACGCGAGAAGGGCTACGACTGGGCTGCGGGCTACCGCTACGACGACACCAGCATCGTCGGTTTTTCGCACACGCATTTTTCGGGCACCGGCCACTCCGACCTCGGCGATGTGCTGCTGATGCCCACGACCGGACCCGAGCGGCTCGAACGCGGCGACCCCGGTCGCCCCGGCAGCGGCTACGCCTCGCGTTTCCGCCACGACGACGAGGTGGCGCAGCCGGGCTACTACGCCGTCACGCTCGACGATTACCGCGTGCGCGCCGAACTGACCGCCAGCGCCCGCGCCGGTGTGCATCGCTACACCTTCCCTGCGGGCGAGGACGCGCGCGTGCTGCTGGACCTGCGCACGTCGATGTACGACTACCCGGGCAAGATCCTGTGGTCGCGACTGCGGCGCATGCCCGACGGCACGATCACCGGCTTTCGCCAGACCCGTGGCTGGGCGCCGGGCCGGCAGTTGTACTTCGCGATGCGCTTCTCGCGTCCGCTGCAGGGCCACGCCTTCCACAACACCGAGACCGAGATTCTCTACAAAGGCTTCGCTCCGCCAGCCGACCGCACCCCGGGCGAACGCGCGCAGATCGAGGGCCGGCAATTGGTCGGCACCCTCGATTTCGGCAAGCTCGACGCGCCGCTCGTGGTCAAGGTGGCGATCTCGTCGGTCGACGAGGCCGGCGCGATCGCCAACCTCGACGCCGAAGTGCCGGATTTCGACTTCGACCGCGTGCACGCGCAGGCGAAGGCCCAGTGGACCCAGGCGCTGTCGGTGCTCGACATCGACGCGCCCGAACACGACCGCCGCAGCGCCTACACCGCGCTCTACCACACGCTGCTGGGCCCGACGCTGTTCATGGACGTCGATGGGCGCTATCGCGGACCGGACCAGGCGATCCATACCGCCGACGGCTTCGCCCACTACTCGACGTTCTCGCTGTGGGACACCTATCGCGCGCTGCATCCGCTGCTGACCCTGGTGCAGCCGGAAAAGCGCAACGCCGACTTCGTCGACTCGCTGCTCGCGCACCGCCGCCACAGCCCGTACGGGATCCTGCCGGTGTGGTCGTTCCACGGCCAGGAGACCTGGACGATGATCGGCTACCACGCGGTGCCGGTGATCGCCGACGCGTATCTGAAGGGCATCCGCGGCTTCGACGCCGACGCCGCGCTCGAGGCGATGACCGCCAGTGCGTCCTACGGCCCCTACGACGGGCTGCGCCAGTACATGGAACTGGGCTGGGTGCCGATCGATGAAGAAGGCGAGGCCGCCTCCAAGACCCTCGAATACGCCTACGGCGACTGGACGATCGCGCGCATGGCCCAGGCGATGGGGCGCGACGCGGTCGCGCGCGATTTCGCGCGGCGCGCGGCGAACTGGCGCAACGCCTTCGATCCTGAGACCGGCTTCATGCGCGCCCGCAACCGCGACGGCAGCTTCCGGGTGCCGTTCGACCCGACCGCCAGCGGCTACGGCACCGACTACACCGAGGGCAATGCCTGGCAGTACTCCTGGTACGTGCCGCATGACGTCGCCGGTCTGGCGGCCGCCCACGGCGGGGCCGACGCGCTGCTCGACAAGCTCGACGCGGTGTTCGAGGCCGATGTCGACCCGGCGATCTTCGAGCACATGGAGGACATCACCGGCTTGATCGGCTGGTATGCCCACGGCAACGAGCCCAGCCACCATGTGGCCTATCTCTATGCGCATGCCGGCCAGCCCTGGCGCACCCAGGCGCGCCTGGGGACGATCATGGCGAGCCAGTACGCCGACCGGCCCGACGGCCTGGCGGGCAACGACGACCTGGGCCAGATGTCGGCCTGGTACCTGTTCACCGCGCTGGGCTTCTACCCGGTCGCGCCGGGCAGCGGCGAGTACGTGATCGGCCGGCCGTTCCTGCCGCGCGCCACGCTCGACCTGCCCAACGGCAAGCGCTTCACCATCGTCGCCGACGGGCTGTCGCAAGGACACGGTTATATCGGCGCGGCGACGCTCAACGGCAAGCCGCTGCGACGCGCATTCCTGCGTCACGACGAGATCCTGGCCGGCGGCGAGCTGCGCTTCACCATGCAGGCCGCCCCCAACCGCGATTGGCCGGGCGTGGACGCCGAAGCGCCGTACTCGATGAGCACCGCGCCGGTGCGCTGAGCCGATCCCGGTCTTCCCGTGCAGCCGCGTCGCACCCGCGCGGCCGCGCGCTGTCGCGGCACGTCGGCGACGGCCGTCTCGCTCGGCATCCTCGATCCTCCCAGATCCGGAACGCGGCGCCCGAGCGCGCCGCCCGGTCCTTGTACGAGGGCATGACAACGCTGTCAATGCGTCTGGGTCCTCAGTGACGCGACCCGATCGCCGGATGAGCGTTGCGAAAAGGGCGCTGGGCGCCGCGACCGATGCCCCCGTGCCCGCGCGATCGTCCCGGTTCGACGCCCCGGCGCCCAGGTGACGCGTGCCCAGCCATCAGCACGGTCCACGATTGGCAAAGTCACAGGCCCTCGCTACGCTCCGCGCACCTCCCGCAGGCTCCCCCCATGTCGACCCCGCTGTCCGCGCCGCCCCGCCTCAACCCCCTGTCCTACGTCATCTTCGGTTCGCGCTGGCTGCAGCTGCCGCTGTACCTGGGCCTGATCGTCGCCCAGGGCGTCTACGTGTTCCTGTTCGTCAAGGAGCTCTGGCACCTGGTCCACGGCGCGACCACGCTGACCGAGCAGGGGATCATGCTGCTGGTGCTGGGCCTGATCGACGTGGTGATGATCTCCAACCTGCTGGTGATGGTGATCGTCGGCGGCTACGAGACCTTCGTCTCGCGCCTGGGCCTGCAGGGCCATCCCGACCAGCCCGAGTGGCTGAGCCACGTCAATGCCAGCGTGCTCAAGGTCAAGTTGGCGATGGCGATCATCGGCATCTCGTCGATCCATTTGCTCAAGACCTTCATCGCCGCCGGCGAGGTCGGCCTGCCGGTCTGCGGCACCGCCGACGCGATCGCCGCGGCCGCCGCGCATGCCCAGGCGATCGCCGGCGGGCTGTCGCTCGCCGCGCCGGCCTGCACCAAGGTCACCACCGCCGGCGTCATGTGGCAGACGATCATCCACGGCGGCTTCATTCTCTCGGCGATCGGCATCGCCTACACCGACAAGCTGATGACCGGCAGCAGCGCCCGCCGCGAGCACGCCGCGCACTGACCATAACCGGGGTCAGAGTCGATTTTCCGTGCCCGATATCGACGCTGGCCCCGAGCTCTGAGCGCCGCCACGCCTTCGGCCGCGTCGTCGAAAAATCGACTCTGACCCCGGTTTGGGAGGGGCGTAGAATGCGGGGATGGATGTCTCGCACCTGCTCGATGGGCTGAACGCAGCCCAGCGCCAAGCTGTTTCGGCGCCCGATTCGCACTATCTCGTCCTGGCCGGCGCCGGCAGCGGCAAGACCCGCGTGCTGACGCACCGGATCGCCTGGCTCAACGAAGTTGTCGGGGTGCCGGCGTACGGCGTGTTCGCCGTGACCTTCACCAACAAGGCCGCGGCCGAGATGCGCCACCGCGTGGACGCGCAGTTGCGCAATGGCGCGCGCGGCATGTGGATCGGCACGTTCCACGGCCTGGCGCACCGCCTGCTGCGCCTGCACTGGCAGGATGCGAAGCTGCCCGAGGGCTTCCAGATCCTCGACAGCGACGACCAACTGCGGCTGGTCAAGCGTGTGGTCCAGCAGCTCGAGCTCGACGACGCGCGCTTTCCGCCGCGGCAGATCGCCTGGTGGATCAACGCGCAGAAGGACGAAGGCAAGCGGCCGCAGCACATCCAGGATGGCGGCGACGAGTGGTCGGGCGTGATGCTCAAGGCCTACGCGCTCTACCAGGAGCGCTGCGACCGTGCCGGCCTGGTCGACTTTGCCGAGATCCTGTTGCGCGCGCACGAGCTGCTGCGCGATACGCCGGCATTGCTCGCGCACTACCGCCAGCGCTTCGGCCATCTGCTGGTCGACGAGTTCCAGGACACCAACGCGATCCAATACGCATTCGTGCGCGTGCTCGCGGGCGACACCGGCAAGGTGTTCATCGTCGGCGACGACGACCAGGCGATCTATGGCTGGCGCGGCGCGAAGGTCGAGAACGTGCAGCGCTTCCTGCGCGATTACCCGGGCGCGCAGACGATCCGGCTCGAACAGAACTACCGCTCCAGCGCCAACATCCTGGGCGCGGCCAACGCGGTCATCGCGCACAACCCCGACCGGCTCGGCAAGCAGCTGTGGACCGACAGCGGCGAGGGCGATCCGATCGACCTCTACGCGGCCTACAACGAGATCGACGAGGCGCGCTACGTGGTCGAGCGCGCGTTGCAGTGGGTCCGCGACGGTGGCAGCCACGGCGACATCGCCGTGCTCTACCGCAGCAATGCGCAGTCGCGCGCGATGGAAGAGCAACTGGTCGCCGAGCAGGTGCCCTATCGCGTCTACGGCGGCGTGCGCTTCTTCGAACGCGCCGAGATCAAGGACACGCTGGCCTACCTGCGCCTGATCGCCAATCGCGACGACGACGCCGCGTTCGAGCGTGCGGTCAACACGCCGCCGCGCGGCATCGGCGAGCGCACGCTCGACGAGGTGCGCCGGCAGGCACGCGAACATGCGATCCCGTTGTGGGAATCGGCGCTGCGCTGCGCCCAGGGCGGCGGTCTGGCGGGCCGCGCCCGCAATGCGCTGGCCGGCTTCGCCCAGCTGATCGACGCGCTGGCCGGCGAGGTCGCCGAGTTGTCGCTCAAGGACAAGATCGATCACGTGCTCGCGCGCTCCAACCTGCGCGTGCATTACGCCAACGAGTCGAAGGGCAGTGCCGATTCGCGGGTCGAGAACCTCGACGAACTGGTCTCGGTCGCCTCGCGCTTCGTGCGCGGAGACGACGAAGAGAGCGCCCAGCTCACCGAACTCGTTGCGTTTCTGGCCTATGCCGCGCTTGAAGCTGGGGAAGGCCAGGCGCAGGCCGGCGAGGATGGCGTGCAGCTGATGACGTTGCACAGTGCCAAGGGTCTGGAGTTCCCGCTGGTGTTCCTGGTCGGCCTGGAGGAAGGGCTGTTTCCCAGCGCCCGCACCGCCGAGGAGAGCGGCCGGCTGGAGGAGGAGCGCCGGCTGGCGTACGTGGGCATCACCCGCGCGCGGCAGAAGCTGGTGCTGACCTACGCCGAGGCGCGCCGCCTGCACGGCCAGGACATGTTCGGCGTGCCGTCGCGCTTCCTGCGCGAGATCCCGCCGGCGCTGCTGCACGAAGTGCGGCCGAAGGTGCAGGCGACGCGCGCGACGTTCCCGCAGCGGCAGCGCCCCGACTACGGCCACGCCAGCCTGGCGCCGTCGGTCGGCGTGCGCCTGGGCCAGAACGTGACGCATGCGAAGTTTGGTGCCGGTACCGTGACCGATATCGAGGGCGACGGCGCGCATGCGCGCGTGCAGGTCAACTTCGACGAGGTCGGCAGCAAGTGGCTGGTGATGGCTTACGCGAATCTGCAGCCGGCGTAGCGCACCGCCTCAGGGAGCACGGGTTGCGACGTTCGGCCGCGTCGGCCCGGTCGGGCGCGGGGGGTATAGTCGAGACGACCCTCGTCATTCCCGGGAGCAGGCCATGTACCGCAACATCCTTGTCGCCACCGATGGATCGGAACTCGCCGCGCGCGGTGTCGAGCACGCGGCCACGCTCGCCGCAGGCCTCGGTGCGTCGCTGACCATCGTCACCGTCTCCGAGCCATGGAACACCGCGCTGACCGATCCCAGCGGGCTGGTCGGCTTCGATGAGTTCCTCAAGGACTACCGCGCCGCGGCCCAGGCCCGTGCCGACGACGTGCTCGCCGCCGCGAAGCAGGCCGCATCGCGGCATGGGGTCGAGGCCACGACGCTGTTCGTGGCCGAGCAGCCGCCGGCCGATGCGATCCTCGAAACCGCGCAGGCGCGCGGCATCGACGTGGTGGTCATGGCCTCCCACGGACGCCGGGGGCTGGGCCGGCTGTTGCTCGGCAGCCAGACCCAGGCGGTTGTGGCGCGCAGCGAGCTGCCGGTGCTGATCGTGCGATGACCTGAGCCGCTGTGCCTGCGCGGGCGGTGCCGACGCACGGGCTGCTACTCGCGCAGCGCGAACCCCGGCGACTCGTTGAGCTGCCCGTCGCCTTCGACCACCAGCCAGCGCCCCCCGGCCTTCTCGAACACGACCGGGACCGGTTCCCGGAACAAGGGCCGGCGCACGAAGCGCAGTTCCCAGCCCAGCGCCTCGAGGGTCGCGATCGCAGCGGCCTGCTCGGGCGTCAGATCCTGGCGCAGGGTGGCCGGATCAGGCGGGGCCGGGCGGCGACGTTCGGATCGGCTCATGCGGACTCTCGCTCGGGACGCGACGGATGCAGCGCGGCATCCGCTCGCCGCATCGTACGTGAAGGTGCCGGACCCGCAAACTTCCGCGCCCGGCCATGACCTCCGGGTCTCGCGCCGCAGACACGGCGGGCTCTAGGCTGTACGGGCCCGGCCCGCGAGGCCACCTCAACCCGGAGAGTCGCCCATGGCGCCCCAGACCCCATCGTCGCCGCGGCTGCTGTCGCGGACGCGTGCCGCCGTTCTCGTTGCACTGGCCTTGCCGGTGGCCGGCCAGGCCGCAGAAGGCATGTGGACGCTCGACAATCTGCCGCGCGATGCGCTCAAGGCGCAGTACGGTTTCTCGCCCGACCAGGCCTGGGTCGACCACGCGATGCAATCGTCCGTACGCCTGGCCGGCGGTTGTTCGGGTTCGTTCGTCTCGCCCGACGGCCTGGTACTGACCAACGCCCATTGCGTGGTCGGCTGTGTGCAGGGCCTGTCGTCGCCGCAGCGCGATCTGCAGAACGCGGGCTTCGTCGCCAACGCCCGCGGCGACGAGCTGCAATGCCCGGCCGAGGAGCTCAACGTGCTGCGCGCGATCACCGACGTCAGCGCGCGCGTGGCCACGGCCGCCGAGGGCAAGCAGGGCCAGGCCTATGTCGACGCGCGCAACGCCGAGAAGGCACGGATCGAATCGGAATGCGTCGGCGACGCCGCCGATACCACGCGCTGCGATGTCGTGGAGCTCTACAACGGCGGCCAGCAGCACCTCTACCGCTACCACCGCTATTCGGATGTGCGGTTGGCGTTCTCGCCCGAGTACGCGGTCGGGTTCTTCGGCGGTGACCCGGACAACTTCAATTTCCCGCGCTACAACCTCGACGCTGCGCTGCTGCGCGCTTACGAGGATGGCAAGCCGGCGACGGTCGAGCATCACTTCACGCTCAAGCCCGAAGGCGCGCAAGCTGGCGAACTGGTGATGGTCACCGGCCATCCGGGCCGCACCCAGCGCCAGCTCACCGTTGCCCAGTTGGAGACGGTGCGCGATGTCAGCCTGATCAACACCCTGCTTTGGTTGGCCGAGCGCCGCGCGATGCTCGGCGAGTATGGCCGGCTCGACGAAGAAGCCGCGCGCCAGGCGCAGTCGGATCTGACCTTCACCGACAACAGCTACAAGGTTTACCGGGGGCAGTTGCAGGCGCTGCTCGACCCGCAGGTGTTCGCCGCCAAGCGCGCTGAGGAAGCGCGCCTGCGCGAAGGCGTCGATGATGCGCCCTGGCGCGAGGTCGAGGCCGCGCAGGCCACCGCGCGCCAGATCGCCGTGCCCTACATGCTGCTCGAACAGGGACGAGGGTTCGATTCGCGGCTGTTCTCGATCGCACGCACGCTAGTGCGTGGCGCCGACGAGCGCGCCAAGCCCAACGACGCGCGGCTGCCGGAGTTCCAGGACGCCGGCCAGGGACGCCTGCGCCAGACGCTGCTGAGCGCGGCGCCGGTCTACCCGGCGTTCGAGACCGCCAAACTCACTTGGTCGCTGACCAAGCTGCGCGAACTGCTCGGCACCGACGACCCGCTGGTCAAGTCGGTACTCGGGAGCCGTTCGCCGGCGCAGGTGGCCCAAGCCCTGGTCGAAGGCTCGACGCTGGCCGATGTCGCCGAACGTGAGCGGTTGTGGACGGGCGGCGCCGCGGCGATCGCGGCGTCCGACGATCCCTTCATCCGGCTCGCACGCGCAGTCGATGCGCCGGCGCGCGCGGTGCGCCAGCGCCAGGAAGCGGAGGTGGGTGCGATCGAGTCGCGTGCGGCCACGCAGATCGCCAAGGTGCGCTTCGACAAGCTCGGTACCACTGTCTATCCGGATGCGACGTTCACGCTGCGGCTGTCGTACGGCGATATCGCCGGTTGGGAAGAGAACGGCAAGGCGATCACGCCGTTCACGACGATGGCCGGTGTGTTCGCCCGCAACACCGGGGCGGCGCCGTACGCGTTGCCGCAGCGCTGGCTGGACGCGCAGGCCCGGATCGCCGGCGACACGCGCTTCAACTTCGTCAGCACCAACGACATCATCGGCGGCAACTCCGGCAGCCCGATCATCAACCGCGATGCGCAGGTCGTCGGCCTGGCGTTCGACGGCAATATCCACTCGCTCGGCGGCAGCTTCTGGTACGACCCGACGCGCAACCGCACGGTGTCGGTCCACAGCGGCGCGATCGTCGAGGCGCTGAAGTCGGTGTACGGCGCCGATCCGCTGGTGGACGAACTGCTGCACAAGTAACCGGCCGCTGCTGCACGCACGACGCCTCGCAGACCGGGGCGCCGTGCGCATGTTCAGCCGTAGATACGATCACCCCGTGCACGACGACTCGCGGCCTCGCGCCGCAGCCAGCGCGCCGTCGCTACAGCGCCACGACCTGCCCGCGCGCGGCGCTGTCGATGCCGGCCTGCAGCACCCGCATGACATCGAGCGCCTCGTCCGGTGCAACCGGCGGGGGGGCGCCGTCTGCGATCGCCGCACGCAGGCCGGCGTAGTAATGGCGATAGTCGCCGGCCGGCGTGGGCGAGGGCGCTTCGTGGACGGCGCCGTCTTCGCCGACGCGCAGCAGGCGGCCGGGCGTGGGGTCGATGCCCCAGTCCGGCCCGCCCGGACACTGGCCGGCACGTAACGCGGCTTCCTGCGGGTCCAGCCCGTGCTTGAACCAACTGCCGCCGGTGCCGTGCACCGCGAAGCGCAGGCCGGCGCCCGGCACCAGCGCGCCGGCGTGCAGCACGACGCGCATCTGACCGTAGCGCAGCACGACATGGAACCAGTCGTCGACCTGCGCATCGGTGCGCTGCAGCGCGATATCGGCCTGCACCGCGTCGGGCAGGCCGAACAGCTGCAGGGCCTGGTCGATCAGATGGGGCCCCAGATCGAGCCAAAGCCCCGCGCCTGGCCCGGCACGGTCGCGCCAGCGGTCGGGCACGTCGGGCCGGAAGCGGTCGAAATGCGAATGGACCTCGGCGATGCGACCGAGCGTGCCCGCCGCGACGAGTGCGCGCAGCGCGAGGAAGTCGGCATCCCAGCGTCGGTTGTGGAACACGCTGAGCACACGACCGGACGCGCGTGCCGCCTCGGCGACGGTCCGCGCCTCGGCCAGATCGACCGCCATCGGTTTGTCGATCACGACGTGACGGCCGGCGGCGAGCGCGGCGATCGCCAAGGGGGCATGCGTGACGTTGGGCGAGGCCAGCACGACCAGGTCGATCGCCGGGTCGGCGAATGCCTCGTGCGGATCGGTGCACACGCGCGCATCGGGATGGTCGGCGTGCACGCGCGCCGGGTCGCGCGAGACCACGGTGTGCAACCGCAGGCCGGATGTGGCGGCGATCAGCGGCGCGTGGAACACCTGGCCGGCAAGGCCGTACCCGACCAGCGCGACCTGCAGCGCATCGCCCATCGCAGGCTTACCAGCCGAACAGCTTGAAGTAGGTCTGCGGGACGTCGTCGCGGTCGCTGTCGATGCTGCCGTCACCGTCGCGGTCGTAGAGGAAGTACGCCGGGCCGCGCGAGGGCACCACCTGCACCGCGCGCAACTGACCGGCGACGCGGAACTCGGTGATGCGGTCGCCGTTGGATTCGGTCCGGGTCACCTGCTCGGCATCGGCCGGGATGCCGTCGGGCAGCGATGCGCCCGGACTGACACAGGCGGACAACCCCAGCAACGCGATCGCGAGCACAGCAGTACGAGAGGCGGACATGGCGGATCTCCAGCGGGCGGACCGCCATTATGCGCGCACGGCGTGCAACCGCCGTGCGCGCACCAGCGGGCTACTGCAAGGGGTCGTAGCTGAAGAGCCACAGCTGCGTATTGCCCTGCTGCACGCCCGCGCCGCTGTGGAATTGGCCGGGCGTGGTCAGTTCGCCGACGAAGGTGTAACGCCGTCCGGCCTCCAGCCGGCCACCGGGCATCAGCTGCTCGGTCTGCGGCTGCATGTACAGCGTGACCTCGTTGCCTTCTTCGGTTTCCACTACCAGGGCGCGCCAGCGGCCATCCTTGAGGATCGCCTCGTTGACCTTGAACTGCGCCGGTGCCGGCTGCAGTTCCTTGACCGTTGCGCTGAAGCGCACCAGTGCGCCGATGGTCTGGTCGCGGTCGTCGTCCCACGGCCGTCCGGCCGCGCGCTCGGCCTGACGCTCGGCGGTGTAGTCGACGATCTCCTGGATGTCGTTGAAGCGGATCCGGAAGGTCCGGCCGCTGCTGGTCAGCACCCGGACCTGGGATTCGACGATGTTGAGCAGGCTCCGGGTCGAGATGCCGCAGCCGTCGTCGTCCAGGCAGTAACGCTGCCAGGTCTCGGCCGTCCAACTGTCGAACTGCTTGGGCGGATTGCCGAACTCGAGTTGCTTGGCCACGCCGGGCGCGTAGGCGACCGCCGAGGTGCCCTGGTTGGGCGCAACCACGAACACGCCGCCATTGCCCAGGTCCAGCTTGCCGATGCGCAGCTGGCGCAGCATCGTCCAGGCGTAGTCCTGCGCACTCATGCCGTGCAGGTCGTCGACGACCAGCAGCGCCAGCTCGATGCCCTGCTTCTGTGCCAGGTCGTAAAGCGTGGCCTCCAGGCCCTTGAGCAGCCCGGGGTCGAGCCGCCCGGTCTCGTCGACGACGAAACGGCCGTACTTGAGCGGGATTGTTGTCGCCGATGGCGCAGGCAGGTGGACGGTGGCGCTGCGGGCCGGGGGTGGCGCCTGCGGCGGCGCAGTGCCGGTCCCCGCACCGGCCTGGCAGCCGGTCTGCCCGGCCTGGGTGCAGGCCTCCATCCAGCCGTCCTGGATCGCCGCCAGCCGGCCGTTGCGGGCCGGATGGGTCGCGGTCACGTGATCGGCGCCGAGCGACTGCATCGCGCTCTTGGCATCGGCGAGGCTGGCGCCCATGCGCTGCAGCACGAAGCCGCTGAACTTGTCGGCCTCCAGTTCGATCGGCGGCTGGCTGCCGGTGCCGGTGATCGTGTGCCCGGACAGGTGGTGGCCGATCTCGTGCGCCATGATGCTCACCGGCGCCCAGGGGTTGCCGTTGGTCGCTGCACGGACCTCGCCGAGAAAATCGCGGTTGAAGGCGATCACCCGCTGCGGGACCCGCTGTTCGTCGAGCAGGATCACCGCCGCGGCGTTGGCGACCGGGCCTTCGGTGACCACGAAGTTCTGCGGCAGGCCGGTATAGCCCATGACGCGTTCGACCATGCTGCGGCAATCGGCCGGCGGCGTGCCGGTCAGCGTCGTCGGGTCCAGACGTTCGGGGCGGCCGCCGTAGGAGCAGGCCTGCAGCGTCGAGGCGAGCTGTTCGACGAGTTCGGCGCGGCTGGGCGCTGCTGTGCCGGACGCGGCGGTGGGTGCGGCGGGCGCCGCAGCGCGCTCGCCGCAGGCGGCGAGCAGCAAGGCCAGCGGCAAGGCGGCCGGCAACGGGCGGACCAGGCGGTGCAGGGGGCGTCGGGACATGGGCCTTTCCTCTGGCAGTCGGTCGGGGAAGATCAGGCGGCGCGCGCGTACAGCAGCGCGACGATGGCGTGGACGTAGGCGCGGCGCAGTAGCCAGTCGACGGCGACGAACACCGCCAGCGCCAGGGCCAGGCGCCAGGCATCGCGGCGCAGATCGAGCTCGAAGAACTGGTGGAATGCGAGCGCCAGCACGACGACCTTGACCGCGTACATGTACCACTTGGCGGCCTCGCGCCAGGGCAGCACCAGCGCCGGGTCGCGGATGACCAGCAGCGGCAGTTGGTTGACCAGATTCAGGCCGATGATCACCGCGTACGCATAGGCTGCCAGCACCAGATGTTCGACGGCGTTGTAGCGGCGACGCCCGAACACCAGCAGCGAGCTGGCGACGACGGCGAAGATGCCCAGGGTGAACGTCCAGTTGGCGTAGTGCTGCATCATCGCCATCGCGCCCAGGTAGGTCTGGTCGCCCGCGCGCAGGAAGCCCGTGGTGTCGAGCACCAGCAGCAACAGTGCCACGCTCACCAGCAGCAGCTTGAGTGGATGCACGTGGCGGCTGCGTGCGCCCTCGACGTATTCGCGGGCGACGGTGCCCGGACGCAGCAGCAGGCGCCCGGCGGTGCGTGCGACCGACCACTCGAACAGGCGCCACTTCTGCCAGGTCTCCTGGCGCAGGTCGCCCAGGCCCAGGCGATGGGCGGCCTTCTGGCCGCACTGGCCGCAATACGGCGCGCCACCGCGGGCCGCGCCGCAGTTGCGGCAGGCGTCGCGGGCGGGCCAGTCCGCCGTCGGCGGTCCCTCGCGATCGGACGTGCTCACCGCGCGGCCTCCGGCCGCGGCGCACGTTGGGCGAGCGGCCGCCCCGCAGGCCGGCCATGGCAGGCGATGGACATCCAGACCCCCTTGGCAGGGGGCGATTATCGCGACACAGCGTTCGGATTCCGTCATGTCGGTGCACCCGGCGGGGTCTGGAGGGTGAACGCCCCGGCCCGGCGGATGGGGTCGAACGCGGCGCCCACGGTCGACGCCGTAGAATCTGCGGATGACGAAACGGCTGATTCTGATCGACGGGTCCTCGTACCTGTACCGCGCCTTCCACGCGCTCCCGCCGCTGTCCAATGCCGATGGCGAGCCGACCGGCGCGCTGTTTGGCGTGGTCAACATGCTGCGCGCCACGCTCAAGGAGGCGCCCGACTACGCGGCCTTCGTGGTCGATGCGCCGGGGCGCACCTTCCGCGACGATCTCTATGCCGCCTACAAGGCCAACCGCCCACCGATGCCCGATGACCTGCGCGCGCAGGTCGATCCGATGTGCGACATCGTCGAGGCGCTGGGCTTCCCGATCCTGCGCGTGCCCGGCGTCGAAGCGGACGATGTGATCGGCACACTCGCCGTGCAGGCCGCCGAGGCCGGCATCGCGACCACGATTTCGACCGGCGACAAGGACTTCGCGCAGCTGGTGCGCCCGGGCATCACGCTGGTCAACACCATGAGCGGCAGCCGCATGGACAGCGAGGCGGCGGTGCATGACAAGTTCGGCGTCCGCCCCGACCAGATCGTCGACATGCTCGCGCTGATGGGCGACAGCATCGACAACATCCCCGGCGTGCCCAAGTGCGGGCCGAAGACCGCGGCCAAATGGCTGGCCGAGTACGAGTCGCTCGACGGCGTGATCGCGGCCGCGGGCAACATCAAGGGCAAGATCGGCGAGAACCTGCGCGAGGTGCTGGACCAGTTGCCGCTCAGTCGCACGCTGGCGACGATCCGCACCGACGTGCCGCTCGACGGTGGTCCCCAGACCCTCGTGTTGCGCCAACCCGCCGCCGATGCGCTGCGTGGGCTCTATGCTCGCTACGGCTTCACCCAGGCGCTGCGCGAGCTCGAAGGCGGCGGTCCGGCCGCAGCCGCCGCGACGACCGCGCCGGCGCCTCCAGTCGAGGTCGACCCGGCACTGTCGGCGCCGGGCGAGTACGAGACCGTGCTCACGACCGAGCGTCTCGAGGCCTGGATCGCCCAGTTGCGCGTTGCCGAGGAGTTCGCGTTCGACACCGAGACCGACGCGCTCGATGCGATGCGCTCCAACCTGGTGGGCTTGAGCGTGGCGGTCGAGCCGGGTCGGGCGGCCTACATTCCGCTCGGGCACGACTATCCGGGCGCGCCCGCCCAGCTCGATCGCAGCCAGGTGCTCGAGGCATTGCGGCCCGTGCTCGAGGACCCGACGCGGCGCAAGCTGGGCCAGCACGGCAAATACGACCTGCATGTGCTGCGCCGGCACGGGGTCGCGCTGCGCGGCTACGCGGACGACACCCTGCTCGAGAGCTTTGTGCTCGATGCCGGCATTGCCCGGCACGACATGGACTCGCTGGCCAAGCGGCATCTGGGCATGGATACGATCCGCTTCGAGGACGTCGCCGGCAAGGGCGCCAAGCAGATCTCGTTCTCGCAGGTCGCCATCGACGATGCGACCCGCTACGCCGCCGAGGATGCCGACATCACGCTGCGTCTGCATCGGGTGCTCAAGCCGCGGGTCGAGGCCGAGCCGGGCCTGGCGCGGGTGTATCGCGAGATCGAGATGCCGCTGGTGCCGGTGCTGGCCCGGATCGAGGCCAACGGCGTGTGCATCGACGTCGACGAACTGCGCCAGCAGAGCGCGGACCTGTCCAAGCGCATGCTCGCCGCGCAGCAGAAGGCGACCGAACTGGCCGGGCGCACGTTCAATCTCGACTCGCCCAAACAGGTCTGCGCGCTGCTGTTCGAGGAACTGGGGTTGCCGGCCGTCGTCAAGACGCCCAAGGGCCAGCCCAGCGCCAACGAAGAGGCCCTGGCGGCGATCGCCGATCAGCACGAGCTGCCGCGGGTGATCCTCGAGTACCGCAGCCTGGCCAAGTTGCGCGGCACCTATGTCGACAAGTTGCCGGAGATGATCAATCCCGACACCGGCCGTGTGCACACCAGCTACCACCAGGCCGGTGCGGCGACCGGACGGTTGTCGTCCTCCGATCCCAACCTGCAGAACATTCCGATCCGGACCGACGACGGCCGCCGCATCCGCCGTGCTTTCGTCGCACCGGCGGGTCGCCGGCTGGTCGCGTGCGACTACTCGCAGATCGAGCTGCGGATCATGGCGCACCTGTCCGAGGATCCGGGCCTGATCGGCGCGTTCGAGACCGGGGTCGACGTGCACCGCGCGACCGCGGCCGAGGTCTTCGGCCGGCCGCTCGACCAGGTCACCGCGAACGAGCGCCGCGCCGCCAAGGCGATCAACTTCGGGCTGATGTACGGCATGAGCGCGTTCGGCCTGGCGCGCAATCTCGGCGTCGGCCGCGGCGAGGCCCAGGACTACATCGCGCTGTACTTCTCGCGCTATCCGGGCGTGCGCGACTTCATGGAGCGAACCCGCCAGCAGGCGCGCGAGACCGGCTTCGTCGAGACGGTGTTCGGGCGCCGCCTGACGCTGGACTTCATCCAGCGCGGTAACGCCTCGCAGCGCGCGGGCGCCGAGCGCGCCGCGATCAACGCGCCGATGCAGGGCACCGCGGCCGACATCATCAAGCGCGCGATGGTCGCCGTCGACGACTGGCTGGCGGGCCATGCCGCGCAGGCCAAGATGATTTTGCAGGTGCACGACGAACTGGTGTTCGAGGCCGATGCGGACTTCGTCGAGTCCTTGCTGGCCGGCGTGGTGCCGAGGATGACCGGGGCCGCCGAACTGCGGGTGCCGCTGGTGGTGGATTGCGGGGTCGGCGACAACTGGGACCAGGCGCACTGACGTCGCGGCAGGTCGGGCGGGCGCTGTGGTGAGGGTCTGCCCGCGCGCGCCGCGATACCCCCGCGAACTGCGCGATTGGGCGGGGTAAATGCAGCCTGAATTTGCCCGAAAATTGAATGTCGCCTTCACGAACCATCAATGCGTCGGGTGGTCTCATACTCGCGACAGATGCAAGGTCTGTCGCAGATCTCTCCCTTCCCCTGGAGTGATCGACCGGAACCAACAGGCTTCTCCCCGAGCCCGGTTCCCGAGCCCCGTAGGCCCCCCCTGCCTACGGGGCTTTTTTATGTCCGTCTGCCGTGTTCGACCGCTTTACTCCGGATGGGCAGCGGCCTGCCAGCCGGAAGCCGCTCTTCCCTCGGTCAAGGCCGCTTCGCGGTCCGGCCACGCGAAGCACGCGTGGCGTTCACCTGGATGCGCGGCAATGCCGCGCACGCCATCCATGCTCACCCTGCCTTGACTCGGGCGCGCGCGCTCCGCTGCGCGGATCGGTCCGGCCCGGCGCAGCGCGCCGGGCGTTCGCCCGCTCGCGCGGCATGCCGCGCAGGCAGAGCGGGCTCACACATGGCGCGCTCGGCGCGGCCACCGGCTGGCAGGCCGCTGCTGCGGACGATTGCAACTGGACTTCGGTAGGCGCGGTGTCGCCCGCTGGAAGAAGTCGAGCACTGTCAGCCTCAGTGCGTCGTGCGGGTCGGGGATTGCGATAGCGGGCCATGGATGGTCCGCGGCGGCGAGTCAGCCATGGGTGAGAGTGGGCTGCTTGCGCGGCACGCCGCGCAGCCCGCACGAACGACCGGCGTGCTTCGCCGGGCCGGACCGCGGAGCGGGCTGACCGAGCCGGGGAGCAGTCCCCGGCCTGCGCGACGCGCGCTCCGGAGAGAACTGCAGATCGCGCGATTAGAAGAAGATATTCCTGATTTTGGCGAAGACCCCCGTTCATGTCCGTCGCTCGCGGAGATAGCGGTTCGCAATGCGCTGGACGCAGCGGTCTTTCAATCCGGTGCAATCCTCGATCACCCCTGTTCTTCTAGAACGGCGTCGGGCAATGCAGGCGCAGCGGTGCGCCGGTGGCGGGGTGGGGCAGTTCGAGCGATTCGGCGTGCAGCAGCAGACGCGGGGCGCGGCGCTGTGCAGGCTCGGGCGCGTACAGCGGATCGCCCAGGATCGGATGGCCGATCGCCTGCAGATGAACGCGCAACTGGTGGCTGCGGCCGGTCACCGGCATCAGCGCCACGCGGGCGACCGGCGCGCCGTCGGCGGCGGTTTCGCGGCGCAGCACCCGCCAGCGCGTCAGCGCAGGCTTGCCGTCGACCGGATCGATCTTCTGCCTGGGCCGCTCCGGCCAGTCGACCAGCAGCGGCAGGTCGATCTCGCCGGCCTCCTCGGCCGGCCAGCCGTCGACGACCGCGATGTAGCGCTTTTCGACCCGCCGTCGCTCGAACGCCGCGCCCAGCGCGCGCTGGGCGTCTGCGCCGCGGGCCAGCAGCATCAGGCCGGAGGTCGCCATGTCCAGCCGGTGCACGACCCGGGCGTCGGGCCATTGCGCGCGGGCGCGGGTGGCCATGCTGTCCTGCTTGTCCGGCCCACGGCCGGGCACCGACAGCAGCCCGGCGGGCTTGTCGAAGGCCAGGACGCTGTCGTCGCCGTAGAGCTGGCGCAGGCAATCGGGCACCACGTCGGGATGGGCGATGTCGAGGGCTGCAGCCGCCATGGGATCAGGCCAGTTCGGCAAGCCAGTCGCGCGGGCGCAGGTAGTCGGCCAGCCGCGCCTCCGCGCTGTCGGCCTCGGGCGTGTAGCCGTACTCCCAGCGCACGCGCGGCGGCAGGCTCATCAGGATCGATTCGGCGCGTCCGCCCGACTGCAGCCCGAACAGCGTGCCGCGATCGTAGACCAGGTTGAACTCGACGTAGCGGCCGCGGCGATAGAGCTGGAACTCCCGCTCGCGCTCGCCGTACGGGGTGTCGCGGCGTCGCGCGACGATCGGCAGATACGCATCGAGAAAGCCGTCGCCGACGGCCCGCATATAGGCGAACTCGTGCTCGAAATCGCCGTGCTGGTCGTCGAAGAACAGCCCGCCCACGCCACGCGTCTCGGCGCGGTGCCCGAGAAAGAAGTACTGGTCGCACCAGCGCTTGTGGGCCTCGTAGCGCGCCTGTCCGCCGAACGGCTCGCACAGCGCCCGCGCAGTCCGGTGCCAGTGCGCGATGTCCTCGTCGACCGGGTAGAACGGGGTCAGGTCGAACCCGCCACCGAACCACCAGGCCACCACTTCGCCGTCGCGCATCGCGCGGAAGTGGCGCACGTTGGCGTGGGTCGTGGGCAGGTGCGGATTACGCGGGTGGAACACCAGCGACACGCCGGTGGCACGCCACGACGCGCCGGCCAGTTCCGGCCGGTGGGTGCTGGCCGAGGGCGGCAGCCGGGTGCCGCTGACGTCCGAGAAGCCGATGCCCGCCTGCTCGAACACCGCGCCATCGCGCAGCACGCGGGTCCTGCCGCCACCGCCTTCGGCGCGTTGCCACAGGTCCTCGGCGAACCGGGCCTGGCCGTCGGCCTGCTCGATCGCGGCGCAGATGCGGTCCTGCAGCCCGGTGAGGTAGTCCCGGACCGTTTCGAAAGTGTCGTTCATCCGGAACATTGTAGGTGCGTCGCCCCGGTCGGCATTGATCCGGGTCAATCCCCACCGGCCGGCAAGTAGGCCCGGTGCCACTGCTGCAGCCGGGCCGCGAGCGCCTCGGCGCCCAGGCCATAGGTATCGGGCAGGGCGCCATGGAAGCCGCTCAGGCCGCGGTTGACCCGCCGCAGCCGCGCGCCGCGATCGACGTGCGCGGCGAAGTCCAGCCCGACGACCGGGTGCAGGCCGACCCGTGTGGTGCCGAATCGGGCGATGTCGGTCCAGGCCAGGCGCGTGGTCCTGAACAGCGCACGCACTTCGAGCCCGTCGCGGTCGAGCCGCAGATGGTGGGCGCCGGGCAGCAGGCCGGCCAGCGCCAGCAACGCGCAGGCCCCGAACACCCCGCCCAGGGCCCAGGCGACCGCGGGCTGGCGGCCGCCCACCGCGACCGCCAGCCCGACCAGCGCCAGCGACACGGCCAGCAGTGCCAGCCGTTTCCACGGCGCCGGTCGCAGCAGTTCGACCGCCGGCAGCGGCGCGGATGTCACTTGAGCGTGCGTTCGAACAGCTCGTAGATGCGGCGGTACTGGTCGTACCACGAGGCCGGGTGCTGGTAGGCGTGCCGCTCGAGCGGGTAGCTCGCCAGTTCCCACTTGTCCTTGCGCAGCTCGATCAGGCGCTGGGCCATCATCACCGAGTCCTTGTAGAACACGTTGTCGTCGATCATGCCGTGGGCGATCAGCAGATGGTCCTGCAGGCGGTCGGCGTACTCGATCGGCGAGGACTTGAGGTACGCCTCCGGATCGATCTCGGGCGTGTTGAGGATGTTGGCGGTGTAGTCATGGTTGTACTGCGACCAGTCGGCGACCGGGCGCAGCGCCGCGCCGGCCTTGAAGCGGCCCGGTTCGCGCATCAGCGCCATGAATGTCATGAAGCCGCCGTAGCTGCCGCCGTAGATGCCCACGCGATCGCGGTCGGCCTGGCGGTGCTCGACCAGCCAGTCGATGCCGTCGAGATAGTCCTCCAGCTCCGGGTGGCCCATCTGCCGGTAGATCGCGGTGCGCCAGTCGCGGCCGTAGCCGGCCGAAGCGCGGAAGTCGAGGTCGAGGACCAGGTAGCCCTGCTGCACGAGCATGTTGTGGAACATCTGCTCGCGGAAGTAGTTCGGGTAGCGGTCGCTGACGTTCTGCAGGTAGCCGGCCCCGTGCACGAACAGCACCACCGGATACTTGCGGCCCGGATCGTAGTCCTTCGGACCGTAGAACTTGCCCCAGACCGTGCCGGCGCCGTGCTTGGACGGGACCTGCACGTACTGCGGCTGCAGCCAGTCATGGGCCTTGAACTCGGCGGTGCGGGTGTCGGTGAGCACCTGCACCGCGCCGTCGTTGACGTCGGCGACCGCCAGTTGCGGCGGCAGGTAGCTCGACGAGGTGCGCAGCAGCAGGCGGGTCTCGTCGGGCGAGAGCACGAAGTCCTCGATACCGCCGGTGGCGGTGATCTCGCGCACGCCGCCGTCGCCGGACATGCAGACCTCGTAACGGCCCGGCCACTGCTGGTTGCACAGGAAGTAGAAGCGGCTGCCGTCATGCGACATCACCGGCGAGGAGACCTCCCAGCGGCCGGAGGTCAGCGCACGCTGGCGCGTGCCGTCGTGCAGGTAGAGATGCGAGTAGCCCGATTCCTCGGACAGGAACCACAGCGTGCGGTGGTCGGGCAGCCAGCCGAACTCGTTGAAATCCCAGTTGATCCACGCCGGGTCGGTCAGCCGGTGGCGGCTGCGCAGCGTCGCGTTCTCCAGGTCGACGGTCGCCAGCCAGCGGTCCTTGTTGTCGACCGAATGGATCGACAGCGCGACGTTGCGGCCGTCGTCGCTCCAGCGGATCGCGCCGCCGCCGCCGCCGCGGCCATCGATTTCCAGGCGCACCGGGCGGTTGCCCTGCAGCGGGTCCTTGCCGGCGGCCCGGCGCAGATCGGCGAGCGGATCGGTGCCGATGCCCGGCAGCGTGCCGGTCTCGAGCTCGCGCACGCGCCCGGTGGCCAGTTCCACCAGCCACAGCCGGTGCGGCAGCGGGTCGTTGCGACCCACGCGGGTGCGCACGTCCTCGAATTCCTCGTAGCCCGATTCGGTGACGTACTTGGGCATCTTGCCGTCGCGGCCTTCGTCGCCGTCCTTGGGCGCGGTGACCACGATCAGTCGATCGCCGGTCGGGGACAGCGCACTGCCGGCGATGCTGACGTCCTTGCCCAGATACACCGGGCCGGGCGCGCGCGTGGCATCGGCCTGGCGCCAGCGCTCGTTCTGTGCGCGCAGGCCGTCGCGGCGCTCGCGCTCGGTGCGCAGGGTCTCGATCATGCGCAACTGCCGCTCGCGCAAGGCGTCGGCCGGCGGCGGCTTGGCCGGGTCGGCCTCGGCCTTGAGGCTGGTCAGCTGCGCGGTGCCGCGTTGCGGGTCCCAGCCGTACCAGTCGTCGCCCGACCGCCACACGAGGCCGCCGCCGGTGGTCCACTGCGCCTGCGTCTCGGTCGCTTCGGTGCGGGTGATCTGGCTCAGCTGGCCGGTGCGCAGGTCGCGCACGAACAGATCGCCATTGCGGACGAAGGCCATGCGCGTGCGGGTCGCATCGAGGAGCGGATCGCGCCCGTCGATGTCGGCACGCGTCGCATCGTCCACCGGCACCGAGGCGCCGCCGGCAAGCGGCTGCACCCAGGTGTCGCGCACGTTGCTGCCTTCGCGCTTGGCGGTGTAGTAGGCGCGGCTGCCGTCCCAGCTCCACCAGGCCGATTCGACCGGCGCGCCGATCCAGTCCGGATCGGCCATGATCCGGTCCAGGGTCAGCGGCTGCGCGGGTTGCGCGGCAGCGAGCGGGGTGGCGAAGGCGCAGGCGAGCACCCAGTACAGCGGCAGACGACGCATCGGCAGCGATCCGTGGAGCGGAAAGGAGGCCGCAGTGTACCGGCGCGCGCCCCATGACCGCTCTGGCGAAGGTCATGGTGCCTGTGCGCGGGCGCGCAGCGCCGGATCAGGCCGCGTCCTTGGCGCGCTTCATGTCTTCCTTATGCTTGTCGGCGTCGAGATACGAGATATAGGTGGTGGGCTGCCGGTTGTCCTCCCAGCGACTGCGGAACTCACCGAACTCGGATCGGCGATGCTCGAAGATGCTCACGTCCTCCGGGCTCTTGCGGCCTCCCCACTTCGCGTCCCGGAGGTCCCAGTAGTTCCCGACGGTCTCTTTGGCATCCTTGAAATCGGCCAGCGTGGTGCGCACCCAGTCGTACTTGACCGCCCAGTCGCCCTTCGCGACGCCATCGTTGGCCAGTTGGTGGAACCAGTCGTACTGCTCGCGATTGATCGCCTTGCTCTTCGCCCGCGACGTGAAGATGTTCGCTCGTCGATGCGTTCGCTGCCCGATGCCAGATTCAGGTCGTGGTGCTCGGCCACCGCGTATGCGCCCGGCGCCTTCGCTTCGGGTATCGCGTAGTGATCGCCCTGCTGGGTGGTGACCTGCAGCCAGCCGTCACCGCCGGCGCCGGGGTGCGCGCTGGACTCGATGTCGTCCACCGACAGGTCCTGATCCTTATCCAACCTCTTGAACTTGCCGCCGTCGGTGATGACGTCCATCGTCCTGCGCTGCGCGTTCGCACCATCGGCGATCCGGATGAGGTCGCCGACCTCCTCGGGCACCGCCCCACGGTGGCAGCGAGGCGATGATCTCGGCCTTGTCGGCGTCCCAGTCTTGGGAGGATGCCGCCGGATCGAGACCCGGAGCGGAGGCATTGACGGACAGGTCGGACACGGGCGTTCTCTCCTGCGGGGCGAACGCAGCGTGGTCGTGCGTCGGCCCGCTCGCCGCGGCCAGCCTGGCCCGATTGCGCCGGTCGCTCAATCTGGGCGGCAACCCAATGTCGGCCTGGGCATGGCGCCGAACAGCGAACGCGCGCGAAGCGTGGGCAGGCGCCGGACGAAGCTGCATGCCCGTCGCTCGGGGCGACGATCGGCCGCATCCCGGTTTCACGGCAGGTCGCGCACACTCATGGACCGACCGTTGCAAGGAGCGTCGGCGTTGGACACGCTGCTGCTGTCTCGGATCCAGTTCGGATTCGTGATCTCCTTCCATGTGCTGTTTCCCGCCTTCACGATCGGCCTGTCGAGCTGGCTGGCGTTCCTGGAGTGGCGCTGGCTGCGCACGCGCGAGGCGGTATGGCGGGATCTGTATTTCTTCTGGCTGCGGATCTTCGCAGTGTCGTTCGGCATGGGGGTGGTGTCGGGCATCGTCATGAGCTTCCAGTTCGGCACCAACTGGTCGGCGCTGAGCATCGCGGCCGGCAGCATCCTCGGGCCACTGCTCAGCTACGAGGTGCTGACTGCGTTCTTCCTGGAAGCGAGCTTCCTGGGCGTGATGCTGTTCGGCTGGGGGCGGGTCTCGGAGCGGCTGCATTTCCTGGCGACCTGCCTGGTGGCCGTGGGCACGCTGATCTCGACGTTCTGGATCCTGTCGGCCAACAGTTGGCTGCATACGCCGGCCGGCTACGACCTCGTCGACGGGGTCTTCCATCCCGCCGACTGGATGGCGGTCATCTTCAATCCCTCGTTCCCGTACCGCCTGGCGCACATGGTGCTGGCGGCCTTCATCACCACCTGCTTCGTCGTCGGCGGCGTCGCGGCGTGGTATCTGCGCCGCGGCGAGCATGTCGAGGCGGGCACGCGGATGTTGAAGCTCTCGATCGTGTTCGCTGCGATCACCGTGCCGCTGCAGATCGTGGCCGGCGACCTGCATGGCCTGAAGACGGGCGAGGTCCAGCCGGTGAAGCTCGCGGCGATGGAGGCGCATTGGCATGAGGGCGCGTCCGGGGCGGGCGTGCCGCTGGTGCTGTTCGCGGTGCCCAACGTCGACGAAGAGCGCAACGACTACGAGATCGCCATCCCGCGCCTGGGCAGCGTGATCCTGACCCACAGCTGGGATGGGACCATCGCGCCGCTGACCGCCGTGCCGCCCGAAGACCGGCCGCCGGTAGCGCCGGTGTTCTATGCCTTCCGGGTCATGGTGGGCATCGGCATGGCGATGCTGGCGCTGACGGCGGTGTCGCTGTGGGCATGGCGTCGGCGCACCCTGCGGCGCTCGCGCTGGCTGCTCGATGCCTGGCGATTGATGGCGCCCAGCGGTTTCGTCGCGGTGCTGGCGGGCTGGTTCGTGGTCGAGATCGGCCGCCAGCCGTGGGTGATCCAGGGGTTGATGCGTACCAGTGAGGCGGTCAGCGACATCGATCGTGCCAGCGTCATCGTGTCGCTGTCGGCGTTCGCGATTGCCTACGCAGTGGTGTTCGGCGCGGGCGGCGGCTACATCCTGAAGATGATCCGCAAGGGGCCGCAGCCGTTCGACGACGGGCCGGATCGCGATGCCGGCGAGCGCACGCCGATGCGGCCGATCTCGGCGGCGGACGGCCCGGTGGGGGAGGACTGATGGAGCTTGCGACCGTGCTGCCGGTGGTCTGGTTCGGCGTGATCGGCTTCGGCGTGTTGATGTATGTGCTGCTCGATGGCTTCGTGTTGGGGCTGGGGGTACTGGCGCCGTTCGCCGAGGACGAGGCGCAGCTCGACCACATGATGAGCACCGCCGCCCCGATCTGGGACGGCAACGAGACCTGGCTGGTGCTGGGCGGCGCGGGGCTGCTGGCGGCGTTCCCGCGTGCCTACGCGATCGTGCTCTCGGCGCTGTACCTGCCGGTGCTGCTGATGCTGATCGCCCTGGTGTTCCGCGGGGTGGCGTTCGAGTTCCGCTTCAAGGCCCGGCGCGGCAAGCGGTTCTGGGGGGCGGCGTTCGCACTCGGCTCGCTGCTGGCTGCGTTTGCGCAAGGGGTGATCCTCGGCGCGCTGGTCGAGGGCATGCCGCTGGAGGCCGGCAAGTACGCCGGCGGCGCGCTCGACTGGTTCAGCCCGTTCTCGATGCTGACCGGCGTGGCGGTGGTGTTTGGCTACGCATTGCTGGGCAGCAGTTGGCTGATCCTCAAGACAGAGGGCCGGCTGCAGTCGATCGCGCGCACGCTGACCCGGCCCTTGGTGCTGGTTGTGGCCGCCTTCATGGGGCTGGTCAGCGCCTGGCTGCCGTTCCTCGATTCACGGATCATGGCGCGCTGGTTCGAGGGCGGGAACTTCTGGTGGCTCTCGCCGGTGCCGCTGTTGGCGCTGCTCAACGTGCTCTGGCTTTGGCGGGCGGCGATGCGCGAGGGTCGCGATGCGCGCCCGTTCCTGCTGACGCTGGCGTTCTTCGTGCTGGGATTCGCGGGCCTTGTGCTGGGCATCTGGCCGAACATCGTGCCGCCGTCGCTGAGCATCTGGGAAGCGGCATCGCCGCCGTCGTCGCAGATGTTCGTGCTGGGCGGGCTGGTGGTCCTGCTGCCGCTGATCCTGGGCTACACCGCGTGGTCGTACCGGGTGTTCCGCGGCAAGGTGCAGGCCGACGCGGGTTATCACTGAACGCGACGCAGCCCACGCGATACCCAAGGCGGTCCTTTTGCCGCACAATTCGGCGCATATCGCCGATTCTGCGCACATGCACGCCTACGTTTACAAAAGTCAGCGCAAGGCGGACACCTACGTGTACCTCGCCACCAGGGACGCGTTCGACGTCCTGCCCGATTCGCTGCGCGCCGAGCTCGGCGCGCTGGTGTTCGTACTCGAGGTGGCGCTGACCTCCGAGCGTCGGCTTGCCCGCGAAAACCCGGCGCAGGTGCGCGGCAACCTGCAGTCGCAGGGCTTTCACCTGCAGATGCCGCCACGCTCGGTGGCCGATCCGCTGACCGATGACTGGAGCGGAGATGCCTGAGCACTTGCGTCGCCACGCGCCAACGGCCCCGCCGCGACGGTTTTTGATCGCGCTGGCCGTGGCGCTCGGACTGGCCGCGTGCACGCTGCTGGGTGGCGTGCCGGCGGCGATTGCCGGCGTGCTGGCGCAGCCGGGCTTCGCGCTGGCCGTGCGCGCGCGCGCGCGTGGCGGCACCGATGGTTCGCTCTGGCCGGATGTCCGTGCGCTGGCGATCGTCTGGGCGAGCGCGGCCGCGGCCGGCGCGCTGCTCGCGGCCTGGCCGTTGGCCGCGCTGCGCCGCGGCGGCGATCTGGGGGGTGCGCTCGGGCTGAGCGTCGCGGTCGGCCTGGTGATGGTCGGCGTCTGGCGGACCTGGCCGTTGTGGCACGCGATCGAACGCGACGGCGGCGACCTGCGCGCGCACTGGCGGGCGCTGGCCGACCAGGACATCGGCGCCGCGCGTGGGATCGCGGTCGCCGCTGCGGTGACTGCGGCGCTCGCGATCGCACTTGCACCGGCCTGGCTGCCGACGCTGGCGCCGGGTGTGCGGGTCGGCCTGGCCGTGGCGGCCGCGCTGGCGTGGTGGCTGTTGCACGTTGGCCTGCAGCGGCTCGCTCCGCCGCAGGCGCTGCCGATGCCGGTGGTGGACATGCCCGGCGACCCGGCCGCCGCGCTGTTCGACGAGCCGGTCGACGCCGATCCCGAAGTGGCGCTGTATGCCGCGGCGCGCGCCGGCCGGGTCGAACGTGCGCTGGCGCTGATCGAGGCTGGCGCCGACGTGCGCGCGTTACCTTCGCCCGAGACGCGGGACCAGCGCAGCCTTGCCGTGCTGGCGGCGGTGTTGCCGGATCTGCGGCTGCTGCGCGAGCTCATCGCGCGCGGCGTCGACGTCAACGCCGCGCATGCCGGCATGACCCCGTTGCTGGCGGCCACGCGCGACAGCTGGCATGGCCGACCCGATGCGGTGATGACCCTGCTCGCCAATGGCGCCGATCCACGCGTGACCGACCATGAGGGCAATACGCCGCTGCACCTGGCCGCGCGCAGTTCCGACCCGGGCGTGGTCGCCCTGTTGCGCGATGCGTCAGCCGAGCTCGACGTCACCAACCACGAGGCGCTGACCCCGCTCGGCGTGGCCTGCGCCGCGGGCAACTGGCGGTTGGCGAAATTCCTGCTCGAGCACGGCGCCCGGCCCGAAGTCGAAGGCGCCACGCCGGCACTGCTGGCAGCGTCGGGCGGGGACGAGGACGATGCGGCCGGCGTGCAGTTGCTGATCCGCCACAAGGGCCGGGTCGATGCGCGCGATCGCCAACGTCGCAGCGCGCTGCACGTGGCTGCCTCGCACGGCCACGTCGAGATCCTGGCGGCCCTGCTGGCGGCCGGCGCCGACGTGCGTGCGCGCGACAACGATGGCCGCACGCCGCTGCTCGATGCCGCACGCGGTGGCAGCCTGGCCGCGCTCGACGCGCTGCTTGCCGCGGACGCGGACGTTGCGGCGGTCGACATCGCTGGGCGCAACGCGATCATGCTCGCCTGCGCGGCCGAGCCTGCGTCGCCGGCGCTGGTCCAGCGCCTGCTCGCGCTGGGCGTCCCGGCCGATGTGGTCGACGGCGACGGCAAGCGCGCCGTCGACCGTGCAGCCGAGGCCGGGCGCTGGTCGCTGGTCCGTCTGCTCGATTCCAGCTATCCGCTGCCGGTCAATCTCGACATGGACGGCGACGACACCGCCGGCGACCGTGCGCCGCTGTTGCTGTTGCGCGCCGGGCTGAGCGAAGGCCGGCAGGCGCAACTGGGCGACCTGTTGCGGCTGGTCGGCCCCGCCGAACTGGGCAGTCTGCTGGCCGACCCGGCGTCGCCGCCGTCGCTCGAGCAGGTGGAGTGGCTGCTTGCCCATGGCGCCGACCCCAACGTGCGCGATGCGGATGGCCGGACACCTCTGACCGCGCTGCTCGCCCGCGCGCCGGACGCACTGCCGGTGCTGCAGGCATTGCTGCGCCATGGCGCGTCGCCTGCCGGTGCGGGTGGCCTGGCGGCCTATCTGGCCGCCTGCGTCGAGGGCGACCATGCGGCGCGCGCGTTCGAAGGATTGTCGCTGGAGCTGCTGGCGCGTGGCGCCGATCCGTTCGCCGCGTCGCCGCAGGGCGATCCGCCGCTGGCGCTGGCCGTCCGGCTGGGATGGCCGCGGCTGGTCGAGCGCCTGGCCGGATTGGGTGTCGATCCCGATGCGCGCGATTCTCGCGGCATGACCGCCTTGCATCTGGCGGCCGCGCTCGGCCGCGAGGGCGCGCTCAAGGCGCTGGTGCGGCATGGCGCATCGCCGTCGGCGCGGGCCGCCGATGGACAGACGCCGCTGGGCGTCGCGCTGTCGGCCGGCCGGCGCGACCTCGCCGATTGGCTGGACTGGCAGGGCTGGGCACTCCCGCGTCGCGCGCTCGCGGCCACCGATCTACCGCAGGCGGCCTCGGCCGGCGACGCCGAGGCCGTCCGCCGGCTGCTCGATCTTGGCTTCGATATCGACACGCCCGACGCGCAGGCCTGCACCGCGCTGCTGCGCGCGGCCGGGGGCGGGCATCTGGCGGTCGTCGACCTGTTGCTCGCGCGCGGTGCCGACACGACCTGCGCGGCAAGCTCAGGTGCGACGGCGCTGTCGGCGGCGGTCAGCATGCGCCATGCCGCGGTCGTCGATCGTCTGCTCGCCGCCGGGGCGCCGCTCGACCAGCGCCTGCCCGGCGAGGTCAGCGTGCTGATGCTGGCCGCCGCGCTCGGCCTGCCGGACCTGGCCGCGCGCCTGCTCACGGCCGGCGCCGACATCCACGCCACCGATGCCCAGGGATTGACGCCGCTGCATTGCGGGGCGCTGTATGGCTTCACCTCGCGCGATCGCACGCGCCTGCTGGCGCTGTTCGACACGCTGCTGCTGGCCGGTGCCCAGATCGACGCGCCGGCCGCCGGTGGGGTGACGCCGTTGTTGCTGCTGCTCGGTGCGCGCGCCGAACCCGGCACCGCGTGCGACGAGGATGTCGTGCTGGCGGCGATGGAACACCTGCTCGACGAGGGCGTGTCGCTTGACGCGCAAGACCCGCGCGGTTTCGGGCCGCTGCACCTGACCGGCCTGCACGGGCAACTGCGCCTGGCCCGGCGCCTGCTGCGCGCCGGGGCCGATCCGGACCTGCGCGACACGCTCAATCGCACGCCGCGGGAGATCGCGGTGATGCGTGGCTTCGTCGATGTCGCGGCGGAGTTCACGTCGGTGCCTGCGCAGGACGGCGTGTCGATGGCGCGATTCCTGCGCGAGCGCTGAGCCGCGTTCGAAGGTATCTGCGTTGCGCCCGCCTGTTCAGGGGGGCATGATGGCCGCCCATCAATGCAGGACGCAATCATGGTTCGCAGGCGTGTCGTTGTGCTGCTCGCGCTGTTGGCGCTGTGTCTGCCGCCGGTGTTCGCGCAGAACGCGCGCCAGATCCGCAGCGAGGTCGAGGCCAGCATGCTGGTGACCGGGACCGTCGACATCGAACGCGATGGTCGGGTGTCGGCCCATGCGATCGATCAGGAGGACAAGCTGCCCGCGCACGTTGTGAACTTGCTGCGGCGTTTCGTGCCTGAGATGCGGTTCGAACCGGTGCTCGTCGATGGCGTGCCCGTGCCGGCGCGCGCGAAGATGGGGCTGCGCGTGGTCGCGACCCCTGCGGGCGAGGACCATATGACGATCGCGATTCGCAGTGCGCACTTCGGCGATGAGGCGTCGGCCGACAACCCCGACTCCGCCAGGGTCCGATCGGTCGAAATGCGGCCCCCTCGCTATCCCCGACAAAGCGTGATGATGGGCGGCCAAGGCACGGTCTACCTGCTTGTGCAGGTGGTACCGAGCGGCGGTGTAGGCGAAGTTGCGGCCGAGCAGGTCAACCTGACCGCGCTGGGCACTGTACGTCAGATGGCGACTGTCCGCGAAGCATTGACCAAGGCGGCGCTCGCGGCCGCAAAGGACTGGCGCTTTTTGCCGCCGGATGACGGCAAAGTGCCCGAAAGCGGTTACTGGATCGTTCGCGTGCCGGTCGATTTTGCGCTCACCATGGGGAATCAGCCGCCGGCAGTGCCGGCCTACGGCCAGTGGAGCGCCTACCATCCCGGCCCACGCAGCAGCCCGGCCTGGGCGTTGCCCGATCCGCCGGGCTTCAGCCCGGATACGCTCGTTGCGGGCACCGCCCATTCCACAGAGTCGCGCTTCCGGCTGCTGACGCCGCTGGAGGGCTGACCGAGGGCGCCACCGTGAACCGCGCGGGCGCCGGCGTCGGCACGCGGTTGCATCGAGTCCCATTCGGGACTATAACAGGCATCAAGTCCCATTCATGGACTTGGAGGCCTGCCATGCACGTCAACGAAGCGCCGCTGATCCCGTCGACCCGTCGCGATCTCGCCGGTCCGGCCCTCAAGGCGTTCTTCAACATCGCCGAGCGCTGGGGGCTGAGCGCCGATCAGGAACGGCGGCTGCTCGGCAACCCCGGGCGGTCGACCTATTTCCGCTGGAAGCGCGACCGCGCAGGCGCCGTCTCGGGCGACGTGCTGGAGCGGATCAGCTATCTGCTCGGCATCTACAAGGCGCTGCACATCCTGTTCCCCGACGACGCGCAGGCCGATGCTTGGGTGCATCGGGCCAACACCGCGCCGCCGTTCGGCGGCACGTCGGCGCTGGAGCGGATGCTTGGCGGCCACGTCGCTGACCTGTACGTGGTCCGCGAGTATCTCGATGCCCAGCGCGGCTGGAACTGAGGCGACGCCTCCGGTCCGCCCGATCGCGTGGCGGCCGAGCCATCGCATCGTGTCCAGCCGGTTTCCGCCGGTCGGCGTCTTCGACGCGATCGCCGACCCCCAGGACCTCGAGGCGCTGTTCGAGCTCGAGGGCATGACCAATCCGAGGCTGCGCCAGGAACTGGGCAGGATCCAGCTGGTGCCGCCAGGGCGTCGGATCGCCGGCCCCGGGACCACCGCGATCATGGCCGCCTTCACCCATCCCAACCGCGACGGCTCGCGCTTCGCGGACGGAACGTTCGGCGTCTACTACGCCGCCCGCGACCGCGATACCGCGATCGCCGAGACCGTCTATCACCGCAGCCGCTTCCTGCGGCACACGCGCGAGCCGCCCTGTGTGCTGCAGTTGCGCAGCTATCTGGCGGATGTGGCCGGCGACTTCCACGACATCCGCGGTGGCTGGCCGGCCCTGCACGATCCCGATCACTACGGCGCCAGCCAGCGTGCGGCCGTCGCGCTGCGCGCGGCCGGCAGTGAGGGCATCGTCTACGACAGCGTGCGGCGGCCGGGTGGCCAGTGCATCGCCGCGTTCCATCCCGACCTGGTCTCGCCGGCGCGCCAGGGCCCGCATCTGCACTATCACTGGGACGGCGTGGCGATCACCCACGTCGCGATCGGCACCGAACTGCTCGCGCTCGGGCCTGCCCGACCGGGTCGCTAGGCAGAGACGTGCCGACGGCCGTTGGTCGGCAGCGACGCACAAAAAAGCCCGGCACACGCCGGGCTTCTTCGTCTCGCATGGCGCGTGGCTCACTCGGCGGCGGGCCGGCGCACGACGTAGATCAGGTCGTCCTTGTACGCCTTGGCTAGGTCGGCCTTGGAGATCGAGATGCGCTCGCTGTCGTCGAACACGACGGTCGACGGGTCCTTGATGTCCGAGCGGGCGCGGTCGCGGGTGCCCAGGGCGGCGTTCTCGGTCACCACGACCACGCCGTCGTCCTCGACCGCCACCACTTTCATCAGGCCGTAGGCCGGGTCGATCGCAGTCTGCTTGTCGTCGGTGAACTCGTAGTCGGAGAAGGCGCTGAGCTCGGCGGCGTACAGATCGCCAACGGCCGGCGCCTGCAGCAGGGCCTGATCGGCCTCGCCGCGCTGGCAGGCCGACAGCAGGAAGGCCGCGGACAAGACGAGAAGCGCGGGCAACAGGCGGAACATGCGACGCATGGCGGTATCCATCAATGAGAGAGGGCGAAAGTATAGGTCGGGGCCCGTGATGTTGGCAGCGTTTTGCGCCTTTTCGCGCCCGGCCGCGTTAGGCTCGCCCCATGGATACGATGACTCCCGAGATAGTGACCGCGTTCTGGCGCGAGGCTGGTATGGCGAAGTGGTTCGGTGGTGGCGAGGCCTTCGACCGCGACTGCGAGCGCCGCTTCCGCGACGCCCATTTTGCCGCTGCCCGCCGCGAGCTCGACCACTGGGCCAAGACCGCCGAGGGCGGGCTGGCGCTGCTGATCCTGCTCGACCAGATTCCCCGCAACATCTTCCGCGGCAGCGCGCACGCCTTCGCGACCGACGCCCTGGCCCGCCACCACGCGCAGGCGATGGTGGACGCCGGCCTCGATCGCGAACATGACGATGCGCTGCGTGGCTTCGTGTACTTGCCGTTCGAACACGCCGAGGATCTCGCCGACCAGCAGCGCTCGGTGGAGTTGTTCGCCGATGTCGGGATCGCGACCTACCGCGAGTATGCGCAGGCGCATCTGGACGTCATCGCGCGCTTCGGCCGCTTCCCGCACCGCAACCACGTCCTGGGCCGTACCAATACGCCCGAGGAGCAGGCTTGGCTCGATGCCGGCGGCGGGTTCTAGGGCGCACGCGCCGCGCAGTCGTTACAGGAACGAGTCGGCCAGTCGGGCGATCCCTTCCAGGCTGCGACGCCAGGCCGGGCGCCGTTGCCAGTCCTCCAGCGTCACCGGGGTGGCGTCGGCCAGGTAGCCGGCCTCGATCGCGCGCATGCGCGTCACCACGTCGCGGTCGTAGACCAGCAGGCCGATCTCGGCGTTGAGCGCGAACGAGCGGATGTCGAGATTGATCGAGCCGACCAGTGCCATCTCGTCGTCGATACTCATGTGCTTGGCGTGCAGGAAGTGCGGCCGGTACAGCGCGATCCGGATGCCGCTTTCGAGCAGTTCGCCGTAGTACGAGGCCTGCGCCCAGGCAGTCAGCCGCTGGTTGTTGCTGGCCGAGAGGATCAGTTGTACCTCCACGCCCGACAGTGCAGCGATACGCAGAGCGCTGAGCGTGGCATCGTCGGGCACGAAGTAGGGCGTGGTCAGCACCAGCCGGCGTCGGGCCAGGTGGATCAGCGCGTTGACGGTATCGCGCGCGTTCTCGAATGGATAGGCCGGCCCGCTGGGCAGCAGCTGCGCGGCGACATCGGCATCGGGCAGTGCGGTGGTCGGGGCGACCGCGAGCCGCTCACCGGTCTCGATGAACCAGTCGCTGGCGAAGACCGCCTCCAGGTGCGCCAGCGCCGGGCCCTGCACGCGCGCGACCAGTTCGCGGTTGGGGGCACTGACGATGAAGTCCGCATCGGCCAGGTTCTGCGAGCCGACATAGGCCGCGGTGTCGTCGATCACCGCGACCTTGCGGTGATTGCGCAGGTCCATGCGTCCGCTGCGGCGCCACTGCAGCCCGCCGGGCAGCATCGCGTGGACCTGCACCCCGGCCGCGAGCAGCCGGCGCGCATAGCGGCGCAGGCCACGCTTGGCGCCGACCGCATCGAGCAGCAGCCGGCAGGTCACCCCGCGTGCGGCCGCGCGTTCGAGCGCTTCGGTCACCGCCTCGCCGGTGCCGT
This sequence comes from Luteimonas sp. TWI596, assembly GCF_039674105.1. Lineage (NCBI taxonomy): Bacteria > Pseudomonadati > Pseudomonadota > Gammaproteobacteria > Lysobacterales > Lysobacteraceae > Luteimonas > Luteimonas sp. TWI596. Next base: position 51,728 of record NZ_JBDJMU010000005.1, read on the forward strand.
CGTCGAACATCAGGTAATAGAGCAGATGGACGCGGGTGCGCGCGCCGTCGATATCGGCCAGCAAGGCTTGCAGGGCACCGTCGTAGTCGTCGATCAGTTGCACCGCATTGCCATGTGTGGGCATGAAATCGCCCAGCCGTTCGAGCAGCGGCGCCATCTCGGCCGAGGCGCCGGCATCGGGCGGTGTCCAGCGCAGGTCGGCCAGCGGCAGTTGCTCTTCGCGGATCACCTGCGAGGCCTGGCGCTGTCGCGCGATGCGGTCGCGCGAGAGCCAGGGATGGCCGAACAGCAGGTACAGCGGCAGGCCGGCCAGCGGGACGAAGCCGATCAACAGCAGCCAGCTGCGCGCCGCCGCCGGACGGGTGCGCGAGGGAATCCACAGCAGGGCGACGATCCGGATCGTCCAGTCGGCGATCAGAATCGCCAGTCCGAGGTTCAGGGCATGCCAGTCCATCGGACGATTGTGCAGGGCGCGGCGTGCTCACGGCGCAGATCTGGGCTCGGATGCACGCCAAGGTCGGGCGCATGGAGGCGTTGAACGGATCGGCTTGGACGGACCGAGCGCTTGTACGCCCTGGGCCACCGCCATCGGGCATGCACCCCGTAACGCAGAAAGCCCGCCTTGCGGCAGGCTTTCCAGGCCCCGCGGATGCGGGGGTGACACGACGGCGTTCGCGTAGGCGAACGCGCGGTCAGGTCACTTGATCTTGCCTTCCTTGTAGACCACGTGCTTGCGGACGACGGGATCGTACTTCTTGATCTCCATCTTGCCGGGGGTGTTCTTCTTGTTCTTGTCCGTCGTGTAGAAGTGGCCGGTGTTGGCCGAGGAAATCAGACGGATCTTGTCGCGCTTGCCTGCCATGTTGCGTTACTCCTCAGATCTTCTCGCCGCGGGCACGGAGCTCGGCGAGGACGGCGTCGATACCGTTCTTGTCGATGGTGCGCAGGGCCTTGGTGGACACACGCAGCTTCACCCAGCGGTTTTCGCTGGCGACCCAGAACCGGCGCTCGTGCAGGTTCGGGAGGAAACGGCGGCGGGTACGGTTGAGCGCGTGCGAGACGTTGTTGCCGGTCGTCGTGCGCTTGCCGGTGACTTGGCAGACTCGGGACATGGTGCACCTCGATAATGGGAAGTCCGACGGTGAGTCGGGCTCCTGCGGAAAGGATGTTCCGCGAACGGTATCGCCCTTGGCCAGGGAGATGGCGGCCCCGACGGCAAGGCCATCGCGCGGTACGGGAGTCGAAACCTCTCGTGGCACCGCCGCCGGGAAGACCGCGCTTCCCCGGGCGGGTCGGGACCATGTCGCCATGATCCGGACGCAACGAGCCGGCCATATTGCCGCAACCGACCCTGCGATGCAAGGCAGGTGAAGACGAGCGTAATGCGGAAGGCGCCGCCTGGCGTGCGGGCGCGTGAGGGCGTGCTTCAGCCGCCTTCGCCCTGCCGCCGGCGCGACTTCGACCGGGCGCGCGGCTTGCCCGCCGGTGTCGGCGCCGCTGTCTGGCCCGGCAGGGCACCGGCCTCCTGCAACTGCGCCAGGCCCGACAGCGTGTCCACGTAGGCCAGGAAATGCTGCAGGTAGTCGGGCGAGACCTGACGCATCAGGGTCAGCGAGCGGTGCACCAGACGGGCCGAGTTCAGCGGGCCGGCGTCGTCGGACGTCTTCGCCAGCGAACGCCGCACCTGGCTGCCGATGCGCACCGCCGACCACAGCCGCCGGAACGTATCGAGCGCGGGCAGCTCGGGGTAGCGCGTGGCATCGGGTCCGGCGCACATCGCGCGCGTCAGCGCGTCCAGCGGACCGGGCGCCGTCGGCTCGGGCGCGGCGGCCTTGGGCGCTGGATCCACGCGCTCGGCCCATGCGCCCGCCCGCCGCAGCAGCGCCTCGCGCGGCGCCCCGTGCAGGCGCGAGGCGCGTTGCAGCAGCGCCGCCACCGTCTGTACACGCAGCGGTTGGTGCCGGTCCAGACCCTGCGCGCGCCAGGCGTCGAGCCGGGCGTGCAGCGCCGCGGGATCGGGCAGGGGGGGCTCAGCGGCCATCGCGCGCGGCCGGGTTGCGCGGTACCGGGGCCATCTCGACCCGGCGGTTGCGTGCGCGGCCCTCGGCGTCGGCGTTGGAGGCGACCGGCTGTTGCGCGCCGAAGGCGGCGGCGAACACCGAATCGGCCGGCACGCCGTCGCCGACCAGCGCGCGGGTCACGGTCAGCGCGCGCTGCGCCGACAGATCCCAGTTGTCGGCGAAGTGCACGCGGTCGCGCAGTGCACGGTCGTCGGTGAAGCCGCTGACCATCAGGATCTCGTCGCGTGAGGCCAGGTACTCCGCCAGCGGGCCGGCCAGGCTGCGCAGCAGGTCGCGGCCCTCGGGCTGCAACTGGTCGGAAGCATCTGCGAACAGCACGCTGCCACGGATGCCGATGCGGCCGTCGACCAGCGTGATGCGCCCTGCCGCAAGCGGTGCGGCCAGGGCCTGCTCCAGCGTTTGCAGGCGCTGCTGCTCGGCCTGGCGTTGCGCGATCTCGGCGTCGAGCTTCATCTCCAACTGCAACTGCACGCCGATCACGCCGACCAGGATCAGCACGAACGCGCCGAGCAGCACCGACATCAGGTCGCCGAATGCGGCCCAGACGGGGGCTGCGCTCGATTCGTCGCCGTCGAGCTCCAGGCTCATGCCGCGCCGGCCTGGCGGCCGCCCAGTTGTTGCAGCTCCTCGACGATCTGCCGCTGCGCCAGCACGCTCAGGTCCACGACCTCACGTGCCTGGGCGACGTAGTAGGCCAACTGCTCGTCGCTGCGCGCCAGGGCCTTCTCCAGCGTGTCCTCGATCCGCGCCAGGCGCTCGGCCAGTTGCGCGTTGGCCTCGCCGAACACCTGCGCGGCGGCGCCGAAGGCCTCACCCAGGCTGGCGACTTCGGCCGCGCCGACGGTCACCTGGTCGGCGACCGCGCCGAGCTTGCCGGTTTCGGCCTCGACGTGGTCGGTGAAGCGGGTGCCCACGCGCTCGAGCAGGTCGGCCGAGGTCGACACCAGTGCGTCGATCGCCGCCCGCTGCTCGGTCGAGGCATGGTTGACCGCGCCCAACAGCGTATCGAGCGTGGACAGCATCTGGGTGCGTTCTTCCAGCATCGCGGTGTCGCGGGCCATGCTGTCGGACAGCGACTGGCGCAGTTCGGCGATCACTTCGGCCGCGGCACGTGGGGCCTGCGAGGCGGTGTCGATCAGGCGCGAGATCTCGGCGATCGTCTGGCCGGCTTGCTCACGGGTCTGCGCGGTGATGGTGTCGGCGGTGGCCGCCAGCGTGTCGCAGATCGTTTGCTGCTGGCGGGCGGTCTCGGCGCCCGCCTGCGCCCAGTCCTCACGCAGCGCGCCGGCCAGTGCGGCCAGGCTGTCGGTCCAGGCGGCCAGCCGTGCGCGGTCCTGCTCGGCAAGCGCGGACTGCAACGCGCCGTGCGACGTATCGACGCGCTCAAGCAAGGCGGCCGAATGGCGCTCGAACGCCACCGCGGCCGTGGTCAGGGCCTGCTCGTGGCGGTCGGCCTGCGCATCGTGTGCGTCGGTCTGCTGCGCCAATGCCTGGCGCCACCCGTCGGCGATCTGGCCGGTGGTTGCCTCCAGTCGCGTCGCGACGCCGTCCACGAGCGTCGTCGTGCGCTGCTCGAAGGTCTCGCCGACACCTGCCAGCGTCTCGCGCAGATCGTTCACCAGCGCGGCCTGGGCGGCCTGTTGGCCGGCGAGCGCCTGCTGCCAGCGCTCGGTGACCTCGGCTGTCGAGGCCGCCAGACCGGCGGTGACCGCCTGCAACTGGCGATCCACGCCGTCAGCGACGGTGCCGTGCAGCGTGGCGGCCTGCGCGGCGGTGGCATCGAGGCGCGCGACGACCGCGTCGAGCAGCCCGCTGGCGCGTTGCTCGAAGCTGGCGTTGAACCCCGCCAGTGCTGCCTGCAACTCGCCGGTCAGGGCTGCACTGGCCGCCTGCTGGCCGTCGAGCGCCTGGTCCCAGCGTGCGGCCACGGCGTGCGTCGAGGCCTCGAAGCCCTGCGTCAACGCCTGCAACTGGCGGTCCACGGCTTCGGCCACTCGCGCCTGCAGCGCCGTGGTTTCGCGGGCCAGCGCCGCCATCGTGGTCTCGAACACCGGCTGCAGCGCCGCGGTGGCGGCCTGCGCGCTCTGCGCCACGCTGGTCTGCAGCGAGCGCTCCACCGAGGCGGCGAGCTGGGTGTACACGGTCTCGGTGCGGGCGTGGAACGCGGCCTGCTGCGCCGCCTGGCGTTCGTCCGTCGCGCCGGCCTGCTGCTCGATCGTCGCCATCATCGCCTGCAGCCGGTCGACCAGCGCCGGCATCGTGTCGACCTGGCGCTGCAGCAGGCGCAGGGTTTCCTCGTGCCGGTAGGCGTGGGAATGCGGGCGCAGCGTCGTCGCGATCGCGGCGTCGAGTCCGTGCACGATCGTGGACCGCTCGCGGCGAACCAGGGCCGATGCCAGGCCCAGCATCGCCGAACTCGCGATTCCCGCGATCGATGTGCCGAACGCAAAGCCCAGCCCCTTGACCGGCGCGGCCAGCGAATCGCGGATCGCCTGCAGGTCGGTTGCGGTCTCCAGCGCCAGCCCGGTGCCGCGCAGCATCGCCATCATGCCCAGCAAGGTGCCGAGCATGCCCAGCAGCACCAGCATGCCGACCAGATATGGGGTGAGCGCAGGGGTCGGCAGCGCAGTCCGCGCGCCTTCGACCCGCAGGCGCACGGCCGCGCGCAGCGACGGGTCCAGCCGGTCGAGCCAGTCGCCCAGCGACGGCGGCGTGGTCGACAGCCCAGCGACGGCGTCGGCCAGCGTCCCTGTCGCGCGGCGGTAACGCCACAGCTCGAGCGCGCCGGCCGCGTAGCACACGCCAATCAGCAGCGTCACCGCGAGCGCCAAAGGGTTGGTGCCGATGTAGCCCAGCGCGATCCAGGCGATCGCGGCCAGGCCCAGCGCGAACGCCAAGGCGGGAAGAAGGGACAGCGCGCGAGAACGTGAGGACATGGACATGACTGCGTCAGGGGGCACGAAGCGCGGCGAGCAGCGCTTCCACCGGTTGGAAACGGACATCCAGTTCGGCGCTCAGTACGCCTTGCATGTCCCTGCGAAAACCATCGAGCCAGGGGCCGTGCGCCGTGGCCTGGGAGTCGGCCGCGGCCGCGCGCAGCCGCTCGAAATGCGCTTCGAGCAGCATCGGCACCGCGCCCAGCAACGCGGATTCGCGCGGGGCCAGCGCGCCTTCCATGACCGCATCCACCTCGGCCAACCGCGCCGCCTGCGCCGAGCGCTGGGCCAGCGCTTCGCGCAGTTCCCCGCGCAGTCGCCCGGTGGCGGCCTGCATCGCGCGCTGTAGCGTCAGGCAGCGCTGGCGCAGCGGTGCGAAATCGGGTGCAGCGTCGCTGGCGGTGTCGCCCGGATCGGCATGGTCTGATGGCGTGACGGACTGCGGCGTCGCCAGTTCGGGCGCACTGGCGATGGCCTGCGCCAGCGTCGCGCGGACCCGCGCGCAGGCGGCGGTCGGGTCGTGCGCGCTGGGCGTGGCCGGCGTGGCCGGCGTGTCCGCCGCCGCCGGCCGTGCGTCGAGCACCTTCGACAGCGCCACCGCCCGCGTCCAGTCGATCCACTCGCTCAGCCGATCGGCCGGCACCAACGCCGCCCGCGCCGCCTCGGCGTCGGTCAGGCGGGCCAGCAGCCGGACGAACGTCGGACCCTGGAGGGCGGGGCGGGGCGAGGAATCCACGGAGAGGCGCGCAAAAGACGGCGATTTTACAGGCCCCGGCGGCGCAGGGGTCGGCTCGACGGCGCCCGCCCGCCCCGTCGAAAGCCCCGGTTGTGCTTCGGCGGGCGGTTGGGCCTCGCGGTGTGCAGTCGGGTGGGCAGCGCTTCGGGCTGGCAGACTGGAAGGGCGTGCCGGGCGATGTCCGGAGCGAATGGCCCGGACGTTACGGCCAGGTCGCGTGCAATGTTTGCCTGCGCCACTACCGCGACTGGATCGAAGCAATGACCGCCACGAGGCGGTCGACTGGGGCGCTGGCTGCAGGCGCCGCCCAGGCAGTGCGCCTGCCTCAGCGCCGCGCCTCCGGGGCGCGCGTCGCCTTGTCGAACTTCCTGACGAAGGCCACCAGGTCCTGGCCGCAGGCCTGGCAGTACTCCTGCAGTTGCAGCAGATCGAGCCGGCGCACGCCCCGCTCGACATCGCTGACGTAGGACTGCGACCGTTCCAGCTGCCCGGCCAACTGGGCCTGCTTGAGTCCGGCCTTGTCGCGCATCTCGATCAGCAGGGCCAGCAGGAGCTTGTACTCGGGCTTGTGGATCGACTTGCCGGGCATCGGGATGTCCTCGTTGGAAGTGGCAGTACCGTATATCCGGAATCCCGGTATCCGGAAACGGGATGGTGCGTCAGGACCGCCTGGTCTTCGGTCGCCCCTCGCTTCGGTACTCGCCACGTGTCCATGCCTCGAGGCGCGCGGCCCGACGGCAGCGGGTGGCTTGCCCGTCGCGCGTGCGCGTCAGGCCTGCTTGAACACCGTCCGCTGGCCGATCGGGGCGCTTTTCTTCGCGGTCGGACGGGCGAGCCCCGGGATCAGGAAATCCGCAGCGCTCTGGCCGCGCTTGGTCTTCTCGGCCAGCCAGCGCGGCATGCGGCCACGGCCCGACCAGGTATTGCGCCGGTTGTCCGGGTCGCGGTACTTGACGGCGGCCTTGGCGCGCTTGCGCTTTCTGGCAGGCGTCCGGGCACTGTGCGGTGCGGACGGTATGCCGACGAGTTCCTCGATCGCATAGCCCTGGGAGGCGGCGAAGGCGATCAGGTCCTGGCGCACGGCGGCCAACGGTCGTCGGCTGGCCAGCACTGCCCTGCGTTTCTCGGCTGCGGCCAACAGGGCATCGAGCTCGCGCACGCCGAGCGCATCGATATCAATCTTCATGCTGTCAGCGTCGGGCCGAGCCGGTGATGTGTCAAGCAAAGATCGGTACGGGATGTCGATGGTCACGCTGTGTGGATGCGCGGTGCGCGCGAGGCGGCGCGAATGTACACAAGCAGACTCGGTCTCCCGCACTCGGCAGGCAAGCGGCGAGGCGGATTTACGACGAATTTACGATGACACCCGTCTGGCCGCATGGAGACTTTATGGCCTCCGGACCGAGACTGCGCGGCATCGGCGGCGCCTGTCCGCCAGGACCGATGCCATGGATCGTCGTGCTGTCACCCCGCGCCGGGTTGCCCTGTCGCTTGCTTTGCTGGTGTCGTCGGTCGGCAGTGTTGCGGCCACCGAGCTGTCGGGCAGTGCAACGCTGACCAGCGATTATGTCTGGCGCGGCACCAGCCAGAGCGACGAGGGGCCGGCCGTGCAGGCCGGCATCAAGTTCGCCGGCATGCACGGGTTCTATGCCCAGGCTTGGGGCTCTGACGTACGTTTCGCGCCGCAGACGGCTGCCTCGCACGAGCTCGACCTCGTGGCCGGCTGGGCCGGTCTGCTGTCGGACGCGTTCGCGCTCGACGCCGCGCTCACGCACCGAGAACGGCGCGTAACCAGCGGCCCCCTTTGTTGCGGCTTTGCCCGACGATGCGCGTGATCGAACGACCGCGCACATCGACATCGGCAACTACTGGGCCGACGTCGTCCGCCCGATGGTGCGTGTCATGTTGCCGCTGTGCCTGCTGTGGTCGCAGCTGCTGACGGCACAGGGCGTGCCCTCGACGCTGGCAGGTGGACCCGGGGCGAGGCCTCTCGACGCGAGCGCGGAAATGACCCGCCAAAAGATTCCGCTCGGCCCGGTGTCGGCGATGGTTGCGGCCAAGCAGCTGGGCCTGCCCAAGGGGCTCGATCAGGCGGCGGTGGACTGGGTGCGTCGCCACGGCGAGCCGGCGGGCCGCGACACCGACACGTTGTCGCCGCATTGCGTTTCGATGCGCAGGCTCCGCGGCCCGGGCTGGAGCAGCGCCGGCTCGCCCAGCCGATGCTCGATGCGGGCGCGAACGACTATGTGACCAAACCGTTCGGCACCGCCGAACTGATGGCACGGATCCGCATGCTGCTGCGCCAACAGGCGCATGGCCCGGACGAAGCGCCGGTGTTCGACGACGGGCATCTGCATATCGACCTGGCGCGCCGCGAGGTGCGCCTGGACGGCGTGCCGCTACCGCTGTCGCGCAAGGAATACGCCTTGCTGTCGCTGTTGCTGCGCAATGCCGGCCGCGTGCTGACCCAGCCGCAACTGCTGCGCGAGATCTGGGGGCCCAGCCACACCGAGGATGCGCATTACGTGCGCATCCTGGTGGGCAAGCTACGCGCCAGGCTTGGCGACGATGCGGCGGCGCCGCGCTACATCGCGACCGAGCCGGGTGTGGGGTTGCGCTTCATTGCGGTGGACGACGCGGGCGCTCCGAACACCGGCGAGCGCCGCGGGGCATAGCGCCCTCGACGGGCTGGCCGGCTGCGCCGGACCGCCATGCGCAGGGCCCGCGGGCTGCACCTGCTCGTCAGGCGGGGGCCGGTATCCTCCAGGGCTTCGCGACAGCCCGACCCGAGGACCGCCATGCTGGAATCGACCATGACCGCCATCGCCATCCGCGATGGCAAGGGTGACGCGGATGCGCTGCATCCGGTCGAGCTGCCCATGCCGGTACCGGGCGAGGGGCAGGTGCTGATCCGGGTGCGTGCGGCGGGCGTCAACCGACCGGACCTCGTCCAGCGCATCGGCAGTTACCCGCCGCCGGCCGGTGCGCCGGAGACGCTCGGCCTGGAGGTGGCGGGCGAGATCGTGCACGGCGCAGGGCGATGGCGGCCGGGCGACCGGGTCTGCGCGCTGCTGGGCGGCGGCGGCTATGCGACACACGCAGTGGCCGATGCCCGGCACGTGTTGCCGATGCCCGATGGGCTGGATTGGATTCACGCCGCCGCGCTGCCCGAGACGGTGTTCACGGTCTACGCCAACGTGTTCGAGCATGGCGCCTTGCGGGCGGGCGAATGGCTGCTGGTGCACGGCGCGACCTCGGGCATTGGCGTGGCGGCGATCCAGATGGCGCGCGCGGCCGGCGCGCATGTGCTTGCGTGCAGCCGGGGTGCGGACAAGGCCGCGCATGCGCGCGCCCTGGGCGCCGATGTGTCGGTCGATACGCGGACCGAGGATTTCGCCGAGCTCGCGCGCACGCACGGCGGCATCGACGTGGCGCTGGACATGGTCGGCGCACCGACGTTCGAAGCGACGCTGCGTGCGCTCAACCGCGGCGGCCGCATTGTCTACATCGCCGCGCTGGGCGGCGCGGTGCTGGACGTGCCGGTCATGCGGTTGATGCAGAAGCAGGCGGTCCTCACCGGCTCGACGCTGCGTCCTCGCAGTGCAGACGAGAAGGCGCGCCTGGCCGAGGCGGTCGAGCGGGTGGTGTGGCCGTGGATCGCCGAAGGGCGCGTGCGCGCCGTCGTCGACCGCACCTTCCCGCTGGGCGACGCCGCGGCCGCGCACGCCTACCTCGAGGCCGGCGCGCATTTCGGCAAGGTGGTGCTCGAGGTCGCGTAGGCGCGCACAGGAAGCCGCACGTCGTCCGCTGCGCCGCCGTGGACTCAGCTGGCCGGGGGCCAGTGCTGCGCGGATGCGCGGCACCGGCGTAGCAATGCCGCGCACAGCGTGCGCAATCGACGGTTGTCGTGGGCCAGGCGCGCGAAGACGAGGGCATCGACGGCGGCGTCCGGTGTCCGCGGCGCGGGGGCGAGGATATCGTCCAGTGCACGGGTGCCCGCGACCAGGGCGGCGGCATCCGCATCCGCGCTGGCGATCCCGGCGTGTGCGATGACCGGCGCCACTGGGACCAGCAGCCGGTAGCCGCGCCGGTGCAATGTGTCGATGTAGCGCGGGGCCTGGGCGCTGTCGCCCAGTGCGGCGCGCAGCAGCGCCACGTGCTTGTGCACCGCGTTGTCGCCCAGGTCCTGTCCGGGCCAACAGGCATCGAGTAACGCGTCGGCGCTGCGGACCGCGCCGTTGCTCGCAGCCAGCGCGCACAGCAATGTCATCGTTCTGGGTTCCAGGCGGCGGTGATGGCCTGCGCGCAGCAGGCGGCCCTCTGCGGGAACGACGATCCAGTCGCCCATCCGGAATCGGCCCAAGATCGCTGGGGTCTTGTTCGCCATTCGCCCTCCTGTGGCGCCGGCACAGATGCCGGTGTCTTCGCGTGTCCGTGTCCGTTGGAACGCGCGCGCCTGCGATCAGCGCGAGTCGCGCATCGATGGCTGTCGCGTCGAGCCGCCCGCCCGGAAGCTTTCCGGAAGGACTTAGGTCGGCGCACTGGCGATGCTCGGTCCGGAGGCGGCGCTCGCCGCGTCATCGACGCTAGGGAGGGAGCGATGATCCGGCGACGGCATGGGAACGAGGTGACCGCGCAACAGCGCGAGGCGTTGGGATCGGGCCAGGGGATGCGCGGAGGTGCACGATGACGCTGCGCATCCTGCTGGCCGACGGCCAGACGATGGTGCGCGACGGTGTGCGCGCATTGCTCGCCGGCGACCCACAGCTCGAGATCGCAGGGGTGGCCGGCGACGGCCTGGAGATGCTGCGGCTCGCGCGGCGCCTGGCGTTCGACATCGCGGTGGTCGAGCCTGCGATGTCGGGCATGAATGGCATCGAGGCGACCCGCCGCCTGCTGGCGAGAACGCCGCAGGCGCGCGTGCTGTGCCTGGCGCACGCGGGCAGCCATAGCGCGGTCAAGGAGGCCTTCGATGCCGGTGTGCGCGGCTATGTGCTCAAGCGCGATCCGGTCGAGGTCCTGCTCGCCGCACTGCGCGGCGTGGCCGGTGGCCGCATGGTGCTCAGTCCGGGATTGGAGGCGGTATTCATCGATGCCTACCGCAATCGCGATGCCGCGTTGGGGCCGTCGCCGTTGACCGGACGCGAGCGCGAGGTCACCCAACTCTATGCCGAAGGCTGGTCGACGCGGCAGATCGCCGCGCGGCTGCACATCAGCGAAAAGACCGTGGCAACGCATCGCGAGCATGTGTTCGCCAAGCTCGGCGTCGTGGGCATCGCGGGCCTGACCCGCTATGCGCTGCGCGAAGGGATCAGTCGCCTGGAGGAGGCCGGCGCCGATGGTGCGCACGGCGCCCGCTGACGGCACGCGGGTTGTGCGCGTGCGCGCTGGCGGGCAGGGAAGCGGCAGAAGGTGTGTCGCCATGCGGGTGCCGGGTTCGGACGCGCGCAACGGCGCGTGCACGGCACTGTTGTCGCCGGTCGCACCGTTGACCATCGGTGCGATGCCGATCCTTGGCGGCGCCAGGTCCGATGCCGCGGGCGCGAACGCCGAACGCTCGCGCGCGCAGGTGATGCAAGGTCGGCATGCGCGCGTCGCGGTCTCGGCATCCTGCCGATGGGCCCCGGGCAGGGCGTCGGCGAGGCTGCATCCACCGCACAGCGCAGCTGCGCAACGAGGATGTCATGGCCGACTTTGAACGCTTCTTCCCCCATCTGCTGCGCTTGGAGGGCGGTTACGTCAACGACCCGGCCGACCCGGGCGGCGCGACCAACAAGGGGATCACCTTCGCCACCTTTCGCCGGCATGCGCAGGCCCTGCTGGGCGTGGCGCCCAGCCTGGAAGCGTTGCATGCGCTGACCGATGCGCAGGCTGCAGTGCTCTATCGCCGACTGTACTGGGACACGGTGCATGGCGACGCGATCGCGCTGCAGCCGCTGGCCGAGATCGTGTTCGACTTCCACGTCAACGCCGGCGCCAACGCGATCAAGCTGCTGCAACGCGTGCTCAACGATCTGGGGGCGCAGCCGCGGCTGCAGGTGGACGGGGCGTTCGGCCGCGGCACGCTTGCCGCGCTCCAGGCGGCGGACCCGGTCGCGGTGTATCTCGCCTATCGCAAGGGGCGCATCGACTACTACCGCACGCTGGTCGCGCGACGGCCCTCGCTGCAGCGCTTCCTGCGCGGCTGGCTGGCGCGGGTCGAGTCCTTTCCCGCCGATCCGGCGGCCGGTTGAACGCACACCCGGCGCCCGCCGACGAGGACTCCGAACATGACGACACAGACGACGCTCAACAGCCTGATCGAAGCGCTCGCAGGCGCGGTGATCGAGGCGCAGGACCGGATCGAGCAGCACCAGACCGCGCACCTGGGCGAGTTCTTCGACGAGGACAACCGGCCCAAGAGCGTGGTGATCCGGCTGCCGTCGATGCATCCCGACGCGCAGCCCGGCGACGAGGATCTCTATCGGGCGCCGCTGCTGCCGCTGGTCTCCACCAACGTGCTACGCATCAAGGACGTCGAGATCACCTTCGACGCCGACCTGGGCGGATTGACCGCGCGTGAAGAGCAGACGCCTGCTCGCGACGATCCGCCCGAGCGCGCCTGGACACGCCGCAGCAGCGGGCCCCGGCCCTGTATCAACGTCGACACCGGCGCGGCGGTCGCTGGTGGACAAGGATCCGTCCACGTGGTGCTGCGCGTGGAGGGCTCCGAGCCGACGGACGGCGCCGCCAGACTCATCAACCATCTCGCGCAGACCCAAGGCGTCTTTCGCACGGTCGGCCAGAGCTGGCCGCCCGAGGACGGCGACCTTCCGGTCTAGCGGACTTCAAGGAGCACTGACATGGCAAACGAACTCGTCAACATTTCCGATCAGTTCCAAGGGTTGCCGATGGGCGATCTCATCGGCGGACCGCTGAACGCGGCCTGCGACGCGCAGGTCCGGCTCGCACAGGCCACCGCCGACTTCATCAAGGTCATCGGCTTTCTGCCGCCCGCCGATCCGGCGAACGACCCCCATGGCGTCGGCGACACGCGCACCGCCACGTTCCGCTTCAAGCGGCCGGTGGACAGCATCGACCCGGCCAACCCCGGCATCCACGAAGAGGAAGTGGAACTGGAGGTGCCGTTGCTGGCGATCGTCAAGGTGCCCAACCTGTCGATCAACACGGTGGACGTCACCTTCGACATGGAGGTGAAGTCCTCGTTCTCCAGCAAGGAGAGCACCGACGCCTCGGCAACCCTGGACGCAACGATGCAGGTCGGCTGGGGGGTGTTCAGCGCCAAGGTCCGCATCCAGGGCTCGGTCGCTACCCACAAGGAGAACACCCGGTCGTCGGACAACTCGGCCAAGTACCACGTCAACGTGCATGCCGAGGACAACGGCCTGCCCGAGGGGCTGGCGCGTGTGCTCGACATCCTGCAGACGGCCTGTGCACCGAGGAGGATCAGCGCGCCGGTGCCGGTGACCTGATCGCATCGCGCCCGCGCCGCGTGCGCGGGCGCGCTTTCGCAGTGATCTGCATGGAAGGCGCGACGCCGACGGCGATGCGCTCCGGTGTTTGGCGACCGAACACGAATCGAGAGCACGCAATGTTCGACCTGAGCGAGGTGAAGTTCGTCAAGCGCATTGTCGTGGGGACCGACAACCCCACGCGCCTGCGCACCGACGAGGAAGTCGAGACGGCGCGTGCGCTGCTCAACCGCTGCCTGACCGATGCGCCGCGCGGCAGCATCATCGGGCTCGAGAAGAGCTTCACCATCCTCCAGGTCGGTGAACACCAAGTGGTGCTGCAGTGGCTCTGCTATCACGTGGGTTTTCCGCGCAGGCCTGCCTGGATGGAGGGCACCTGAGTGAAGACGCAGCGCTATCCGCTCGACATGCTGGTCGAGGCCTTCCGTGGCGCCGTGCTCGATGGGCGCGTGCGCATGGAGACAGTCTTCCAGCGTTGTCGGCACGACGCGCTGCTGCGGCTCGCGCATGGCGGCGCTGCGCTCGAACGCCTGCGACCCTGGCGCCGGCATCGTCTCGGTCATGCCGAACTGCATTTCGCCTGCACTGTGCGGCGCGATCCCGATGGCGCCGTGCGCGCGCTGCGGCTGCTGGGCCGCAGGCGCAAGCGGGCGGCGATCCACCAGCTCCGGATCGAGTTGCACGGCGAGGGGTGCGACGACGTGCGGATCTACTTCGATGGCGACCCGCTACCGTTGGGTCGCCCGGTCGACGAGACCGGGGCATGAAGCGCGTCATCGAGTTCGAGTTGACGCCCGAGGCGGCGCAGTCCATCGCCCGGCGGTTGCCGCCGATGGCGCGCCGCGGGCGCGCGACCACCTGGATCGCGGCGATCGCGGCGGCACTGGCCGCGACCGCGGCCACGGCGGCGTGGTGGGCGTGGGGGTGATCGGCTGCATTCCGCGGCCGACGAACAGGGAGACAGGACGATGAGCAAGTCGGGGATCCGATGGGCGGCGGTGCTCGCCGCGATGCTGCCCGCATTCGCGGGCCAGGCAGTCGAGCCCAGTGTCTGGCTGGGCAGCGACTGGAACGGGGCGATGCCGCACGCGATTCGGTTGAGACTGGATGCCGGTGGCGGCGACCTCCGTTTGGGGGCGCCACTCGCATGCACCGTGCCGCTCGAGCGCGATGCGGACGTCTACGTGGTGGGTCTGTCCGTGGACGGCGGTGCGGCCTGCGATCGCCTGCTGGGCCGCAGGCTGACCGTGACCCGAGACGGCGGCGAGATGCGCCTGGGCGGCGTGTCCGCGGCGTCGCTGACCTTGCGCCCGGCGGGCGATGCGACGACCGCGGCCGGTGCGCAGACGCTCATGCTCAGGGAGGCACGTGGGGGCGCGGTCGAGTTGGCGCTCGACGCCGCTGTGCTGGGCCAGCGGTCCGGCAAGTGGTACCAGTATGGGGCGGGGGGCTGCCAGGTCATCCTGGAGCTGGCAGCGCTCAAGCCCGGACAGCAGTGGCACGTGTTCACTGCCAATTCGAATGGCGGGCGGTGCGACCGGCTGGTGGGCGGGACGATCATGCTCGCGCCCACGTCTGGCGGCTTGCCCGTCGTGCGCGACGGCAACGGCGGTGCCGTCGTCCTGGTGCCGAAGTGAGGGCGGGGCTATGAACAGCATGCTGGTCCAGCTCTGGATCGTGCTCGCTGGCGTCAGCGGTGCGCTGCTGCCGCTGATCCTGGACGACACGCCGTCGCGGCATCGCGCGATGGTGCGGGTGACTTGCGGGGCACTGGTGGCGGTATTCGTCGGACCTGCGCTCAACGAGCGCTTCTTCGCCGGTGCCGGGGCGCATCTGCAGGCGGGTATCGCGTTTCTGGTCGGCTGTTTCGGCCTGCAGGCGACCGCCATCCTGCAGCGGCTGCTGCACCGCCGGGGCGATCGCATGGCCGAACGCCTGGTCGAGCGGGTCGTGGGCAGGGATCGGGAGGACGCGCCATGAATCCTGCGTACCTGGTCGTCACGTCGCTGCTGGCGGCCGCGGCGCTGTGGATGATGACCGCGACCGTGTACGGACGCGGGATCAAGCTCTGCTGCGCGCTGGTCGCCGCCGGTGCCATCGTCGACGTGGTCGGGCTGGTCGAAGCGATGCTGACAGCCAGCGGCTACGCGGCGATCTGGCCGGGCGAACTTGTGCTCAACGCCGGCATGGCGCTGCTCATGATCGAGTGGACGCGTATCGACCGTCGACCGTCCCACGACCCGGCAGCGCATGGGCCGGGGACGGGTGCGGACGGCCCATCGCCGTGATCTTGCGTCCAACGCGGTCGATCTGGCGGCGTCCGCTGGCGGCCTGGGACAGGATCCGGGCACAAGGCCGGGACGGCGACGTGCTGCAGGCCGGCTATACCGGCAAGCCCACGCCGACATCGGGCGAGTACGCCGACACCGGCCTGGCCGGCAGGTCGATGGCTTCGCATGTCGCGAGGGGGCGATCGGGATCGCCGCCCGGTCCCGATGGCTGCGTCAGGCGCGCCGCTTCTGCAGCCGGATGTCGCCGCCGCCCACGTCGCGCTCGTCGCCCCATCCCAGGCGCCGGTAGAACCCTGCCGCGCGCGATTCGCGCGCGGTCTCGAGCCAGGCGACGGGATGGCGGGCGAACAGCGCCTGCTCGGCGCGCGCGACGAGCGCCCGGCCGATGCCGCGGCCTTCGTGGCTCGGCAGCACGAAGGCGGCGAAAAGCGACCCCGCCTGCTCGTCGATCATCGCAAACGCCACGATCGTCGACGCTTCGCATGCCACCCACGCGCACGGCGCCTGCGCGAGCATCTGGGCGACCGAGGCATGGGTGATGCCCAGCTCGGCCAGTTCCTCGAGCGTCAGCGCGTTCTCGCGCACCGACGTGCGCACCGCGAAGATGCCGTCGATGTCTTCGATCTGGGCGGCGCGCAGTAGCAAGGGCATGGCCTGGGGCATGTCCGCAATGATAGCGCCCTGCGGTCCCCCCCTGCAGCCTGCGGCGGCGTCGCGGCCGGCGCGCGGACCGCTACGGCGCCGTCGCGGTGTCCAGGCGCTGGCGGATCTCGCCGAACTGCACGTCGCCCGAAGCGCTGCGGTAGCAGGGTGTATTGAAGAAACCGACGATGTACGACTGTGGCCCCTTGTCGAAGCCCGAATCCAGCGAATAGGCATCGCCGGTCTCGCTGTCGGTGGCCGCGACGTTGACGCCGCCGTTGGGCAACTGCCGGTATCGCGTGACAGGCCAGCCGGCCGCGTTCCAGCGAGCGTGCACGTCGTCGAGGATGCGACCGGCATCTTGCGCATGGGCCACGCCCTGCAGCCCCACCCAGATGTAGTAGAGGTCGTTGCGCTGTTCGCCTTCCGTGCCTTCGCAGCGGTTGACCCGTACCGAGAACTTCTCCCGGCCGATCGGCAGGGTCTCCAGGAATGCTTCGACCCGAGGCACGAACTCGCGTGCCGCCTGCAGGCTGTCCTTGGTCTCCATGGTGTCCATCTGTACTCCGTCGAATGCGGCCTGACAAGCCGTGCCGGCGGACACGGCGAGCAGTACGCTGGCGATGGCGCCGGCATGCAGACGCGCGCGCGGTGGGGTCACGCCTGGGGCGTTGCTGGCCTTTGCAACGTGCCGGCGCAAGATCGGGCGCGAGGCGTCAACGGGGCGCCACCGTGGAGACCATGCCGGGGTTTCCGGTCATGATGTACGCCTGGTTGCGTAGCGATTCGCCGCCTGGATTCCAGTACTGCGAATGCCCCGAGGCGTCGCCGGTGTCGATCCGCTGGCCACCGTAGCCCGCGTTCACGGGATTGGGCCCATGGATCCAGCGGGGGGTGAACCTGATCTCGTCGTTGTTGGCCATGCCCGACCAGAAGTGCGCGTCGTCGACGTGCAAGTCCTCGACGCTCCCCACGCCGAGTCCGGGGCTGCCCATGACGACGACATCGTCGACCGCCAGGCCGCCGGTTCCCAGCGCATCGGCGTGGCCGATCACGGTCGAGCCGTAGGAGTGGCCGATGATGGTCACGCGCGCGCCCGGGCTCTGGCTGGACGTGCGCAGCCCTTCGGTGAAGGACCTCAAGTCCTGCGCGCCGTCCGCGGCAAAATCGTCGCGGCGCGCGCTCCAGACAGTGTCCGGCGCGTCGTAGCCGAGCCAGACGATGGTGGCGTTCTCGCCTGCGCCCGGAACCATGTCCGCTTCCGCGCGCAAGTCGTCGACACGGTCGAGCGCGCCGCCGATGTTGGAAAGATCGCTGCCCGTGCCGGGCACATAGATGCCCACGTTGTCCGCGGTGTCGGGATTGCCGAGGCTGGCGACGACCCGGGCGTCCGGCGAATTGCCGGCCCCTGGCGGCGTGTAGCCGAGCAGATAGATGTCCGCCGCGTCCGGGTCGTGCCAACTGCCCTCGATCCGGTCCAGCAAGGCCTGGGCGTTCTGCCGGTCGGTGCCGTTGACCGCATCCGCCCGCAGTACGTCGAGGTTTGCCGCATGGCGGACCTCCGCCGGTAGACCATCCAGCGCACCCAAGCTGGCGGACTGGTAGGTCTGGTAGGCCTGCTGCTCCTGAGGCGCCGGGCCGTGCCACCAATCCGCGGACTGGCGCGCGTCCATGCCTGCCGGCGGCGGCGCGGGACAGTACGGCGGCAACGCGCCGCCTGATACGGCATCGAACTGGAGTGCGTGTGTCACGGCAGCCTCCTGCAGACCGCGGGTGTCGCATTCGAGCATAGCCAGCCCGGACCCGCTCGCAAGCTGGGGGCGACCCGGGGTCCCGGCTCGGCGGCCGAGGGCGCGATCACGTCGAATCCCGCGTCTTCGGGCGACCGGGCGCAACGACCACGCGCGTCCGGATGTTCGCTGTGGCCGGGCGGCCGGCACCACGCCCGTCGCATGACACGCCTGCCGCGATGGCCTAGGCTTCGCGCCTCCCCCCATGCAGACGAATCCGGCGCCGCCGGCGTGGCCTGTCGCGGCCGGCGCGTTCGCGCCCACCGTCAGTCCCAGCGATGCGGCGCCGGCTCGATCGATCACACGAATGTCGCAGACCCCGCCGCTGTCCGATCCCGCCGCCGTGCCCGGTCCCGCGTCCCCACCGCAGGGGTTCGCGCTCGGTGTCGTCGGCGCTGCCGCGTTCGCGCACCTGCTCAACGACCTGATCCAGGCCACGTTGCCGGCGATCTTTCCGATGCTCAAGGCCGACTTCGATCTGAGCTTCGCGCAGATCGGCGGCATCGCGCTGGTCTACCAGATCACCGCCTCGCTGCTGCAGCCGTGGATCGGTCTGTACACCGACCGTCACCCGATGCCGTATCTGCTGCCGGCCGGCATGGCGGTGACGTTCGTCGGCATCGCGACCCTCGCGGCGGCGCACAGCTATCCGATGCTGTTGCTGGCGGCGGCGATCGTCGGCGTTGGCTCGGCGACGTTCCATCCCGAGGCCTCGCGCGTGGCGCGGATGGGATCGGGTGGGCGCTTCGGCACCGCGCAGTCGACATTCCAGGTCGGCGGCAACACCGGTCAGGCCATCGGGCCGCTGCTGGCGGCCGCGGTCGTGATCCCGCACGGGCAGTCGGCGGTCGCCTGGCTGATGCTGGTCGCCGCGCTGGCGGTGTTTGTGCTGCTGCGGCTCACGCGCTGGTCGGTGCAGCATGGCCAGGCGCGGCTGGCGAGTCTGGCGGGCCGCCGCGGCAGCGGATTGCCGCGCGGCAAGGTCGTCCAGGCGATCGCGGTGGTGGCGGTGCTGATGTTTGCGAAGTTCGTCTACATCGCCTCGTTCACCAACTACTTCACGTTCTACCTCATCGAGCGGTTCGGCCTGGGTGTGCAGCAGAGCCAGGTCTGCCTGTTCCTGTTCCTCGGCGCGATCGCACTGGGCACGTTTGCCGGCGGTCCGGTCGGCGATCGCATCGGGCGCAAGGCGGTGATCTGGATCTCGTTCCTGGGCGTGGCGCCGTTCGCGCTGGCGCTGCCGTATGTCGGGTTGGTGGCGACGGCCGTGTTGGCCGTCGTGATCGGCCTGGTGATGTCGTCGGCGTTCGCCGCGCTGGTGGTCTACGCGCAGGAGGCGGTCCCGGGCCGCGTGGGCATGGTGTCGGGCGTGATGTTCGGCCTGATGTTCGGGATCGGCGGGATCGGCGCGGCCGCGCTCGGCCAACTGGCCGACGCGCGCGGCATCGTCTGGGTGTACCACGTCACCGCGTTCCTGCCGCTGCTGGGGCTGGCGACGGCGCTGCTGCCGCGCACGCCCGGCGGCCGGATCTGAGCGAGCCCACCGCGCGGCGACGCTTACCCGCCTCGCCCGAAGAGCCCGAACACCAGACGCCCACCGGCAAGCAGGAACCCATCGTGGATGCGCAGGCTCACGACCAGTTCGAGCGCCAGTGCCAGTGCGAGGATCCACCGCAAAGGCAGACGGGCGGCGATCGCGAAGCCGAGCATCGCAAAGCCGGTGTCGGCCAGCGAGTTGAGGATGCTGTCGCCGTGGTAATCCGGCGCGGCGTTGGTCGCATTGTTCAGTAGGGCGATGACGCCCGGCGTGTTCTCGACGATCTCCCAGGCGGTGCTGCTGATCAATGCCAGCACGGCGCGGTCGATGCGCGGCCAGCGCGGGCGCAGCCAGGTGAAGACGAGGTAGAGCCCCATTCCGAAGACGACGTGGAGCAGCGAGTAGGCGTCGGCGACCTGCTGGGAGTTCTGCGCAGGATCGTCGCTGAACTGCCACAGCGAGACCACGCCGCAGGGACACACCAGGCTGCGGTCCAGCAGCGCGAGCCACAGCACGTGCAGGGCCAGGGTGGCCACGACGAGCAGGCGGTCGTGACGCAACCAGCGCAAGCGCGGGAAAGCCAGCCTGTCCTCCAGACGCCAGCCCGAGCGCCAGGATCGGGGCCGAGTCACGGGCGCCCCGGCCTTCGGGCCACGCGGCACTGACGCGGCCTTCCACGAGGTCTGGGTACGCTGTCGCATCCGCCTGCGACGCCGGCCATGTCCCTGCTCACCAACACTGCGGTCTTCCTCTGCACCCTGGCTGCGATGGAGTGGGTGGCCTGGGCCGCGCACAAGTACATCATGCATGGCTGGGGGTGGGGCTGGCATCGTTCGCACCATGTTCCGCGTCGCGGGCGCTTCGAGAAGAACGACCTGTTCGCGGTGGTGTTTGCCGGCATCGCGATCGCGCTGATCTACCTGGGGACGAACGGCCGGCCGCCGCTGCAATGGATCGGCGCGGGCATGACCGCCTACGGCGCGCTCTACTTCATCGCCCACGACGGCCTGGTGCACCAGCGCTGGCCGTTCCGCTACGTGCCGCGGCGCGGTTATCTCAAGCGCCTGTACCAGGCCCATCGCATGCACCACGCGGTGGACGGCAAGGACGGCTGCGTGTCGTTCGGCTTCCTGTGGGCGCCCTCGGTGGACCGGCTCAAGACCGATCTGCGGCGCCTCCACGGCGGCCCGCTGCGGCGGCACGAGGCGCGCAGGTCACCGCCCCGCGTCTGAGGCCGACGGCCGCTGCCACAGCGTTGCCGGGCGCGCGGGCGAGACCTGCCGCCGCGAATGCAGCGCGGTGCCGGCGGCGCGCAGGAGCAGCCGCAGCTTGGTCGCACGCGAGGTGCTGACCCGCCGATCCCAGGCCCGCGCGCCTTCGCGTTCGACCCGCAGGCCGATCTCGCGATAGACCCCGTGGGCCGCGGCGACCGCCCACGCCGAGCGCAGCGGCAGCGCCGCCAGGCCGTGCCGGGCGGAGGCGTAGTAGGGCTCTGCGGCGCGTACGAGCGCTGCGGCCATCTCGGCCAATGCGTGCCGGTGGCGAGGGTCGGCCAGTTCGGTCCTCGGCACCTGGTGCGCGGCCAGCCAGGCCTGGGGCAGGTAGCAGCGGCCGACCCGCGCGTCGTCGACGATGTCGCGGGCGATGTTGGTCAGTTGGAACGCCAGGCCGAGGTCGCAGGCGCGGTCGAGGGTGGCCTCGTCGTGCGCGCCCATGATGCGCGCCATCATCAGGCCGACCACGCCGGCGACGTGGTAGCAGTAGCGCAGCGTGTCGTCGAATGTGTCGTAGCGGTGCCCCTCGACGTCCATCGCGAAGCCGTCCAGATGCGCCAGCGGCAGTGCGATCGGGATGCGGTGCGCCCGTGCGACGGCCTGCAGCGCGGCGAAGGCGGGCGCTGTCATCGTCTCGCCCGCGTAGGCGCGGTGGGTCTGGTCATAAAGCACTTGCAGACGCTCGGCGCCGCGGCCGTCCGGATCGGTCGTGCCAGCTCCGCCCAATTGCTGGCCATCGACGACGTCGTCGCAGTGGCGGCACCAGGCGTACAGCAGCACGGCACTGCGGCGGGTCCGGGCATCGAACAGCCGCGACGCGGTGGCGAAGCTCTTGGAGCCGACCGCGATCGTGCGATGCGCATGCGCGAGCAGCGCGGTGCTCATGCCGGGGCGCTGTCGAGCATCAACCGCGCTGTGGCCTTGGCCGAGCCGACCACGCCGGGGACGCCGGCGCCGGGATGGGTCCCGGCGCCGACGAGATAGAGATTGGGAATGTCGGCGTCGCGGTTGTGCGGACGGAACCATGCGCTTTGGGTCAGCACCGGCTCGAGCGAGAACGCCGAGCCGTGATGCGCATTGAGCGTGTCGCGGAAATCGAACGGGGTGATGAAGCGGCTGGTGACCAGTTGCTGGCGCAGGCCGGGCATGTAAAAGCGCTCGAGGTAGTCGAAGATGCGGTCCCGGTAGCGGGGGCCTTCGGTGTCCCAGTCGATATCGGCGTTGCCCAGGTGCGGCACCGGTGCGAGCACGTAGTGGCTGCCGCAGCCGGGCGGCGCGAGCGACGGATCGGTCGCGCAGGGCGCGTGCAGATAGAGCGAGAAGTCGTCGGCCAGGGCCTTGCCGTCGAAGATCTCGTCGATCAGCCCACGGTAGCGCTGGCCGAAGCACACGGTGTGATGCCGCAACTGCTCGTGGCGGCGATCCAGGCCGAAGTACAGCACGAACAGCGACATGCTGAAGCGCTTGCGCTTGAGCGCGGCTGCCTGCCGTACGCCGCGCGGATGATGGCCCAGCAGGCGGTCGTAGGTGTGCACGACATCGGCATTGGAGGCCAGCGCGTCGAGCGCGAAATGCCGGCCGTCGGCGAGCTGCACGCCGGTCGCGCGCGATTGTTCGACCTCGATCCGGGCGACGTCGGCATTGAGTTCGATGCGCCCGCCCATGTCCTCGAACAGGCGCACCAGCCCACGCACCAGCGCGCCGGTGCCGCCACGCGGGAACCACACACCCCACTGCCGTTCCAGCGCGTGGATCAGGGTGTAGATGGACGAGGTCTTGAACGGATTGCCGCCGACCAGCAGCGAATGGAACGAGAACGCTTGGCGCAGGTGCTCGTCCTGGATGAAGCGCGCCACCATGCCATACACGCTCTTCCACGCCTGCAGCCGGGCCAGACGCGGACCGGCGGCGAGCATGTCGCGGAACGACAGGAACGGCACTGCGCCCAGTTCGATGTAACCGGCTTCGAACACCTCCCTGGAATACGCGAGGAAGCGCCGGTAGCCGGCGACATCGGCCGGATTGCGCGCGTGGATCTGACGGTCGAGCGCCTCCTGGTCGTTGGCGTAATCGAAATGCGAGCCGTCCTCCCAGCACAATCGGTAGAACGGCTCGACCGGCAGCAGCTCGACGTAGTCGGCCATGCGCCGGCCGGTCAGTGCGAACAGTTCCTCCAGCGCCGAGGGGTCGGTGATGACGGTCGGACCGGCATCGAAGACGAAGCCCTGGTCTTCGTAGACGTAGGCGCGGCCGCCGGGTTTGTCGCGCTTTTCGAGCAACGTGGTCTGCCAGCCGCCGGCCTGCAGCCGGATGGCGAGCGCGAGCCCGCCGAAACCCGCGCCGATGACCACGGCGCGTCTGGGTGCCGTCATGGTGTCTTCCTCGAGGCGATGGGGGTGTCGCGCACCGCGCGCCAGGCGGCTGCGACCGGGACCGGTGGCTTGCCGGCGACGATGCGCAGCTTGTCCAGGAATTGCAGTCGGTCGGCATAGAACCGCGCGATCAGGCCGGCCGGCAGACCATAGAAGCGCTGCATCACGCGCCAGCGGTCTTGCGGGCGTCCGGCACGGAACAGCATGCGGTTGAGCGCGCGAAAAAATGCCTGGCGTTGCCAGTGCGTGTGCGCCTCATTGCGGGTGAGCGCGTACAGGGAGGCAGCATCGAGCCGGGGGCTTGCGGCGATGCGGTCGGCGAGCCGGACGGCGTGCGGCAGCGAGTAGCCGGTGGTCGGGTGAAACAACCCGGCAGCAAGGCCGGCGCGCGGCTGGCGGCCGCCCTCGTCCCAGAACGCATCGAAGTCGCCGTCGAGCACGATCGGCAGTACGCCGCGTTCCTCGCGCAGGCAGGTCGCGACCTGCCAGCCGCGGTCGCGCGCGTAGCGGTCGATGTTCGCGCCGAGCGCATCGACGTCGGGCCGGGCGTCGTCGACGTAGTGGGTGTCCTCCACCAATACGGTGTCGGCGGAGAACGGCAGCAGGTAGACGAACCGGTAGCCCTGCCCCTGGGCCACGTCGGCGTCCATGATCACCGGCAGTTCAAGCCCATGCGGTTGCGCGGTGCGCAGCACGCGGCCGAGAAACGCTTGGTGGCCGAGCGCCATGAATCGGCTGGAGCGCGCGCCGCGGCCGTCGATGACGGCTCCGGCGGTGTGCGTGCGACCATCGCCGAGCACGACCTGGGTCGGCGTCAGATCGACGACCGATGTGCCGCAGCGCAGCGCATCGCCGAGCGCGTCGCGCAGGCGCCCTGCGAGGGTGTCCGACAGCACGCTGGCATAGCCCCCGTCCAGGCGCCGCTGGCGCTCGGGAAACCGCACCGTGTACGCCGGCCAGTGGCGATGCACCAGCGGCGCGAGCCAGCGCCGCTGCGCGTCGCTCAGGTCGCTGTCGTGGAACGACCAGGTGTGGTTGCCGCCGGGCTGGGGACCGCGCTCGAGCATCAGCACGCGCAGGTTCGGGCGGGTATCGCGCAGGCGCAGCGCAATCAGTGCGTTGGCCAGCCCGCCGCCGACCAGGATCAGGTCGTAGTGCGCGTCCATCAGGCCGCCTCGGCCAACACGGGGCGGGCGGTGGCCGCCACCGCTTCCGCGATCCGGGCGGCGCGTGCGCTGCCGCCCGCGGCCTGTGCCGATGCGCCCAGGGCTTGCGCACGCTGCCGGAAGTCCGGTTCGGTGAGCAGCCGGGTGAGCAGGCGCCGCAGCGTGCTGGCGCCGCCCAGGTGCGCGGAGGCTTTCAGGCCGGCGCCGGCGTGGACCACGCGCGCCGCGACGCCCGGCTGGTCGAAGGCGATCGGCAACGCGAGGATCGGTGTGCCGGCGATGCAGGCATCGAGGACGGTATTGAGCCCGGCGTGCGAGATCACCGCATTGGCGCGCGCGAGCATCGCGCGCTGCGGCACGAAGTCGACGACCTCGACAGCACCGGGGACCTGCAGGCTGCGCGCCTGGGGCGGCGACAGACCGCCGCAGTGGGCCAGCACCAGATGCGCATCCAGCCGGCGGCAGGCGCGCACGATGCGACGGAAGATCCCCAGCCGCTGGCCCTGCAGGGTGCCCAGCGACGCGAACACCACCGGCCGGTCCGCGGCCAGATCCAACGGCAGCGGCGGATCGGGCGTGGCGTCGCGCAACGGGCCGACATGATGGAAGTGCGCAGGCAGCGCATGGCGCGGGAACTCCAGCCC
Organism: Luteimonas sp. TWI596; assembly: GCF_039674105.1. Lineage (NCBI taxonomy): Bacteria > Pseudomonadati > Pseudomonadota > Gammaproteobacteria > Lysobacterales > Lysobacteraceae > Luteimonas > Luteimonas sp. TWI596. The sequence goes on from NZ_JBDJMU010000005.1 coordinate 76,669, forward strand.
GACGACAGTCTGGCTGAGCTGCGCGTACGGCGACAGGCAGTCGTGCAGCGCGTGGCGGGGCGACAGGCCGAATGCCGCCGCGTGGCGCGCGATCACCCGCCCGTGCGGCGCCATCAGGCGGTCATAGACGCGGCTGCTCGCCTCGCACAGCTGCCGTGTCCGGGCGTCGTCGGCGTAGGCCCACGGCATCACCGGCAACGGCACGCCGGGCTCGCGGTTGACCGGCAGCGCGCAGGCGACCGAGACATAGGGCAGGCCGACTGCCTCGGCCACCAGGCCGCCGGCCGCTTCCATCTGATCGCAGACCACCGCGTCGATGCCGGCGCGCGCGAAGGCATCGGGCAGCGTGCGGCACAGCAGGTCGGTGGCCTCGGCGATGTCCTGGATGACGCGGCGCAGGCCCAAGGGGCCCCCGGGCCGCGCGGCACGCCGCAGCATCGCGGCCAGCGTGCCGGCAGGCTGGTCGGCCGCCCCGACCCCGCGAAACCCGATGCGCGAGTCGCTGAGCCAGGCCGCGGCCTCGGGCAGGTGGAAGAAAGTGGCCTGGTGGCCGCGGTCGATCAGCGCCTGCGCGACAGTCTGCAGCGCGCGCATGTGACTGGGGAAGGGCGGGGCGACGAATGCGAAGTGGGTCATGCGGGCGGCGGGACGCGATCGCCGTGCCGGTCGCGCAGGGGAGCCCGGCGCAGGGCGTCGAGATCGCAGCTGCCGGTGCAGAAGCAGGCGATCCGCAACTGGCGCACCACGACCTCGAAATGGGCGATGACCGCCTCGGTCGAGGCCACCGCGCTGGCCAGCAACGACGCGGCCTGGCCGACGAGATCGGCGCCCAGGGCGATCGCCTTGGCGGCGTCGACGCCATCGCGGATCCCACCCGAGGCGATCAGCGTGGCCTCGGGCAGCGCCCGGCGGACGGCAGCGATCGCCTGCGCAGTCGGGATGCCCCAGCCGGCGAAGGCCATCGCCACGGCCCGGTCCGCAGGATCGCGCGCGCGTTCGGCCTCGACCGCGGCCCAGCTCGTGCCGCCGGCGCCGGCGACGTCGATCACCGACACGCCGGCCGCCCACAGGCGACGGGCGACGTCGGGCGACAGGCCCGCCCCAACCTCCTTGGCCACCAGCGGGACCGACATGCGCGCGGCCAGATGCTCGATCGCGGCGAGGATGCCGCGCCAGTCGCGGTCCCCGCCCAGTTGCACCGCTTCCTGCAACGGATTGAGATGCACGATCAACGCATCGGCGTCGATCATCTCGATCGCACGCCGCGCGAGGTCCGGGCCGCCGTCGCGTAACTGCGCGGCGCCAAGATTGGCGAGGATCGGCACATCGGGCGCGCGGCGCCGCAGGTCCCGGGTCAGGCCGTGGTCGGCCGGGGTTTCCAGCGCTACCCGCTGCGAGCCGACGGCCAACGCGATGCCCAGCGACTGCGCGGCCTCGGCGAGGTGGCGGTTGATCGCGGTCGCGCGCAGCGCGCCGCCGGTCATCGAGCTGATCAACAGCGGTGCGCGCAACGGGCGCCCGAACAGCGTCGTCCCCAGGTCGATGGCATCGAGGTCGAGCTCGGGCAGCGCGCAGTGTTCGAACGCATAGTCGGCCAGACCGGTTGCGACGCGCGTGCAAGCGCGAGCGTCGTCGAGCACGATGTCCAGATGGTCGTTCTTGCGCGCCACCAACTGCGCGGCATCGTCGGCGCCAGATGCCAGCTTCATCGCGGCGCCCCGAACAGGCGGCTGCAGTACGCTGCCAGGGCGCCGTCCTCGCCGTAGATCTCGGCCAGCGTGTCGCGGGCGCGCCGCAGATGTGCGCGCAGCCGGCGCTCGACTTCGTCGGCGCCGAGCAACGCCAGCAGCGTCGATTTGCCGGCGTCCTGGTAACTGTCCTTGCCGGTGGACGCACTGTCGTGCCGGTCGCGCAGATCGTCTTGCAGCTGGAAGGCCTGGCCCAGGTCGAGCGCGACCCGGACGAGCGCACGCCGCGTGGCCTCGTCGACATCGCTGAGCAGCGCGGTCATCTCCAGCGCCGCCGCGAACAGCGCACCGGTCTTGAGGTGGTTGGTGTCGGCGATGTCGTCGGCGGCGCGGACGCCGCTGTCGCGCAGATCCAGGCACTGGCCGCGGACCAGACCCTGCGGCCCGATCGCGGTGGCGAGCACGCCGACCATGCGCGCGCGGGCGGCCGGGGTCGCGCCCGGCAAGGCTGCGACCGTCGCAAACGCCTGGCTGAGCAGGCCGACCGAGGCCAGCGCGGCGACGTCCTCACCGAAGCGACGATGGATCGTTGGCCGACCGCGTCGCAGCGTGGCGTTGTCCATGCACGGCATGTCGTCGAGCACCAGCGATGCGGCGTGCACCATCTCCACTGCGCAGCCCAGGTCGAGCAATGCCGACGGGTCGCCGCCCAGTTCCCGACCTGCGATGACGACCATCAGCGGTCGCGTCCGCTTGCCCGACGTGAGTGCGGCCTCGCGCATGGCCATGCAGACCAGATCGCGGTGATCCGCGGGACGGGGCAACAGGTCGGACAGGCGCGCGTCGACGCTGTCTCGCAGTCGTTCGGCCGACGGCGCATCCTGCAGCGGAACGGCCAGAGCTCGCATGGAGATTCCTCGGGATGCAGGGAAACGACGTGTTAGCCCGCCCGACCGAAGACCGGTCGCAGACGACGGCGTGCGATGCAGGGACGTGCGCCCCAATCCTCGCCGAATCCCTGTCGAGCCCGCGTTCACATCCCAAGAAACCGGGGTCAGAGTGCAATTTCCAAGGAAATTGCACTCTGACCCCGGTTCTAGAGGAGGCGGGCGCGGATTTCGGTGGCGATCCGGGCGGTTTCGCGCAGGGGAACGACGGGGGTGTCGGGCAGGGCGTCGCCCAGCACATGGAGGCGGCCGTCGGCGATCAGGCTGTCGACGAAGCGGCGCGGGCCGCCATCGATGCGCTCGGGTGCGAACACGAACACCGGGGCGCGGGTCGCGGCGGCCTCGGAGAGCATGTTGACTGAGTCGGCCGAGCAGACGATGCGGTCCGCCCAGCCGAGCAGGCCGGGGTAGGGGTTCGCGCCGTCAGCGTCATCTGCCCAGACCAGGGCGGCGCGTTGGGCGTAGCGGGCGCGCAGCGCCGCGCGCACGGGGAGCGGCGTCCGCCGCGAGCCCGCGATCAGCAGGCTGCCGCCGTCGCGGGCGATCAGCGCATCGAGCTGCGCGGCGAGGGTCTCGAATGCGGTGACATCGAAGCGCCCGTGCTTGGAATCGCCGCCCAGCAGCACTGCGATCCGCGGCCCTGGCAGCATTCCCAGTGCCGGATGCGCGGCGCGGGCGGCGGCCAGCCAGTCATCATCGACCGGATGCAGGCTGCCGCGCGCGACCAGCACGTTGTCGCCGCGCAGGGCGTCGTGCGCGGGTACGACGACGAGATCCCAGTAGTGCGGATCGATGCGCGGGTCGAGGATCTGCACCGTGCGGGCGCCATGGGCGCCGGCGAGGCGGGTGGCGAGTGCCGCCTGTCGGCCGCAGCCGATCGCGAGCGCAGGGGGCGTATGCAGCTGCGCTCGATATCGGTCGCCGAACGCGGTGTCGGCGCCGGGCAGGCGTCGGGGGGCGGCCCAGCGCCAGGGCGCCCGGGGCGTGAGATGCCACTGCGTCACGCCGGCAGCCGACGCCACCGCCGCCGCCAGGGCTTCGGCCTGTCGGGCGTTGCCGGCGCGGCCGTCGCTGACTGCCCAGATATGTCGGCAATCGGCGCCGTCGTGCGGGTTTCGTTCCACGAGTGTGACCATCCGTTCCGGGCGGTGCACGCGCGCCACCGCCGCGTGACTCTACACTGCGGCCCAATCCAGTCTTTGCGAGACGTTCGATGACCGATGCCCTGCCCGATGCCGCGCTCGACCAGTTGTTCCGCACCGCCCGGACTTACAACGGGTTCGGCGGACAGATCGACGATGCCACGCTGCACCGGCTCTACGACCTGCTGAAGTTCGCGCCGACCTCGGCCAACATGTCGCCGGCCCGCTTCGTGTTCGTCAGGTCCGCCGAAGGCAAGGCGCGGCTGGCGCCGGCGCTGAGCGAGGGCAATCGCGACAAGACGCTGTCGGCGCCGGTCACGGTCATCATTGGCCACGACGAGGACTTCCACGAGAAGTTGCCGTTCCTGTTCCCGCATACCGATGCCAAGTCATGGTTCGACGGCCCGCGCGAGAACCGGCGCGAGGCCGCGTTCCGCAACGGCAGCCTGCAAGGCGCGTACCTGATCCTGGCCGCGCGTGCGCTCGGCCTCGATACCGGCCCGATGTCGGGCTTCGACAATGCCAAGGTCGACGCCGAGTTCTTCGCCGGCACCTCGGTCAAGTCGAACTTCCTGGTCAATCTGGGCAAGGGCGATCCCTCGACGATATTCCCGCGCTCGCCGCGCCTGCCGTTCGACGAAGCCGCGCGCATCGTCTGAAGGCACCCGCACCCCCGCCCCGCAACTCCCATCCACGTACCTGAGGACACTGCCATGCGCACTACCCGTCTGCTGCTCCCGCTTGCCGCCGCCATCGCTCTTGCCGCCTGCGGCCAGCAGGACGGCGCGCCCGCCACCACCGCCGATGTCCCCGCCGCGTCCGCGCCCGCCCAGCCCTCGGGCGAGGCGATGGCCGAAACCCAGGACACCGCCCAGGCGATCGCCGGCGTGTCGGGCACCTACGTGCTCGATCCCCACCACACCGACGTGGTCGCGCAGTGGAGCCACTTCGGCTTCTCGCATCCGGTGGCGCATTTCGGCCAGGTCGAAGGCCGCATCGTGTACGACGCCGACAACGTGTCCGCCTCCTCGGTCGAGGTCACGCTGCCGCTGGCCGGCCTGAGCTCGCATGTCTCCGAGTTCGACGACCACCTGCGCAGCGCCGATTTCTTCGACGCGGCCAAGTACCCCAACGCCACGTTCAAGAGCACGTCGGTCGAGAGCGCGGGCACCAACAAGCTCAAGGTCACCGGCGATCTGACGATCAAGGACATCACCAAGCCGGTGGTGCTCGACGTGACGATCAACAAGTTCGGCGAGCAGCCGATGGTCAAGCGCGCCGCCGCCGGCTTCGACGCCGTCGCGCAGATCAAGCGCAGCGATTTCGGCGTGGGCGCCTATGCCCCGAACGTCAGCGACGAGGTCGAGCTGCGGATCACGACCGAGGCTGTCGTCGCCGAGGACGCCGCCGCACCGGCCGCTGCCGCCGCGCAGTAAAGTCCGCTGCCGCCGGTGCGCCGGCGGCAGGGTCGCGAGTCCCAGCGGGGCCCGTGGTCAATCCCGGGCCCTGCGTATTTTCGTCGTGGGCGCCGTGTGCCCACGGCCCATGCCCCCACCCGACGCGCTGTGCGCGTCGACCCGCCCCGCGCGGGGGAGGTGACACGCGTTCGATGCGCGTCTCCCCTCTGCTCCATCGTCGCACCGCCAGGAGTGCCGTCATGAAACTGCATCGCCCCGCCGACGCTCGCGGCCAGGTCCGGACCGACTGGCTCGACAGCCGCCATACCTTCTCGTTCGGCCACTACCACGATCCGGCGTGGATGGGCTTCGGCCCGCTGCGCGTGATCAACGAGGACCGCGTCGCCCCAGGCGGCGGTTTTCCGACTCACGGCCACGCCAACATGGAGATCCTCAGCTACGTGCTCGAGGGCACACTGGCGCACGCGGACAACCAGGGCGGCCGCGGCGCGCTGTCGGCCGGCGAACTGCAGTGGATGGGCGCCGGGCACGGCATCGAGCACAGCGAGTTCAACGGCTCGGCGCAGGCGCCGGTGCACTTCCTGCAAATCTGGATCCAGCCCGACCGCGTCAACCTGCCGCCCGGCCACGCGCAGCGCGCGTTCGACCCAGCCGCGCGGCGCGGCACCTGGGCGGTCCTCGCCTCGCCCGACGGCCGCGACGGCAGTCTGGCGATCCGCCAGCAGGCGACGCTGCAGGGCGTGCTGCTGGACGAGGGCGAGCGTGTCGAGACGACACTGTCGCCGGACCGGCGCTACTGGCTGCAGGTCGCGCGCGGCGCGGTGCGCGTCGACGGCGAGCGGCTGGCGGCCGGCGATGCGCTGGGCTGGGTCGATGAGGCCGCAACGCTGGTCGTCGAAGGCGCGGGCGAGGCCCTTGCCGACGTCTTGCTGTTCGACCTGCCACGCTGAGCGCGGCCACCGCGGCGGGGGCCCGACGGGCAGCCGGCGCGCAGGCTAGAATGGCGGCCTTCCACGTTCGATCGAAGCCGCCGCCATGACCGCAGCCAACGTCCAGCCGACGCAAGCCAATGCCGCCAAGCAGTACGAGGTGCGCCGCGCCGACCTGCCGCTGAGCTGCCCGCTGCCGTCGATGGCGCTGTGGAATTCGCATCCGCGCGTCTACCTGCCGATCGAGGCCGAAGACGGCGCGGCCGATTGCCCGTACTGCGGCGCGCACTTCGTCCTGGTCGATTGACCGTCGGCGGCGTCGCCGTCCACCGCGCCGCATGCGTCGTCCGCTGACCGTCGTCCAGCTGTTGCCGGCGTTGTCGTCGGGCGGCGTCGAGCGTTCGACGATCGAGATCGCATCGGCGCTGGTCGCGGCGGGGCACACGGCCATCGTCGTGTCGGCCGGCGGGCGGCTGGTGCCCGAGCTCGAGGCCACCGGCGCGCGCCACATCGCGCTCGACATCGGCGTCAAGCGGCCCTGGGCGCTGCGCCATGTACGCACGCTGCGGCGGCTGTTCGCCGAGACCGGTGCCGACATCGTGCACGCGCGCTCGCGGCTGCCGGCTTGGCTGGGCTGGCTGGCGGTGCGCGGCATGCCGGACGCGCGGCGCCCGCGCTTCGTCACCACGATGCACGGGCTGAACTCGCCGTCGCGCTACAGCGCGATCATGGCGCGCGGCGAGCGTGTGATCTGCGTGTCCGAGACCGTGCGCGCGCATCTGCTGCGCCACTATCCGCAGACCGACCCGACTCGCCTGCGGGTGATTCCCCGTGGCATCGATCCGGTGCGCTTCCCAGCCGCGCCGCGTCCCGATCCGCAAGTGCGCGCGGCCGTCGCCGCCGCCCATCCGGCGCTCGGCGGCGACGGCCCGCTGTTGTTGCTGCCGGGCCGCGGCACCCGTCTGAAGGGACACGGCGATGCGATCGCGCTGCTGGCGGCCGTGCGCGCGCAGGGCCTCGATGCGCGGCTGTGGATGCCAGGCGCGCGCGAGGCAGGCCGCGAGGCCTACCTCGATGCCTTGATGCGCGAGGCCGAGGCAGCCGGCTGCGGCGCTGCGCTGGCGATGACGCCGCCGACCTCGGCGATCGTGCAGGCCTATGCGGCCAGCGACCTGGTGCTGCAGCTCTCCCGCAAGCCCGAGGCCTTCGGCCGCACCGTGATCGAAGCGCTGTCGTGCGCGCGGCCGGTGCTGGGCTGGGCCCATGGCGGCGTGGGCGAGCTGCTGGCCGAACTGCAGCCCGAAGGCGCGGTGCCGCCGTTCGACGCCGCCGCGCTCGCCGACGCGGCGATGGGCCTGCTGGTCCGGCCGCCGGCGCCACCGGCTACGATGCCCTACACCCTGCAGGCCATGCAGGCAGCGACACTGACGGTCTATGACGAACTCGACGACGACGATTGAGCCTGTGGGCACCACGCCTGCACCGCAGGCGGTGGGCTGGCGCTGGGCGCCGCACTGGGTGCTGGCGTTCGTGATCCTGTGGCCTGCGCCCGGCTACGCCGAAGGCGTGATGGTGCTCGGTGCCCTGGTGGCGATCGTACTGTTGCTGCGCGCGCGCTTCCGTGGCGGCAGCGCGCTGCTCAGCGCCCCGGCCTGGGCGCTGACCAGCGTGCTGTTCTGCGCGTACTGGCTGCCGCAGCTGATCTCGGCGATCGACTCGGTCGATGTCGGGCGCGCGTTGCGCGAAGCCCTGGTCGACCTGCGCTACCTGCCGTTCCTGTGGTTGGTCGCCTCGGCGGTCGCCGACCGGCGGGGGCGCCGCATCACCCTGGGCGGGCTGGCGATCATTCTCGCGGTGTGGACGATCGACGGCCTGGTCGAGGTGTTCTTCGGCACCAGCCCGCTGTTCTTCGGCATCGACCAGCTCAAGCACCTGATCAGTCACCGGCCGATGTGCACGCCCGAGCAGGTGGCGATGGCCGACCGCCTGGGCGGCGTGCTCGGGCCCTGCAACCTCAAGCTCGGCATCGTGCTGGCGAGCCTGGCGCCGTTCGCACTGTATGCCGCCGGGCGGCGCTTCGGCGCAGCGGGCTGGGTCGTGGCCAGTGCCGCGATCGGCGTGGTGCTGCTGTTCGCCGGATCGCGCGCGTCGTGGCTGACCTACGCGCTGGTGCTGCTGTTCTCGGGTTGGCGGTTGCTGGGCTGGAAGCGGCTGCTGGCGGTGTTCGTGGCGGGCGCCGCAGTATCGGTGGTCGTGGCACTGGTCTCGCCGCAGGTGCGCGAGCGCGTCGAACGTACCGCGATGGGGCTGTCGGCCGACCAGTCGGGCGTCGACACTGCGCTGTCGGGCCGGACCCGCATCTGGGGCGCAGCCTGGTGCATGGTGCGCGAACACCCGGTCAACGGCGTGGGCGCGCGCGGCTTTCGCGAGGCGTTTCCCGATTGCGACCCGCGGCCCGGGCAAGTGGCCGAGTGGGGCGATGGCCCGGCCTACCACGCCCATCAGATCGTGCTCGAAGTCGCCAGCGAGACCGGCCTGATCGGCGTGCTGCTGTGGCTGGCCGGCCTGGCGCTGGCCTGGCGCGCGTGGCGGTACGCGACGCCGGCTGCGCGCGAACGCGCGCGGCCGGCGATGCTGGCGTTGGCGGTGACGGTGTTCCCGCTCAACACCCACCTGGCGTTCTATTCGACCTTCTGGGGCGGCTTCACGCTGCTGCTGTCGGCGCTCTATGCCGGCAGCTTGCTGGCGCGCGAGGAGCCGGCGCCGCCGGGCGACAACGCGGTGCGCTGAAGCCGAGCCCCTTCACTCGGCTCGGCGCCCGGTGCCCGCGAATGGCGTCAGTACAGCTGCGCGCCATCCGGTTGTCGCTTGAAGCGGCGATGGATCCACAGGTACTGGTCGGGTGCGGCGCGGGCCATGGCCTCGATGCCGGCCATCACCGTGGCGGTGTCCGCGGTCGCGTCGGCGGTCGGATAGGGCGCCGGTGCTGGCGTCAGGGTCAGCGTGTAACCGCCATCGGGACGGCGCACGTGCTGGTAGAACACCACCGCCGCACCAGACATGCGCGCCAGTTGGTGGGTCGAGGTCAGGCTGTGCGCGGGCCGGCCGAAGAACGGCACGTAGACCGCGTCGCCGCCGCTGGGGTCCTGGTCGGGCGCGTACCAGAGCAGGCCGCCGCGCTTGAGGTGGCGCACGGTGCCGCGCACGTCGCGTTTGGGGAACATCGCCGCCGCATAACGCGCGCGGCCACGGCGCACCGCCCACTCCATCGCAGGCGACGTGTGCGGACGGTACATGCCGGCCAGCGGGACGTAGTCGCACATCAGCCGACCGCAGACCTCGAGCGTGGTGAAGTGGCCCGACACCACGATCACCCCGCGCCCCTGCGCGCGCGCGGCCTCGATGTGCTCGACACCCGCCACGACCAGCCCGCGGCGCAGCGGTTCGATCGAGCCCCACCACGCGCGCGCGAACTCGAACAGGCCAATGCCCAGGGCGTGGAAATGCGCGCGCAGCAGCGCCTTGCGCGCGGCGGCGTCGCGCTCAGGGAAGCACAGCGCGAGATTGCGGTCGGCGATCCTGCGGCGGCTCGCAAGCGCAAGCCGCAATGTCGTACCGATTGCACGGCCCAGCGCGCGCTGCAGTGGCCAGGGCAGGCGTGCGGCCAGCGCCATCAGCCCGATGCCGCACCACGCCGGCCAGTGGCGGGGGGCGAGCGGCGGACGGGGGAAGACGGGGGGCGCGGAAGACATACGGCCATTGTAGAAGCTGTGCGTCGCTGCGCCGTCTCTCGAATCCAGCCAACCGAATCCCGCACCACGCCCATCCGCTATCCTGTCGCGATGCGCGCCGACCTTACCGAACGACTGTTGCGCGGCCTCTATTCGGCGCTGCTGGTCGTGCTCGTGCCGGTGACGGTCTACCACCTGATCTGGCGGGGCTTTCGCCAGCCGGCCTACCTGCAGCGCTGGAATGAGCGCTATGGGGTCTACAGTGGCGCACCGTCGCCGACGCCGGTCTGGGTGCACGCGGTCTCGGTTGGCGAGGTCAATGCCGCAGCGCCGCTGATCAATGCCCTGCTCGAGCGCGATCCCGGGTGCCGGTTGCTGGTGACGACGATCACCCCGACCGGCTCGGAGCGGGTACGCGCGCTGTGGGGTGAGCGGGTCGAGCACGTGTACCTGCCCTACGACCTGTCGGGCGCGGTGCGGCGGTTCCTCGCCCGGTTCCAGCCCGGTATCGGCCTGATCGTGGAAACCGAGATCTGGCCCAACCTGCTGTTCTGCTGCCGCGATGCCGGCGTGCCGACGGTCATCGTCAACGCGCGGCTGTCGGCGCGCTCGTTGCGCGGCTATCGCGTGTTGCGGCCGCTGGTGGGGCGCGCACTGCGGACGGTGCGCCGGGTCGCGACGCAGTCGGCCGACGATGCCCGCCGCTTCGTCAAGCTCGGCGCGGCGCGCGAGCAGGTCGTCGACGTGGGCAACCTCAAGTACGACATCACGATCGACGAGGGCGCGGTCGCGGCGCTAGCAGCGACATTCCGCGCGAGCATCGGCGGGCGGAAGGCGTGGATCGCCGCGAGCACGCATCCCGACGAGGAGGCGGCGGTGGTTGCGATCCACCAGCGCCTGCGCGCGCGCTGGCCGGACCTGCTGCTGATCTGGGCACCGCGCCATCCCGAGCGTTTCCGCGGCGTCGCGCAGCTGGCGGTCGAAGCCGGATGGCGCGTGGCCACGCGTGCGTTCACGCGCTGGCCGGATGCGAGCGACGACGTGTTCGTGCTCGATACGCTGGGCGAGCTCGGCGCGTTCTTCGCGTGCGCCGATGTCGCGTTCGTCGGCGGCAGCCTGCAGGACATCGGTGGCCACAACCTGCTCGAGCCGGCCGCGGTCGGCGTGCCCGTGGTGACCGGCCCGCACCTGCAGAACTTCGTCGACATCGCCCGTCAGCTCGGCCGCGCTGGCGCGCTGCGCATCGGCGAGGACGCCGACGCGGTCCACGACCATCTGGCCACGCTGCTGGCCGATGCCGATGCGCGAACTGTGATGGGCGAGGCAGGTCGCGCCCTGGTCGCCAACGGCCGCGGTGCGCTCGCGCGGACGCTGGCGCTGATCGCAGACGATCTGCCGGCACCTGACACGACAACGGCGCGGATCGGTCGATCCGCACCGCACGTGCAGGAGCGCCAGTGAATCAGTTGGCCATGCAGACGGCGTAGACGGTCAGATTCTCGACCCGCGCTGGGTGCTGGGACAGCTGGATCCGCCAACCCTGGTTTCCCGATGCCGTTTGGACCGGCATCATCGAAGTGAAGATCGGCACGTTGAATTGGGCGTCCGTGAACTGGTAGCCCCCGCTGACCACCTGCTCGCCCGGCAGGCACTCGGCTTCCAACAACTGGTTCTGGTTGATGGTCTGGGTGGGCGAGGAGCGAACGGTGATCTGCGCGGCGAGCGCCCCGTTGGCCAGCAGCAGACCGACCGCGAGCCCGCTGCATACGAGCATCTGCTTCATCTCATGTTCCTATCAGTGAAGGAACCGAGACCATAGCCGCGGCGTGGCCCCGCATCTGTGACGCGGGGCACGGGTTGAGACGACGCGGCAATACACCAATCAGTTCGTACGCTGGCCGTCGCCGGTGCCAGTCGAGGCTTGCACGCCGTTGACGTCGACCGTCAGCTGACGGTTGACTTCCTGCAGGTTGCCGATGTCCAGCGTGCCCGCGGCCTGCTCGAGCAGCAGCCGGCTCTGCAGGAAGTTGTACTTGGCGAATGCATACTGCTGGCGCGCCGAGAACAGGTTCTGCTGGTTGATCAGCACGTCGATGACGGTGCGCGTGCCGACTTCCAGGCCGACCTGCGAGGCCTCGTAGGCGGCGTTGGCCGAGACCAGCGCCAGCCGGCGCGCCTCGACTTCGGTGATGCCGGCGACGAGGTTCTGGTAGGCGCTGCGGGTATTGCGCTCGATCGCACGGCGCTGGGCCTCGTACTGGTCGGCCGCGATGTCGCGCTGGGCGATCGATTGGCGCACGCGCGACTGGGTCGCGCCACCACTGAAGATCGGCACGGTCAGTGACACGCCGATGCTGTTGGTCTCGCCGCGCTGTGCGAGCGCGCCGGGGTTATCCCGGCCCCAGCTGTCGCTGTTACCGTAGCTGGCGCTGAGATCGAGCGTCGGCAGGTGCCCGGCTTTCGCCGCGGCGACGCCATGCTCGTTGGCGGTGACCTGGTACTGCAGCGCCTTGAGCTGCGGGTTCTGCTCCAGCGCGGTGGCGACCCAGGCCTCGGCGTCGCGGCCCTCGGGCAACTGCGGGGTGAAGTCGTCGGGCAGGCCGCGCAGGTCGGTGACCGGCTGACCGGTGATCTCGGCCAGCGCCTGGTAGGCGTCCTGCAGCGCGTTGCGGCGCAGGATCGTGTTCGCACGGGCGCCGTCGTATTGGGCGCGCGCTTCGTGCACGTCGGTGATCGGCGCCAGGCCGACTTCCAGGCGCTTGTCGGCGAAGTCGAACTGGCGCTTGAAGGCCTGCTCGGCCGCTTCGGCAGCAGCCAGCGTCTCGGTTGCGATCAGCACGTCGAAGTAGGCCGAGGCGGTGCGGGTGATCAGCGAATCGTTGTCGGCGTCGAGCTGGAAGTCCGCCGCAGTGCTCAGCGCGCGCTGCGAGCGCAGCGAGGCGATCCGACTCCAGTCGAACAGCACTTGGCCGGCGCTGACACCGTAGCTGCGCGTGCGCGCCTTGCCCGACAATCCCGCGACGCGGCTGTCGCTCAGCGACGCGCTGCCGTTGATCTGCGGCAGCAGACCCGCGCGCGCCTGCACCGCGCCTTCGCGGGTCGACAGCCGCTGCGACTCTGCGATCGACAGCGTCGGGTCGTTGGTGCGGGCCAGTTCGTAGGTCTGGACGAGATCGGCGGCGAACAGCGGGCCGGATGTCAGCGCGAGCGCGAGCGACAGGAACAGGGGGCGGCGGAACATCGGGGAGTCCTTCGGTCGATCAGAGGGAGAAGTGCGGCACCGGGGCAGCCCCGGCGAGATAGGCGAGCCCGGTCTCGAACAACGACTCGATGCGCGGCGCGTTGACGTCCTCGCCCTCGCGCCAGACCAGCACCGCTTCCATCGCGGGCGCCTGGCCGCGGACGATGAACATGCGGCCGCCGGGGCGCAGCCACTGCACGAAGCGGGCGGGCACGGTGTCGACGGCGCCGCCGACGCAGATCGCATCGAAGCGGCGCTCGGTGTTCCAGGCGAAGACGTCGGCGTGGACGACTTCGACATTGGCGATGCCCTGCGCCTGCAGCCGGCCGCGCGCGGCGTCGGCGAGGTCGGCGTGGCGCTCGAGGCTGACGACGTCGCGGGCCAAGTAGCCCAGGCACGCGGCCAGGTAACCGCTGCCGGTGCCGATCTGCAGCACCTCATCGCCCTGTTCGAGCTTGAGCGCCTGCAGCGTGCGGCCCTCGACGACAGGCTTGAGCATGGTCTCACCGTGGCCGATCGGCAGTTCCAGGTCGGCATAGGCCAGGGCCCGGCGCGCATCGGCGACGAACGCCTCGCGCGGCACGCGCGAAATCGTCTCGAGCACGCGTGCATCGAGCACGTCCCAGGGCCGGACCTGTTGTTCCACCATCGCCGCACGGGCCTTGGCGTAGTCGATCGTCATCGTTGCGGTTTCCTTGTTCGCCAGCGCGCAATTCTAGCGGTCGCGGGCAGGGTGATCATCGCGGGGCGCTCGGCGGGGACGCAGTGCCGGAAGTCACCGGCCCTGTCGGCACGCCGGCCCCAGGGGGAGACACAGTCAGCGGCCGCGGCGAGCGCGGCCGTAGGCGCGCAGGAACATGTCGACCGAGGCCTCGAGATGGGCCCGACGTAGGCGCGCGCAATCGCTGACGTCCTCGCAGTCGAACACCATGCGCTGGTGCAGGTCGCCCTTGACCAGCACGAAGAACTGCGCGGCCGCGGTGGGCACCAGGGCCTCCTCGATCTCCAGATCGCCGGTTTCGATGCGCCGGCGCAGCAGTGAGGCGAATGCCGACTGCACGCGGTCGGGACCGCTTTGCCAGAACCGTTGGGCCAGGCGCTTTTCGACCATCTGCGGCGTGCACAGCAGCCGATGGCCGGCCACCGCCTCGGGCGCGCTGATCATCGCGAAGAAGGCCTCGGCGACCTCCAGCAGCCGCTGGCGCAGCGGCGTGCCGGGCGCGGGCTCGAAGACCGAGGCGGGCATCTGCTGCTCGCAGTACGCGGCCGCGGCCTCGGTGAACAGGGTGTCCTTGTCGCCGAAATGGCTGTAGACGGTGAGCTTGGAGACGCCTGCCTCGGCGGCGATCTGGTCCATGCTCACGCCTTCATAGCCTTGCTGCAGGAACATGCGCTCGGCCGCTTCGAGAATGGCGGCGCGTTTGGCCAGGTCCTTCGGTCGGCCAGGGCCGGCCGGGCCCCGGGCGTCGGGCTGGGAGGCGGGGACGGAAGAGGCGCGCATGCTCATGCGCTAATACTATACCAATCAGTTCTGAAAATATACGATACGGCTCTCTCGCCCGCGTTCAGCCGGAGCCTCCATGTCCTGCGTCAAGTCCACCGCCGTGCTTCGTCGCGCGACCGTGCTCCTCGCCGCCTTGCTGCTGGGCGCCTGCGGACGCGAGCCCGCGCCGCCCGAGGCTGCGCGTCCGGTGCTGGTCGTCACCCCGTCCGACGCCACGGAGGGCGATGCGCTCGCTTTTGCCGGCGAGATCCGCGCGCGGGAGGAGAGCCCGCTGTCGTTCCAGGTCGGGGGCCGGCTGGTGCGGCGTCTGGTGGATGCCGGTGCGCAGGTGACACGCGGGCAGGTGTTGGCCGAAATCGACCCGGGCGACCTGCAACTGCAGGCGCAGTCGGCGCAGGCGCAATTGGCCGCCGCCGAGGCCGAGTACGCCCGGGCGCGGACCGACCGTGCGCGCTATGCCCAGCTCGTGGACCAGCAACTGGTCAGCCGCTCGACGATGGATGCGCAGGACGCGGCCTACCGGGCGGCGCAGGCGCAGCTGCGTTCGGCGCGCGCCCAAGCCGAGGTCGCCGGCAACCAGGCCGGCTACACCCAGCTGCTGGCACCGCGCGACGGCGTCGTCGCCAGCCGGCAGGCCGAGGTCGGGCAGGTCGTGGCCGCTGGCCAGACCATCTTCACCTTCGCCGGCGACGAGGGCCGGGAAGTGGCGATCGCGTTGCCCGAGTCGCGCATCGCCGCGTTCTCGGTGGGGCAGCGCGCCTGGATCGAACTGTGGAACCGGCCCGGCGTGCGCCTGCCCGGTACGCTGCGCGAGATCGCGCCGGCTGCCGATGCGCAGGCGCGGACCTACGCGGCCCGAGTCGCGGTCGACGACAGTGCCCGCGATGGCCTGGAGCTGGGCCAGAGCGCGCGTGTGCATTTCAAGCTCGACGACGGCGACACGCTGCGCGTGCCGCTGACCGCGATCCAGCCCGGTGCCGACGGCGGCAAGGCGGTCTGGGTGGTCGATCCGCAGACCCGCACGCTGCGCTCGGTGCAGGTGGAAGCCGGGGCCTTCGGTGCGCAGACCGTGCCGATCCTCTCGGGGCTGGCGCCCGATGCGCTGGTGGTCGCCGCCGGCGGTCACCTGCTGCGCGAAGGCCAGGCGGTCACGCCGGTCGGCCGCGACAACCGGCCCCAGCTCCCCGACGCGCCGAAGCCGGCGGCGGCCCGATGAGTGGGGATGCCATCGTAAGCCGGATCCGCGCGGCACACGCTCCCCTCCCCCGCGTGCGGGGGAGGAGGGGTGGGGGCGGTGGCCGTCCTGTCATGACGCACGTGCGCATGGATTACTTAGGGTGCATTCCATCGCGCGCAGGCGCGTCAATGTCGGGCATAGGTAAACAGGGCGCGCAGCCATGAGCCGCTTCAACCTGTCGGAATGGGCGCTGGGCAATCGCACCCTCGTGCTCTACGCGATGCTCGTCGTCGCGATCGCGGGCATCTGGTCCTACGGTCGGCTGGGGCAATCGGAGGACCCGCCGTTCACGTTCAAGGCGATGGTGATCCAGACCCAGTGGCCGGGGGCGACCGCCGAGCAGGTGTCGCGGCAGGTGACCGAGCGCATCGAGCGCAAGCTCATGGAGACCGGCGACTACGAGTTCCTGCGCTCGTACTCGCGGCCCGGCGAGTCGCAGGTGATCTTCTTTGCGCGCGACTCGATGCGCTCGAGCGAGATCCCGGCGTTGTGGTACCAGGTGCGCAAGAAGGTCGGCGACCTCAGGCCACAGTTGCCGCAGGACATCGTGGGCCCGTTCTTCAATGATGAGTTCGGCGACACGTTCGGCAACATCTATGCGTTGACCGGCGACGGCTTCGACTACGCCATCAAGAAGGACTACGCCGACCGCATCCAGCGTGCGCTGCAGCAGGTCGGCGATGTCGGCAAGGTCGAGCTGGTCGGGCTCCAGGACGAGAAGATCTGGATCGAGGTCGACAACACCCGGCTGGCGACGCTCGGTATTCCGATGGCGGCGGTGCAACAGGCGCTGTCTGAGCAGAACGCGATGGTGCCGGCGGGCTTCTTCGAGACCGCCGATGCGCGCGTGCAACTCCGCGTGGACGGCGCATTCGAGTCGGTCGATGCGATCCGCGCCTTCCCGATCCGCGCCGGCGACCGCACGGTGCGCCTGGGCGACATCGCGACCGTCGAGCGCGGCTTCGCCGATCCGGCCGCGCCGCGGATGCGCTTCATGGGCGAGGACGCGATCGGCATCGCGGTGGCGATGCACGACGGCGGCGACATCCTCCGGCTCGGCAAGGCGCTGGAGGCCGAGTTCGCCCGGCTGCAGGAGACGCTGCCGGCCGGCATGGTGCTGCGCAAGGTGTCCGACCAACCGCGCGCGGTACGCGATTCGGTCGGCGAGTTCGTCAAGGTGCTGGCCGAGGCGGTGATCATCGTGCTGCTGGTGAGCTTCCTGTCGCTGGGCCTGCGCACCGGGCTGGTGGTCGCGGTGTCGATCCCGCTGGTGCTGGCGATGACGTTCACCGCGATGGACCTGTTCGGCATCGGCCTGCACAAGATCTCGCTCGGCGCGCTGGTGCTGGCGCTGGGCTTGATGGTGGACGACGCGATCATCGCCGTGGAGATGATGGCCATCCGCATGGAACAGGGCGACAGCCGGCTCAAGGCCGCCAGCTACGCGTGGACGCACACCGCGTTCCCGATGTTGACCGGCACGCTGGTGACCGCGGCCGGCTTTCTGCCGATCGCGACTGCGGCGTCGAGCACCGGCGAGTACACCCGCTCGCTGTTCGAGGTGGTGACGATCGCGCTGGTGGTGTCGTGGATCGCGGCGGTACTGTTCATCCCGCTGCTCGGCGAGAAGATGCTGCCCGACCTCGCCAACCCGCAGCCGCCGCGGCCCGGCTCGTTGCCGGCGCGGTGGCGCGACGCACGCAGCCGCGCCGCCGACCGTTGGCCTGCATTCGCTTTCGCACTGGCGCCGGCCGAGCCGCAGGCGCATGACCATGATCCCTACCAGCGCCCGTTCTACCGGCGGTTCCGCAGCTGGCTGCACTGGTCGCTGACGCATCGCTGGCTGGTCATCGGTGCGACGGTGGCGCTGTTCGTCGCCTCGTTGCTGCTGTTCCGTTTCGTGCCGCAGCAGTTCTTCCCCGACTCGACCCGGCTGGAACTGATGGTTGATGTCGAGCTCGCCGAAGGCAGCTCGCTGCGCGCCACCGAGGCCGCGGCCGCCCGAATCGACGCGCTGCTCGACGGGCGCGAGGGTGTCGATAGCCGTGTGGCCTATGTCGGGACCGGCTCGCCGCGGTTCTATCTGCCGTTGGATCAGCAGCTGCCGCAGGCCAACTTCGCGCAGTTCGTCGTCACCGCGACCGATGTCGAAGCGCGCGAGCGCCTGCGCAGCTGGCTGATCGACGAAGTCGCACCGACCCTCCCCGAGCTGCAGCTGCGCGTCACCCGTCTCGAGACCGGGCCGCCGGTCGGCTATCCAGTGCAGTTGCGCGTGTCCGGCGAACACGTCGAGCGCGTGCGTGCGATCGCGGACGCCATCGCGACCAAGGTGCGCGAGCACCCGCACACGATGAACGTCAATCTCGACTGGGACGAGCCCAGCCGGATCGTGCGCCTGGTCGTCGATCAGGAGCGTGCACGCGTGCTGGGCGTGAGTTCGCAGCAGATCGCCCAGTTCCTGTCGAGTTCGCTGTCGGGTCAGCAGATCAGCACCTACCGCGAAGACAACGAGCTGATCGGCATCGTGATGCGCGGGCCCGCCGACGAGCGCGTCGCACTCGAGCAACTGGCCAGCCTGGCCATGCCCAGCGCCAACGGCCCGGTGCCGCTGTCGCAGGTCGCGCGGCTGGAGTCCACGTTCGAGGACGGCATCATCTGGCACCGGGATCGATTGCCGACGATCACCGTGCGCGCCGATGTGCGCGGCGACGTCACGCCGCCCACTGTCGTTGCCCAGATCCTGCCCACGCTCGAAGAGATCCGCAGCAACTTGCCGCCGGGGTACCGCCTGGAAACGGGCGGCACGGTCGAAGACTCGGGCAAGGGCCAGGATTCGATCAAGGCCGGCCTGCCGCTGTTCCTGTTCGTGGTCGTGACGCTGCTGATGCTGCAGCTGCGCAGCTTCTCGCGCAGCGCGCTCGTGCTACTGACCGCGCCGCTGGGGCTGATCGGCGTCACCCTGTTCCTGCTGGTCTTCCGGGTGCCGTTCGGCTTCGTGGCGATGCTTGGCACCATCGCGCTGGCGGGCATGATCATGCGCAACTCGATCATCCTGGTCGATCAGATCGAACAGGACATCGCCGCCGGCCACGCGCGCTGGGACGCGGTGATCGACGCGACCGTGCGCCGCTTCCGGCCCATCGTACTGACTGCGCTTGCCGCGATCCTCGCGATGATCCCGCTCTCGCGCAGCGTGTTCTTCGGCCCGATGGCGGTCGCGATCATGGGCGGGCTCACCGTGGCCACGCTGCTGACGCTGACCTTCCTGCCGGCGCTGTATGCGGCGTGGTTCCGCGTGCGCGAGGATGAGCGGCCACGCGCGGGATGAGCGCAGGACGTATATGACGGTATCGGGCGGGCCTGTTTCGTCCCAAAGGTTGCGAGCGCTGCACTCGAAAAAACGGCATGACGTGTTGCAACGTTGCGCGTGACGCCCGTCATATGCATCGAGCCGCTCCGCGAAGCGCGGCATCGACTTGAACAAATTCTGAGGCCTTAGCGTATCCATCCCAAAGTCTGTCCGAGATAGCAGCCACCTGCCACACGCTGCGCCGTTCGTTCGCCACGCATCTGCTGGAGGCCGGCCACGACACTCGCACGGCGCAGAAACTGCTCGGACACATGGGTGTCGCGACGACGCAGATCACACGCATGTGCGCGGACGGAAGCATCGGTCGCACGAGTTCTCTCGACCGATGGTCCGGCGCCTTGGATTGATGTCGGCCGCGCAGTGCCTGGTAAGGGACTCAGGTGGCCGTCGCCCCGGTGTCGTGCGGCGGTGGCAGGGCGCCCACGTGCCGATGCAGTGCGCAGTCAGCGCGCGCCGGCGGCCTTGCGCACTTCGGCGGCGACGCGGGCTTTGATGGCGTCGGGGCCGCGGCTGTCCGGCCCGCTGTAATCCAGCGCTTGCACCACAAAGGCGGTGTGGTCGCCGGCGCTGATGCAGTACGAGACCAGTGCGCGGCCGCCGTCTGCCGGGCCCGACACGTGCGTGGCGAGCGTGCTTTGGTCGCTCTGTGTGCGGGTGGTGTAGCCGACTGCGGCGGCGCCGCGGGCGAGTGCCGCCAGGCAGGCCTTGATACTCAACTGTGTTGCCGGATAGCGGTCGACGTCGTAGCCGAGGCTGAAGTCGTCTGCTGCGGCCGATGCCACCGGCGCCGATACCGCGAGGGCGAGCAGCGTGGCCAGGGACATCTGCTTCATGCGCGACTCCTTGTGTGGACGGAAGAAGCGGGCAGGTCAGGCGCGGACGAACACTCGACCCGGCGATTGCGCTGACGGCTGGCGGGATTGTCGCGACCATCGATGCTGTTGGGCGCAACGGGCTGCGATTCGCCGAGGCCGTGCGCGCTGGCCCGGTGGGCAACGCCACGGGCCTGCAACGCTTCGAGCACGGCACGGGCGCGGCGTTCGGATAGTGGCTGGTTGTAGGTCGGCGTGCTCTTGCTGTCGGTGTGGCCGCGGATGTCCAGTTCGGCGCTGGCGACGCCGCGCAGCGCCTGGGCAAAGACATCGAGCGTGTGCGCCGCGTCGGGCCGGATGTCGGACTTTTCGAAGTCGAACAGCACGCCTTCGTCGAGCGTCTCTCCCACCGCGCCAGGCGGCCGTCCGGATGCTAGGCAATCGATTGTGAGCCATGCGTTTCGAATGCGCAGGTGCGCCATGCGGTACCCTCTGCGCGCCGAACGGGCGGTCGGATGCGCCTGCGGTTTCTTTCGGGGGAACTCACGCTTGCCTGCCGCGCCCGTTCACGCGACGCGTTCGCCGCTGTCCGCCGCGCGCCGATCCGGCGGGCGCGGTCTCGCGTGCCGTCTCCGCGGCGCGCTGCGCCGATGCGCATGGCTGCTCACGGCCTGCGCACTGGCCGGACCCACCATGGCCGCCGCACCCGGCGATGGCCGGCTCGATCCCCAGTACCGCAACACCCTGCGCCACTACGGGGACGAGGAGGGGCTGCCGCAGGCCAGCGTGAACGCGATGCTGCAGACCCGCGACGGGTTCCTGTGGTTGGGCACCTTCGGCGGGCTGGTGCGTTTCGACGGCCGCGAGTTCCGTCTCTACGGCGCCGATGCGCACGATCGTGATGCGCCAGGCGATGACGGGCTGCCGAGCAACCGTGTCCTCGCGCTGCACGAGGATGCCTACGGCCGGCTCTGGATCGGGACGCAAGATGCGGGGATCAGCCTGCTCGAGCATGGCCGCTTCCGCCAGTTGCCGGTGTGCGGGGCACGCTGCCAGGTCAATGCCCTGTATCCCGATGGCGACGGCGCGGTGTGGGCGCTGAGCACCCAGGGCGTATTCCGGATTGATGCCGTGACGCTGCAGGCCAGCGTCCAGGTGGATGTCTACAACGCGTTCGACTGGGCCGCGCCGATGGGTGACGGCGTGCTCTATGCCGGTGGCAGGAATGGATTGTGGCGGCTGACGACGACCGACAGTGTCCGTGTGCCGTTGCCCGACGGACGCGCGGCCGTTAACCGAATGGCATCGACGCCGGATCTGCTGTGGCTCCTGCTCAGCGACCGCGCGCTGTACCGCTTTCGACCCTCGACCGGCGCGTGGACCCTGATCCGGCGCGACCTGCCGCCTGAGGCCCAACTGGTGCCGTCGAACGACGGCCGCGTGCACGTCTCCGACGAGGCGTCGGGGCTACGTCTGCTCGCGGCCGATGGGCGCGAGGTGCCGGTGCAAGGCGCCGAATTGCTGCATGCGCGGATCCTGCATCTCGACGATGCGGGCAATACCTGGATCGGCACCACCGGCCAGGGCCTGTGGCGGATGCGGCCTGCGCGCGTGGCGATGCTGCACGCCCCCGGCCTCGGCGGGCGCGCCCCGGGCCGGGTGGTGGAGGACGACGGCCATGGCGGCCTGTGGCTGGGTTTCGGCTGCGCGGGGCTGTGGCATCGACGCGCGGATGGTGGAGCGCGCCGGGTGGTGGTCGAGGGCGTGCTCGACGATGCCTGCATCTCCAGCCTGTTCCGCGACCCCACGACCGACGCCCTGTGGATTGGCACCTCGAACGCGGGTCTCGGGCGGTTCCGCGACGGACGCCTGGAACGCGTTTGGCATTGGCCGGGCGAGGCGATGCTGGGCATCTGGCGTTCGCACGACGGCGACTGGTGGGCGGCGACGCTGCGCGACGTCTACCGGCTGCAGGTGGATGCCGACGGTGTAGTGCGCGGCGCTCAGCCGGTCGCCGCGTTCTCCGGCATGAGCATCGTCAGGATGGTCGACGCTCGCGCCGGTGGCGTCTGGTTCGTCGGCGATCGCGGTGCGTTCCGCCTGGTGGGCGACACCGTGGTGGAGCAGTGGACCGTGGAGGACGGTGTGCCGGCGTTCGCGCGCGCGCTCCACGAGGACGACGACGGGCTGTGGATTGGCACCTACGGCGGCGGTCTGGTCCATGTCCGCGATGGCGAGCTACGACGCTACACCACGGCCGACGGCCTGTTCGACGAAACCGTCTCGTGCATCCTGTCCGACCCCGACGGTCGGTTGTGGCTGGCAGGAAACCGCGGCCTGTCGGTGCTGCGGGCGCACCCTGTCGACGCTTCCGGTCCCCGCCTGACCACCATCGGCACCGCCGACGGACTCGATCCGGTGGAGTTCAACGGCGGTACGGTCTCGGCCTGCCGGACCGGTGCCGACGGCAGGCATCTGTTCGCGATGATCCGCGGATTCGCGCTGGTCGAACCGTCCCGCTTCGAGTCGGCCGCTCGCCACCCGCCGACGCCTTATATCGACCGCGTGACGCTCGCCGGCCGCGCGCTTGATCCGTTCGACCTGCCGGCGCTGGGTGTGGACGCCGCGAATCTGGAAATCGTGGTCGGTGTCATCGGCCTGGCCGATCCCGAGCGCACTCGTGTGCGCTACCGCGTCGGCGATGGGGCAGAGTGGGTGGAGGCAGGCTCGGGGCGCAGCCTGCTGTTGCCCGATGTGCCCTGGGGCGAGCTGCGGTTCGAGGCGCAGGCGCGCTACCTCGATGGCGGCTGGTCGGAGTCGGTGGTGCTGCGCTTCCTGCGTCCGATCCCGTGGTACCGCCGCGACTGGATCTGGCTGGCCGCGAGCCTGGCGGGCCTGTTGTGCCTGCTGTGGGCCACGCGCGAGCGACGCAGGGACGATGGCGATTACGATGCGCTGGTGACGCGCGCCCGCGAACGGCTCCGGGAGGGCCGCTCGATCGACTGACGTCTGCTACGCCGCGGCGACGGTGGTGCCGGACGACGCGGGTTGCCTCGGCAACTGCAGCACGAATCGGGCGCCGGCTCCCGGAGCGCTGTCGCAGTCGATCGTGCCGCCGGCTTCAGTGACGACCCTGTGCACCATCGCCAGGCCGATGCCCGAGCCGCGCTCGCGCGGCTTGGTCGTGAAGAACGGCTCGAAGATCCGCGCTCGCGTCTGCGCCGACATGCCGTGGCCGGTGTCTTCCAGCCGCAAGCGCACCGCCTCGCCCTCGATCTCGGTCGCCAGCGTCAGCCGTCCGCCGCCCGGCATCGCATCGACCGCGTTCTTGGCCAGGTTGAGCACCGCCGCCTCGAACTCCGCCCGGTCCATGCGGATCCAGGCCGCGTCGCCGCACAGCGTCGCTCGCGTTTCCGCGCCGGGGCCGGCGATCGAATGCAGCATCGGCTGCAGGTCGTCGAGCACCTCGTTGGCGTCGAAGGTTTCGCGTAGCGCCGCATCGTTGCGGGCGAGCGTCAACAGCTTCGACGTCAGTCCACGGCCGCGTCGCGTTGCCGCCTCGATGCGCTGCAGGCAATGCCGCGTCTCGTCGTCGATCCCGCGATGGCCCAGCCCGCGCTGCGCGAAGCCCAGCACCACGCCCAGCAGGTTGTTGAAGTCGTGCGCGACGTTGCTCGCCAGCTTGCCGAGCGCGTCGATGCGCTGGGACTGCAACAGCTGCGCCTGCGAATCTTCCTTGTCGCGGATCTCAAGCTCAAGGTGACGACAGATCAGCGTCAGCTCTCGGTTGCGTCGGGCCGCGATGTCGGACTTGAGGATCAGCCGGTCGAGAATCAGCGCGACGATCGCATTGGCCAGCACCGGCTGCAGCAGGTGCGAGACGATCTCGCGCCATTCGTCGGCGTTCGCCGCCTGACGCTGCAGGTCGGCCCAGGCGCCGAGCAGCAGGATCGCCAGGTACGCCGCCGCCGTCGCCCACAGCCCGCGCCGGCCGAGCAGCAGGCCGGCGAACAGCAGCGGCAGGATGCTGAGCATCACGCTGCCCGACTGCGCCGCCAGCCCGTAGCGCACGTGGCTCAGCCCGAGTAGGACCAGGCCGCCGGCGATGAGAACGGCGGCGACCGCACGTTAGACAGGATGGCGGCGGAGCGGCATGCCGGCATTATGCGGGCCATCGCGGCGACGACGCTTGTGCGCCGCACGCCGGGCGCGCCCGGTCCGGAGGAGGTGGATGCGCGGGCGGCGCCCGCCTCAGAAATCCAGCCGGTAGCCGACCGTCACCGTGCGGCCGCGACCGGCGAAGTAGCGCGACGGCTCGACCAGCGCACTTTGCGAGTAGTAGCTGATGTATTGCCGGTCGAGCAGGTTGGCGATGCCCAGGCTCACGTTGCCACGTGCCAGTCCGATATCCAGCCCGGCGTCGAGCAGTGCGTAGCCGTCGAAGGTCTTGGCGGGGTCGTCGAAGCTGCGGTCGAAGGCGACCTGGCCCTGCACGAACGACGACAGCGTCGGCGTCCACTGCGCCGACCAGGTGCCGATCAAGCGGTTGGGGGCGACGTTCAGGCCGTCGAGTCGCGCATTGAGCCGTCCGTCTGCGTCGCTGTCGTAGCGGGCGCGAGTCCAGGCGTAGGACAGACCGACGCGATGGGCCTCGTTGATGCGGTAACGCACGCTCGCGTCCAGGCCTTCGATCGCGGTCTTCTCGCGCGACAGCTGGAAGGCGCCATCGACCGCGATCACGCGCGCGCCGAAATCCGAGCGCGACTGGAACGCGCTCACGTCCACATCCCAGGCCCGGGTCCGCAACCGCGCGCCGACTTCGGCATTGCGGGTGAGGATGGGTTCGAGCGAGCGCAGGTCGGCGACCGAGGTGTCGGGCGTGTCGATCGCGCGCAGTACGCGGCCGACATCGGGCATGCCGAAGCCTTCGGAGTAGCTGGTGTAGACGTTGAAGGTGTCCGATGGCGCATACACCAGCCCCGCATTGCGCAGCGACTGCTGGAACGACAACTCGCCGCCCTCCACCTCGACCCGGTTGAAGCGGTACAGCGTGCGGTAGCTGTCGATCCGCAGCTTGGCGTCCTCGTGTCGCCAGCCGCCCTGCAGCGTGAGCTTGGGCAGCAGCCGGTAATCGGCCTGCACGAACGCAGCGAGGCTGCGGAACTTTGACTCCGGCACATAGGTGCGGCCGGTCGCGTAGAGGTCCTGCTCGCCGGTGTCCCACAGTGCATCGATGCCGCTGGTCAGCTTCAGGCGGCCATCGAGCAGGTCGTCGCGCCCCAGGCTGGTCTTGGCGCCCCACTTGGAGGCCAGAGAGCGGGATTGGTCGTAGAGCGTGCCGATCGGCGCGATGTCCGGATCCTGGAAGCTCGACGAGCGGTCGGCGCCGAACAATCCCTCGAACTCCTGGTTGAACACCATCGCCTGCAGCGTCATGCCGGCGAGATCGTGATGGGTGTAGCTCAGCCCGGTCGTCCAGACATCATTCCAGGCCGGTGTGCCGGGCGGCGTGCCGCGAACCGAGGTCGTGGGTCGCCGGCTGGCGCGGTCGCCTGGCACCGTGAGGTAGTCGCCGTCGGCGCGGATGCGATAGCGGTTGAGGCTGAACTGCAGTTCCTGGTTCGCATCGATCCAGTAACCGAGCTTGGCATGGACGTCGTAGGCCTTCGATGCCATCAAGTCACCCTGGGTGACATCGGTGCCGATGGCGGTCCCGTTGCCGTCCAACCACAGCCCCTGGTCCTCGTAACCGGCGCCCAGCAGGTAACTCCACTGGCCCTGCATCCCGCTGATCCGGTAGTCGGCACGGACGCCGATCGTCTCGTCGTCGGCTCTATGCGTCGCCGCGGTGGTCTGCACCGCCAGGTGCTGTTGCGCCTTGCCCGGCTCGGGTCGCCGGGTGATCAGATTGATCGTGCCGCCGGTCGCGCCCAGGCCATTCATCGCGCTGGCGCCCTGGATCACTTCGATGCGCTCGACCATCGCGTAGTCGATGGTGTGCGCCTCGCGTCCGGTCGGTCGCAGCGGATTGGACTGCGGGATGCCATCGACGAGGATCAGCGGCGTGCGGCCGCGCAGTGTCTCGCCGCTGCCGGTCAGCTTGCCGCGGCTGGGGGTGTAGGCGGGCAGCAGATTGGACAGCACGTCCGATGAGTTGCTGCTCAGCCGCAACTGCTGGTCGATCTGTTCGCGATCAATGATCACCACCGTCTGCGGCGCGGTCTCGGCGAGCTGGCCGGTGCGCGACGCGGTCACGACGACCTTGTCGAGGTTGCGCGCGGTGGGATCCTGGGCATGCGCAGCGGCGCAGACGGACAACGAAACAGCGACGAACAACCGGCAACGCCTGCGCACCATGACTTCCTCGATCGGGACGAGGGCGTGGCGGTCTGGCTGGCCCGAAGCGCGGAATTCTTGCGTGCAGGTGGATACCTGTCAACGTAAGCAGCAATGAGGGGCGTGCGACATCGACTTGCATCTGCCACCGCGTGCCTAGACGGATCTGTCGGCAACTGCGCGTCCGTACACGGAATGGGCTTCGGCCGTTGCAGCGGCGCTAGGACGAATGGCCTTGTGGTGTCTGCGTTACGGCGTCGACGTGATCGTCCGGCCGTACCTCGATCTGCCGCAGGATGTTGGGCGGCGGTGGGCGACAGCCGCATGCCGCCGCATGGGCCCGATGCCAGGCGATACGCTGCTCGGCCGTCGCATGCTCGGGCATGCGGTGCTGCGCATGCCAAGCCTTATTGGTCTTGCCCATCAAAGGCCTCCAGCGCGGCGGGAACGGCGCCGATGACGACCGCGCCCGCAGCCGGCAGGCCGATCAGCACCGCGCTCAGCACCTCCTGCCGCGAGGCGCCGTGCGACTTGGCCGACTGGACGTGGAACGCCAAGCCCGAGGTGTTGCCGGTGGCAGCCAGTACTGCGAGATAGGCCAGGTCCGCGGTCTTGGCATCCAGCGCGCTGGCGGCGCCCAATCCATCGGCCGCCTGGCGCCAGGCCCTGGCGTGCTCCGGGGCTTGCTGCATGAACATGGCGAATGCGGGCGATACGTGCATCGTCGGTCCTTCGGGGTTCAGTGGGTGGGATCGAGCGCTACTGCTGCGGGCGTGGCCTGGCGCGGTGCTTCGGGCTGCGTCCATCGCATCGCGTACTCGTCCTGGCCTGTTGCCGCATCGACAGTGTGTCCAATGATCGAGAAGCCTTGCGATTTGTAAAACGCGATGCTGGGTGCATTCGACGCATACACAGACAACTCGAGGCCCGATCTGCGTTGCTGGGCATGTCGCAACAACGCTGTGCCGATGCCATTGCCCTGTCGCTCCGGTGCGACGAACAGCGCCGCCAGCCGATCCTCGACCAAAGCGCAGAAGCCGACGACGGTCGACGCGTGCTCGAACACGTGGACCTCGGCGGCGGGCAGATACTGCGTGCGCATGGCCTCGAGTTGGTCCTGCCAGAAGTCCGCTGGCACGAAGTCGTGGGCGCGGATGGACGCTCGCAGCCAGATGTCGAGAGCGGCCTCCATGTCGGCGGGTGCGAATGTCCTGATCATCGCGTGCGTTGTGCGTCGTGCGTCGTGCAAAGGGCTTCGGTCGCAGCGCAAGAGCGTGGTCTGCGTCGCCGCGAAGCGCGTCGGCCGGATGTGCGACCCCGCTGGCATTCTCGGCGCGCCCTCACGGCGGGTCAATGCGTCGTCGGCGTCGGGCGCGCTGATGCTTGCGCGCGGCATGCTGCGAGGCACGGGCAGTCTATCTCGATCCCCAGCCGCGTGGTCGCGTCACAGCTGGCGGCGGCACTGCCGAACGACGTCGCGGCCGCCGCCAAGCGTGGGCAGGCATGCCGGATTCGGCTGCCCGCGCGCCCAGCGACGGCCGCGATGCGACGATGCCTTAGTAGTAGCGCAGGAAGTCCGGCGCCGACTGCGGGTGCACCGGCACCGGTGCCACGATGTCTGGCGATGTGGATGTCGGCAGCGACGGGCCATGCGAGGAGAGCAATGGGGCCGGCGTGCCCGGCACCGGCGTCGACGGTGCGGTCGTGTACGGCGTGACCAGCGGTGTGCTCGGCGGCGTCGGCATCGGGGTCGGTGCCGGCGCTGCGAACGGCGAGGGCACCGGGGTCGGCGCCGGCGACACGAAGGGCGAGGGCAGCGGCGAGGCGAGTGGCGTCGTGCTCGGGCTGCCCGGCGGCGTGGTGGAGGTGGGCGTCGGCACCGGTTGGGCGTTCGGCGCGCCCTGCGATGGCGCAGGCGTGTTGCCCGCAGCCGGTGTGCGGAACGGCGCCGCCAACGGCGTCAGATTGGGCAAGACGCCATTGGCGATGCCGTTCATGGCATTGGCGGGACTGGAGAACAGGTTCGGGTCGAGCATGGTGTTGGTGATGTTGACCCCGCCTGCGAAGGCCTGGGCAGCCGGGTGCGGGATCAGGCTGGCGGCCGCGCCGCCGAGATTGAGCATGGGACGCAGATAGTCGTCGCGGATCACGTCCCAGTTGTCGCGGTTGGTGCCGTCGGCCTTCACGTGCTTGTCGTTGGTGCTGTCGAGCGTGCCGTTGGCGCGCTCCAGGTGGCCGAGGCCGTACTTGTTGACGTCCTGCAGCATGCCGGCCTCGGTGCCGTGGCGCGCATGGCCGTCCTTGGTGAACCCTTCGATCTTGCCGTTGCCCATCACCTCCTCGGAGCGGGCGGTGCCGTCGGCCTGGCCGAGACTCTTGATATGGGTCAGGATCGCCGCGGCCCGGAAAGCCTGGTCGGGATCGTTGTGCATGTCGCCGCCGACCAGCTCGTTGAGGTTGTCGCGCACCTTGCTCTGGTTGCCCAGGTTCGCCAGCACGGGGTTGTCTTCGCGGATCTCCGCCGCGCTGCGCGTGTCGCCCGGCGGACGCGCGGTCGATTCGTTCGGCGGCACCATGGTGTACATCGTCATGGTGCGGTCGGAGGTAACCGGGTTGCGCAACTGGGTGTAGTCGATCTGTCCCGGCTGCATGCCGCCATAGGCCTGCGGCTGGGCGTAGAGCGCCAACTCGGGCGGCATGCCGGCAGTCTGCGTGCCAAGCGGGAACTGCACCGCCTGGGCATACGGATTGGCCAGGCCGGCCGGAAGGGCGTTTGCGGAAGGATAGGCCTGTGCGTACATGTCGGGTCCTCAAAGTCGGGGAGGGTCGACGCATGACGGCGTCTTGGGGCCGACTCTAGGTCGCGTCCTGCGCGCTGCCTATCGGGGCACGCCCTGACTTGTCCACGGGACAATCGGCATGTTTTCATGGAGCACTTTTTTGGCGCTTTGTAGGCCTCGCGTGCCGGGATCGCGGGGGCGGTCCGGGCCTGCAGCGCGCGGCGCACATCCTGCGGGCGACCCGCCTTCTGTCCATGCCGACGGGGCGCAACGCCGGGCGGATCCGGCCTCGGCCAGTGTGCTCAGTCGCCCAGCAAGGCCCGATCGCGCACCGCCCCCTTGTCGGCGCTGGTTGCCAGCAGCGCGTACGCCTTGAGCGCCGTGCTCACGCGGCGCGCACGCGGCGTCGCCGGCCGCCAGCCACGTGCGGCCTGCGCATCGCGGCGCGCCGCAAGCTCGCTGTCGTCGACCAGCAACGCGATCGAGCGCGATGGAATGTCGATGCGGATGCGGTCGCCGTCGCGCACCAGGGCGATCGTGCCACCGGCGGCGGCTTCGGGCGAGACGTGGCCGATCGACAGGCCGGAGGTGCCGCCTGAGAATCGGCCGTCGGTCAGCAGCGCGCAACGCTTGCCCAGGCCCTTGGATTTCAGGTAGCTGGTCGGATACAGCATCTCCTGCATGCCGGGGCCGCCCTTGGGGCCCTCGTAGCGGATCACCACGACCTCGCCGGGCTGCACTTCGTCGCCGAGGATGCCGGCGACTGCGGCGTCCTGGCTTTCGTACACGCGCGCCGGGCCTTCGAAGACGTGGATCGCCGCGTCGACACCGGCGGTCTTGACCACGCAGCCGTCGGCGGCGAGGTTGCCGGCGAGCACGGCCAGGCCGCCTTCCTGCGAGTACGCGTGCGCGAGGTCGCGGATGCAGCCCTGGGCCCGGTCGAGGTCGAGCGTGGGCCAGCGCGTCGCTTGGCTGAAAGCGGTCTGCGTGGGAATGCCGGCAGGGCCGGCGCGGAAGAACGTGTGCACCTTCTCGTCCTGCACGGTGGCGACATCCCAGGCCGCGAGCGCATCGCCGAGCGTCCTGGCGTGCACGGTGGCGACCTCGGTGTGCAGCAGGCCGCCACGTGCGAGTTCGGCCAGGATCGCCGGCACGCCGCCCGCGCGATGGACATCCTCGACGTGGTAGTCGGGCGCGTTGGGCGCGACCTTGCACAGCTGTGGCACGCGACGCGAGAGCCGATCGATGTCAGCCATCGTGAAGTCGACTTCGGCCTCCTGGGCGGCGGCCAACAGGTGCAGGATGGTGTTGGTCGAGCCGCCCATCGCGATGTCGAGCGTCATCGCGTTCTCGAACGCCTCGAACGTGGCGATGCCGCGCGGCAGCGCGGTCGGGTCCTCGCCGCCGTACCAGCGGTGGCACAACTCGACCGCGGTGCGTGCGGCCTGCAGGAACAGTTGCTTGCGGTCGGCGTGGGTGGCCAGCAGGGTGCCGTTGCCCGGCAGCGACAGGCCCAGTGCCTCAGTCAGACAGTTCATGGAGTTGGCGGTGAACATGCCCGAGCACGAGCCGCAGGTCGGGCAGGCGCTGCGTTCGACCGCGGCGACCTGCTCGTCGCTTGCGGCCGGGTCGGCGGCCATCACCATCGCATCGACCAGGTCGAGCTTGTGGTCGGCGAGCCTGGTCTTGCCTGCTTCCATCGGCCCGCCCGAAACGAACACCACCGGGATGTCCAGCCGCAATGCGGCCATCAACATGCCCGGAGTGATCTTGTCGCAGTTGGAGATGCACACCAGCGCATCGGCGCAGTGCGCGTTGACCATGTACTCGACCGCGTCGGCGATCAGCTCGCGGCTCGGCAGCGAATAGAGCATGCCGTCGTGGCCCATCGCGATGCCGTCGTCGACCGCGATGGTGTTGAACTCTTTGGCGACGCCGCCCACGCGTTCGATCTCGCGCGCGACCAACTGGCCCATGTCCTTGAGATGCACGTGGCCGGGCACGAACTGGGTGAACGAGTTGGCGATCGCGATGATCGGCTTGTGGAAGTCGCCGTCGGTCATGCCGGTCGCGCGCCACAGCGCGCGGGCGCCGGCCATGTTGCGGCCGGAGGTGGAGGTGCGGGAGCGATAGTCGGGCATGGGCGTGGCTGCTGTCGGGGGATACCGGCGGTGGCGGCGGAGAGGGCGGTCAGGTGACGCCCTGGGCGAGCATCGCATCGGCGACCTTGATGAAACCGGCGATGTTGGCCCCGGCGACGTAGTCGACGCGGCCGTCGGCGCGCTTGCCGTGGCGGACGCAGTGGGCGTGGATGTCCTTCATGATCGCGTGCAGGCGCTCGTCGACCTCGGCGTGGTGCCAGGCCAGACGCAGTGCGTTCTGGCTCATCTCCAGGCCCGAGGTCGCGACGCCGCCGGCGTTGCTGGCCTTGCCCGGTGCGTACAGCGTGCCGGTGGCCTGGAAGGCATCCACCGCTTCGAGCGTGCACGGCATGTTCGCGCCTTCGGCGACGCAGATCACGCCGTTGTCGATCAGCCTGCGCGCATCGGCCTCGTCGAGTTCGTTCTGGGTGGCGCAAGGCAAGGCGATCTGCGCCGGGATGTGCCAGGGACGCCGGCCTTCGAGGTAGTCGAAACGCGGGTCGTCGGCCAGTTCGGCCAATCGGCCGCGACGCTGGTTCTTCAGTGCCATGAGCGCTTCGACCGCCTCGCTATCGAAGCCGGCTTTCGCGTACAGCGTGCCGCCCGAGTCGGAGAAGGTCAGCACGCGGCCGCCCAGTTCGATGGCCTTGAGCGCGGCGTATTGGGCGACATTGCCGGCGCCCGAGACCAGCACGCGCGCGCCGTCGGTGTCGCGGCGTGCGTGGTGCAGCATCTGTTCGACGAAGTACACCGTGCCGTAGCCGGTGGCCTCCGGGCGCATCAGGCTGCCGCCGTAGGCCAGGCCCTTGCCGGTGAACACGCAACCGGCGTGGTTGGCGAGTTTCTTGAGATAGCCGGCCATGAAGCCGATCTCGCGCGCGCCCACGCCGATGTCGCCGGCCGGCACATCGGTATCCGGGCCCAGGTGGCGATGGAGCTCGGCGATCAGCGCCTGGCAGAAGCGCATCACCTCACCGTCGCTGCGCCCCTTGGGATCGAAGTCCGAGCCGCCCTTGCCACCGCCCATCGGCAATGTCGTGAGCGCGTTCTTGAAGGTCTGCTCGAACGCCAGGAACTTCAGGATCGACAGGTTCACCGACGGATGGAAGCGCATGCCGCCCTTGAACGGGCCGATCGCCGCGCTGTGCTGCACGCGCCAGGCGCGGTTGACCTGCACGCGGCCGCGGTCGTCGACCCACGGCACCCGGAACTGCACCACACGCTCGGGTTCGACCAGACGCTCGAGCAGCGCCTGGTCGCGGTAGTGCGGGTGGCGGTCCAGGAACGGCCACAGGCTGACCATGACCTCGCGCACCGCCTGCAGAAACTCGGGCTGGTGCGGATCGCGCGCGGCGACCGTCCGCAGGAACGCGTCGAGCCCGGCGGGTGCGGCCTCACCGCCGCTCATGCAGCCTGTTCGCTGGCCAAGGCCAGCTGCTGCACGATCGCGTCGGTCGCCTCGCGGGTCGAGCGGGCCGCGTCGTGTGGGGCGAGGTCGGCGGTGAACACGCCGGCATCGAGCACCGCGTCCACCGCTTGCTCGATGCAGGCCGCTTCCTGCGACAGGCCCAGCGAGTAGCGCAACAGCAGTGCGGCACTGAGGATCGTGCCGACCGGGTTGGCGATGCCGCGGCCGGCGATGTCCGGCGCCGAGCCGTGGATCGGCTCGTACATGCCCACGCACCCCTCGCCCAGCGACGCCGACGGCAGCAGGCCGAGCGAGCCGGCGAGCATCGAGGCCTCGTCGGTCAGGATGTCGCCGAACATGTTCTCGGTCACGATCACATCGTACGCGCGCGGCTTGGCCAGTAGATGCATCGCCATCGAATCGACCAACTGGTGCTCGAGGGTGATGTCGGGGAACTCGTCGCGCACCACGCGCGTGGCGACTTCGCGCCACAGCCGCGAGGTCTCGAGCACGTTGGCTTTGTCGACCGAGGTTACGTGTCCGCGGCGCCCGCGGGCGAGCAGGCAGGCGCGACGCACGACGCGCTCGACCTCTTCCACCGAGTACCGGCACAGGTCGGTGGCGTCCTGCGCGCTGCGGGTCTTGTCGCCGAAGTAGATGCCGCCGGTGAGCTCGCGCACCACCAGCAGGTCCACGCCGGCCAGCAGATGCGACTTGATCGGCGAGGCGCCGGCGGCCGCGGCATGCGGGCGCACCGGGCGCAGGTTCGCGTACAGGCCCAGCGCTTTTCGGATTGCCAGCAGGCCCTGTTCCGGGCGCACCGGCGCATTGGGCGCCGACCACTTGGGCCCGCCGACCGCGCCCAGCAGCACCGCATCGGCATCGCGCGCGGCGGCCAGCGTGGCCTCGGGCAACGGCTGGCCGGTGGCGTCGATCGCGGCGCCGCCGATCAGATGCTCGTGCAGCGTGAAGCGGTGGCCGAAACGCTGCGCGACCGCCTCCAGCACCTCGACCGCGGCGGCGGTCACTTCCGGGCCGATGCCGTCGCCCGGCAGTACGACGATGTCAGCGTGCATGGTGGCGCTCCTCGTAGGATCGGATCTCGGCGCTGCGCGCCAGCAGGTAGCCCATCTCGTCGACACCCTCGAGCAGACAGGTGCGCGCGAACGCGTCGAGCGGGAAACGATGGACGGCGCCAGCCGGTGTCCGCAGCTCGCAGGCGTCGATGTCGACGGTCAGCACGTCGTCGGGTCGCGACATCAGGTCCTGGACGACCGTCTCGGGCAGCACGACCGCCAGCAGGCCGTTCTTGAGCGCGTTGTTGCGGAAGATGTCGGCGATCTCGCTGCTCACGACCACGCGCAAGCCCAGGTCGCGCAGCGCCCACGGCGCATGTTCGCGCGAGGAGCCGCAGCCGAAGTTGCGCCCGGCCAGCAGGATCTCGCGGCCGGCGTTGTGCGGCTGGTTGAACGCGAAATCGGGATTGGGCGTGCCGTCCTCGCGCCAGCGCCAGTCGTTGAAGGCGTGCCGTCCCAGCCCCTGGCGCTCTGTCGTCGACAGGAAGCGCGCGGGAATGATCTGGTCGGTGTCGATGTTGGTCTGGGCCAGCACGACGCTGGCCGAGACAATCCGGGAACTGGCGGGCATCGGTGTTTCTTCAGGCAAGGGGGCGGAAGGGGACCGGGGCGCGTGCATCAGGCCACCGCCCGACGGTCGTCGAACAGCTCGCGCGGATCGGCGACAACACCCCGCACGGCGGCCCAGGCGGCGGTGGTCGGCGAGGCCAGCAACGTGCGCGCGCCGGGCCCCTGGCGGCCTTCGAAATTGCGGTTGCTGGTGCTCACTGCCAGTTGGCCGGGCGCGACCAGGTCGCCGTTCATCGCGATGCACATCGAGCAGCCGGGCTCGCGCCACTCGGCGCCGGCCGCGCGCACGACCGCATCGATGCCTTCGGCTTCGGCCTCGCGCTTGACGATCTCCGAACCGGGCACCACAAGCATGCGCACGCCGGCCGCGACGCGGCGACCCTGCAGCACCTGAGCGACTTCGCGCATGTCGCGAAGCCGCCCGTTGGTGCACGAGCCCACGAACACCACGTCGACCGGCATGCCGGCCAGTGAGCGGCCGGCGGCGACGCGCATATAGTCCTGCCCCTTGCGCTCGGCGGCATCGTTCGCCTCGGGCACGGGCACGTCGACGCCGATCGCGGTGCCGGGGTGGGTCCCCCAGGTCAGCGTCGGGCGGATGTCGGCCGCGTCGATGCGCACTTCGACATCGAACTCGGCGCCCGGATCGCTGCGCAACGTGCGCCAGTGCGCGACCGCGGCATCGAAGTCCGCGCCCTTGGGGCCGCGCGGCGTGCGGGCGATCCAGTCGAACGTGATGTCGTCGGGCGCGACCATGCCGGCGCGCGCGCCGGCCTCGATCGACATATTGCACAGCGTCATCCGCTGTTCCATGTCCATGGCCGCGATGGTCGAGCCGCGGTACTCGATGACGTGACCGGTGCCGCCGTTGACGCCGATTACGCCGATCGCGTGCAGGGTCACGTCCTTGGCGCCGACGCCGGGGGCGAGTTGGCCCTCGACGGTGATCGCCATCGTCTTTGGCCGCCGCTGCAGCAGGCACTGCGTCGCCAGCACGTTGCCGACCTCGCTGGTGCCGATACCGAAGGCGAGCGCGCCGAACGCGCCGTGGGTCGAGGTGTGACTGTCGCCGCAGACGATGGTCATGCCTGGCTGGGTGAAGCCTTGTTCGGGTGCGATCACGTGCACGATGCCGCGCTGGTCGGAAGCCATGTCGAACAGCTCGATGCCGAACTGCGCGCAGTTGGCGGCGAGCGTCTCGACCTGTTTCTCGGCGGCCGCGTTGGCGTAGGGCAGGCGGCCGTCAGGTCCTGCCGGCAGCGTCGGCGTGGAGTGGTCCATGGTCGCCTTGGTGCGGTCGGGCCGGCGCGGCGACAGGCCGCGCGCGCGCAGCTCGGTGAAGGCCTGCGGCGAGGTAACCTCGTGGATCAGATGCAGGTCGATGTACAGCACCGCGGGCGCGGCGTCGGTCTCGGGGATCACGACGTGCGCGTCCCACAGCTTGTCGAACAGGGTTTTGGGCGAACTGGCGGTCATTGCTGGCTCTGGACAGTGGCGGTCAGGCATGGGCGGCGTGGGGCTTTGCAGCGGCCCCGGCTGTGGCGGTCGCGACGCGGCCGCGAAGAATGCGGTTGGCCACGTCCAGCCAGGCCAGCGCGCTGGCCTCGATGATGTCGCGGCTGGTGCCGCTGCCATCGAAGATGGCGTCGCCGTGGCGCACGCTGACGCTGGCCTCGCCCCGGGCGTCGCGGCCGGTGCCGACACTGTGCACCTGATAGCTTTCCAGCGACAGGTCCACGCCGGTCGCCGTCGCCAGCGCGGCGAACAGGGCGTCCACCGGCCCATCGCCCAGTGCGCTTTCACCGACCTTGTTGCCGTCCGGGTCGGACAGTTCGATCACCGCGCTCGCGCGCTGGCCGCGATCGCTGATCGTCATCGACGCCAGGCGCCAGCCCTGGCCATGCACGTCGCCGTGCATCAACGCCTCCAGGTCGTCGTCCTCGACCACGCGCTGGCGCTCGCACAGCGCCTTGAACGCAGCGAACACCTGATCGAGCTGCGCATCCTCGACCGTGTAGCCAAGCGCGCGCAGCCGGTGGCCGACCGCGGCGCGGCCGCTGTGCCGGCCCAGCACCAGCTTGGAATCGGGCCAGCCGACGTCCGAGGGGTTCATGATCTCGTAGGTGCCGCGGTGGCGCAGCATGCCGTGCTGGTGGATGCCCGATTCGTGCGCGAACGCGTTCTCGCCGACGATCGCCTTGTTGCGCTGGACGCTCATCCCGGTCAGGCGGCGCAGCAGTTGCGAGGTCGGGACCAGACGGCGGGTGTCGATGCCGGTGTCGATGTCGTAGAACGCGTTGCGGACTTTCAGCGCCATGACCAGTTCTTCCAGCGCGGCATTGCCAGCGCGCTCGCCGATGCCGTTGATCGTGCACTCGACCTGGCGCGCGCCGCCCTCGATCGCGGCCAGCGAGTTGGCGACCGCCAGGCCCAGGTCGTTGTGGCAGTGCGCGCTGAAGATCACGTCACGTGCGCCGGGGACGTTGGCGATCAACCGCTGGAACAGCGCGCGGCTTTCCTCGGGTGTCGCATAGCCCAGGGTGTCGGGAACGTTAATCGTGCCGGCGCCGCTGGCGATCGCCGCGGCGATGACCTCGGCCAGGAAATCGTCCTCGGTACGGGTGCCGTCCTCGGTCGAGAACTCGACGTCGTCGACCAGCCGTCGGGCATGCGCGACGCTGGTGGCGGCCATGTCCAGCACCTGTTGCCGGCTCATGCGCAGCTTGTGCTCTCGGTGCAGCGGGCTGGTGGAGATGAAGACGTGGATACGCGGACGGGCGGTGCCCTCGAGCGCACGCGCCGAGGCTTCGATGTCGGCGGGCAGGCAGCGCGAGAGCACCGCCAGCGTCGGCGTGCGGACTTCGCGTGCGATCAGCCGTGCGGCCTCGCGGTCGGATTCCGAACTGGCGGGAAAGCCGGTCTCGATGATGTCCACGCCCAGCTCGGCGAGTGCGCGGGCCATCACGACTTTCTGTTGAGGCGACATGCTGCAGCCCGGCGATTGCTCGCCGTCGCGCAGGGTGGTGTCGAAAATTCGGATGGTGTCGGAAGCGGTCATGCGGGAAGTTCCTCGGCAATACGGTGGGGCGTGCGGTCGGGCGGCGCTTTGATCGCGCGTCGAAGTCGCGGTTCGCCGCCTCCGGCCGGCGCCGTGGTGCCCAGGTCGTTGCGCCGCCGTGGCGTGGCGGCCGGTGCCGGCGGCGCCGCGGTGGTCGCGGTCGCGTCGACGATGCGCTGGCGACGCCTCGGCTTGCGCGGTGGCCGTGGGCGGACCTCCGACAGCAGGCGCGCCAGCACCCCGGCGTCGAGGTTGCCGCCCGAGACCACCGCGACCTTGCGGCGCCCGGCGACGCGGCGGCCGGCCGCCAATGCCAGTGCGCCGGCGCCCTCGGCGATCACGTGTTCCTCCAGCGCCAGACGCACCAGCGTCTCGCGCAGTTCCGCCTCGCGGACGATGACCACATCGTCGAGCAGGTCGGCCAACAATGCCCGGGTCAGCTGGCCGGGGTCGGCCACGCGCACGCCGTCGGCCAGCGTGGCGACCGGCGAGAACGGGGCGTCATCGCCGCGCAGCACGCGTGCCATCGCGTCCACGCCCTCGACCTGGGCACCGACGATGCGCACCCCCTGACTCTTGAGCGCGAGGGCCACGCCGGCCGCGAGCCCGCCGCCGCCGATCGGCACGATGACCACGTCCGGCACCAGGGCCGCGGCGATCTCCAGGCCCACAGTGCCCTGGCCGGCGATCACGTCGATATCGTCGAAGGCCGACAGCAGCCGGAAGCCGTTCTGCGCCGCCAGTTCGCCTGCGAACGCCTTGGCCTCGTCGTAGGTGTCGCCGTGCAGGCGCACTGTGGCGCCCCAGTGCGCGACGCCGGCGATCTTGGTCTGCGGCGCGTTGCGCGGCATCACCGTGATCGCCGGAACGCCGAGCCGGTAAGCGGCCCAGGCCATGCCCTGGGCGTGGTTGCCGGCCGAGGCGGCGATGACCGTGCGGTCGTCGCCGCGCTCGCGTGCGGCCAGCAGCGCGTTGAGGGCGCCGCGCACTTTGTACGAACCGGTGCGCTGCAGATTCTCCAGCTTCAGCCAGCAGCCGAAGCGCTCGGCATAGTGGATCGGCGTGACGTCGAGATGGCGGCGCAGCCGCGCCTGCGCCGCCAGCACATCGCTGGCGGTGGCGCGCGGCACGCGGCGTACATCGGGGTCGGGCATGCTCAAACCGCCGTCAGCCAGCCGCGGCCGGCCTCGGCCTGGCCGCGCACCACGCGGGCGTAGAGATCGGCCAGTTCGCGGGTGACCGGATTGTCGCCATAGCTCCGGTCCTCGATCGCCTGCACCGGCGCCACCTCGGCGGCGGTACCGCAGGCGAACACCTCGTCGGCATCCAGCAGTTCGGCGACGGTGACCGCGCGCGAGGACGCGCCGGTCAGCGCGATCAGCGTGTCGCGGGTGATCCCGGGCAATGCGTCGCGGTGGGCAACCGCGGTCAGGCGGCCGTCCTTGACCAGGAACACGTTGGCGCCGGTGCACTCGACCACGAAGCCGTCGGCATCGGTGAACAGCGCTTCGTCGAAGCCGCGCGACTTGCTCTGCCGTTTGGCCAGTATCGAGTTGACGTAGGCGCCGCACAGCTTGAGCGGCGGCAGCGAATCGGCGGGATTGCGCCGCCAGCTGCTGATGCCCAGCCGTGCGCGGGTGCCGGCCAGGTGCACGCGCGTGGCGGTGGTGGCGACCATCAAATGCTCGGCATGGCCCTCGACATCGAGCCCGAAGCCGCCCTCGCCGAACCAGGCCAGCGGCCGGATGTAGGCGTCGCGATGGCGGTTGGCGCGCAGCGTCGCCAGCACGGCCTCGGTCGCGAGCGCGGGATCGAACGCCATGCCCAGCAGCGCCGCCCCCTCTCGCATGCGCGCCAAGTGCTCGGGCAGCCGGAACACAGCGGCGCCGTCGTCGGTGGCATAGGCGCGGATGCCCTCGAACACGCCGCTGCCGTAATGCATCGCGTGCGTGGTCAGGCCCGCCTGCAGCGCATCGACAGCGTGCAGCGCGCCGTCGAACCAGACCCGGTCGCTGGGCGCGCGTGCGGCCTCGGCGATCGGTGCGACCGCGACCGCGGCATCGGCGGCGACGTTCAACGACATGGCTGCACCTCCACCGACAGGCAGTCGTAGAGCTTGGCCAGCTGGCCTTGCAGTGCGCTCGCGGCGCGGTCGCCCTCGACGGTCATGCGCAGGCACCAGCGGTCGTCGTCCTCGCCGGCGGCGCCTTCGAAGGTCAGCGGTCGGAAGCCGCGGCGCTCGGTGGTACCCAACACACGCACCAGCGCACCTTCGGCGCGGCGCAGGGTCATCTCAAACTGGTAACGCATGGCGGCATTCCTCGGGCGCGGGGGCAGTGGGGTCGGTCAAGGCGGAGGCGCCGGCTGTCGCGGCATCGTCCTCGATGTCGGCATCGGCGTGGTCGAGCATCTGCGCGTTGTTGTGGTTGGGCGGCACCAGCGGCCAGACGTTGGCGGCGGTGTCGATGGCGACATGCAGCAGCGCCGGGCCCGGCGCATCGAGCAGGGCCTGCAATGCCGTTTCGACGTCGTCGCTGCGGTCGACCGACAGCGCCTGGATGCCGAACGCGCGGGCGACCTGGGCGAAGTCGGGGTTGTCGGACAGGTCGATCTCCGAGTAGCGACGATTGAAGAACAGCTCTTGCCATTGCCGCACCATGCCCAGCGCCTGGTTGTCGAGCAGCACGATCTTCACCGGCACCTGGTAGCGCTTGAGCGTCGCCAGCTCCTGCACGTTCATCAGAAACGAACCGTCGCCGCTGACGCAGACCACGCGGCGCCTCGGGTCCTGGAGCTGGGCGCCGATCGCGGCCGGCAGGCCGAAGCCCATCGCGCCCAGCGCGCCACTGGTCAGGTGCTTGCGCGGATGGTCGAAGCGCCAGTGCTGGGCGACCCACATCTGGTGCTGGCCGACGTCGCAGGCCACCACGGCGTCAGGCGCCAGTTCGCTCAGGCGCTTGAGCAGCGCGGGGGCATAGACCTTGTCGCCCGGGGCGTCGTAGCGGGCAGCGAAGCGTTCGCGTCGCTCCGCGCACAGCGTGCGCCATTGCGCACGCGCCGCGGCAAAGCGCCCGTGTGTGTGCGCCGCGCATGGCGCGGCCAGCCGCGACAGGCTGGCGGCGACATCGCCGCAGACCGCGACATCGGTCTGCCGCAGCTTGCCGATCTCACACCCGTCGCCGTCCAGGTGCACGATCCGCGCGTGCGGGGCGAACTCGGCCAGCTTGCCGGTGGCCCGGTCGTCGAAGCGGGCGCCCACGACCAGCAGCAGGTCGGCCTCCTGCACCGCCAGGTTCGCGGCGCGCGTGCCGTGCATGCCGAGCATGCCCAGGTTCGCAGGGTGCGATGGCGGCAGTGCGCCGAGACCACGCAGCGTCAGCACGGTCGGGATCGCGGTCAGGTCGGCGAACTCGCGGAATGCCTCCAGTGCATCACCTAGCACGATGCCGCCGCCGCCGTAGACGACCGGACGCTGCGCTTGCGCCAGCAGCGCCGCCGCCTCGTGCAGCGCGTGGTCGGCGCAGGGCGGCATGGTGTCGGCGCGCGAGGGCACGTGCGCTCCCAGATGGGCGGCGTCGCCGATCTGCACATCCTTGGGCATGTCGATCAGCACCGGCCCGGGACGCCCGGAGCGGGCGATCCGGAACGCCTCGGTGACGGCATGCGGCAGCTCGTCGACGCTGCGCACCAGGAAGCTGTGCTTGACGATCGGCAACGTCATGCCGAACACGTCCAGCTCCTGGAACGCGTCGGTGCCCATCAGCGGCGTGGCGACCTGGCCGGTGATGATCACCATCGGCACTGAATCGAGCATCGCATCGGCGATGCCGGTGACCAGGTTCGAGGCGCCCGGGCCGGAGGTCGCTACACAGACGCCGACGCGCCCGCTGGCCCGCGCGAAGCCGTTCGCGGCGAATGCCGCGCCCTGTTCGTGGCGGACCAGGACGTGCTTCAGCGACGCGCCATGCAGCGCGTCGTAGAACGGCATGATCGCGCCGCCCGGATAGCCGAAGATCGTCTCGACTCCTTCGGCCTCCAGCGCCTGCACCAGCCAGCGGGCGCCATTCATCACGCGACTTCCGTACGCTGTGAAGGAGCGTCGGCCTGCTCGCCCAGCCAGGTCATCTTCGCGCGCAACTGGCGGCCGACCTGCTCGATCGGGTGGTCGAAATCGGCCTGCTTGTAGCGCTTGTAGTTCGGCAGCCCGGCCTCGTACTCGGCAACCCAGTTCTTGGCGAATGTGCCGTCCTGGATGTCGGCCAGCACGTCCTTCATGCGCGCCTTGACGCCGGCGTCGATCACGCGCGGACCGCTGACGTAGTCGCCGTACTGCGCGGTCTCGGAGATGAACTCGAGCATGCGGGTGATGCCGCCCTCGTAGAACAGATCGACAATCAGCTTGAGCTCGTGCAGCACCTCGTAATAGGCGATCTCGGGCTGGTAGCCGGCTTCGACCAGCGTCTCGAAGCCGGCCTGCACCAGCGACGACGCACCGCCGCACAGCACCGCCTGCTCGCCGAACAGGTCGGTCTCGGTCTCTTCCTTGAACGTGGTCTCGATCACGTTGGCGCGCGCCCCGCCCAGGCCCGCGGCATAGGCCAGCGCGGTATCGCGGGCATGACCACTGCGATCCTGGTGCACGGCGTAGATGCACGGCACGCCGCGGCCGATCTCGTATTCGCGGCGCACCAGGGCGCCGGGCCCCTTGGGCGCGACCAGGACCACGTCCAGGTCCTCGCGCGGGGCGATCATGCCGTAATGCACGTTCAGGCCGTGCGCGAACAGCAGCGTCGCGCCCTGCTTCATATGCGGCGCCAGCACCTCGGCATAAAGCTGCTTTTGCACCATGTCCGGCGTCAGCACGGCGACCAGGTCGGCCTCGCGCACGGCGTCGGCGGGCGCCTTGACGGTGAAGCCGTCGGCCTTGGCCTTCTGTTCGGTCGGCCCGCCGGGACGCAGGCCGACAACGACGTCGAAGCCAGAGTCGCGCAGGTTCAGCGCGTGCGCGCGACCTTGGCTGCCGTAGCCGACGATGGCGATGGAGGGGTGTGCATTGCTCATGGGCGATCGTGTCCGCTGGAGGAAAAGGAGGAGGGGGGCGTCGGGATCGACGCCCGGATACGACGACGGCCGGAGGTCGAGGGCATCGCCCTGTTCCATCCGGCCGTCGCATGCGTCGTCGCCATCGCAGCGCCCGTGCGTGCAGGTGTCCGACACGCCCGCGCCGCGCCGCGAGCGCCTTGGGCGGCGCTGCGGGCGGGGGTGAAGACGGGCATCGTGTCGGGCATCGGTTCGCTCTGGTGCTAGGCAATGGGCAACAAAAAACCCCGCGCTTGTCGGCGCGGGGTTCGGTTCTTTCGACCTTGGGTTTCGCTTTTCTTACACGAACCCCGTTCCCGCGCCTGACTGGACGGTAATAAGAAGTACGGCAATAAGAAGCGCGGTGGTCGCGGCGAACATGACGGTCCGGCCGTCACCGGTGGCGGTGCGGGCGGGGAGCTGCATGCGGGTGCTGCGCTGCGTCATGGGTCGAGAAAACCATGCCCGGGACGGGCTGTCAACAGTTGCGTCGACAACCAATTCATTGACCCGGCAGATCAGCGCTTGCGCGCCGCGCGATGGGCGCGGCGCAGCAGGCCGAGCGTTGCCTGTTCCCACTGCCGCGGACCGCGCGCGTTGGCGGCTGCGCGCTGCAGGCGGCCGTCGCGCCACGCGGTGTAGAGCACCGGATCGATGTAGGCCTTGCGGCACACCGACACCGTGTTGCCCAGCGTCGCGGCGACATCGGCGATGACCTGCTTCTCCTGCAGCGCCAGCGCCCGCTCGCTCGGCGGGCCGCCATTGCGTCCGGTGGGCAGGGGCCGCGCGGCGAACTGGCGGAACGCCAGTGCGGTGCCGCCCCAGGTGCGGAAATCCTTGGCGGTGAACGACTCGCCCATGGCCTCGCGCAGGTAGTCGTTGACCATGCCTGAATCCACACCGCGGCATTCGCCCTCGTCGTCCATGTACTGGAACAGCGCCTGCCCCGGCAATTGCTGGCAGCGGCGTACCAGCCGGCACAGCCGGGCGTCGTCGATCGCGATGTCGTGCGCCTGACCACTCTTGCCGCGGAAGCGCAATCGCGCGCCGCCGGCCTTGGCCCGCTCGAAGTGCCGGTTGCGCAGCGTGGTCAGGCCGAACGATCCATTGCTGCGGGCGTAGGTGTCGTTGCCGACCCGGATCAAGGTCTGCGACAACAGCGACACGACGATCGCCAATACCTTCTCGCGTGGCATGCCCGGGCGCGCCAGGTCGCGTTGCAGCGCACGGCGCAGGCGTGGCAGTGCGTCGCCGAACGCGACGATCCGGTCGAACTTGCCCAGGCCGCGCGTGGTCGACCAGTCGGGATGGTAGCGATACTGCTTGCGCCCGCGTGCATCGCGCCCGGTGGCTTGCAGATGGCCGTTGGCATATTGGCAGATCCACACGTCGGTGTAGGCAGGCGGGATGGCCAGTTGCCGGATCCGGGCGAGCACCTCGCGGTCCCGCACCGCTGCGCCGCCGGGATCGC
Source organism: Luteimonas sp. TWI596 (assembly GCF_039674105.1). Taxonomy (NCBI): domain Bacteria; kingdom Pseudomonadati; phylum Pseudomonadota; class Gammaproteobacteria; order Lysobacterales; family Lysobacteraceae; genus Luteimonas; species Luteimonas sp. TWI596. The sequence goes on from NZ_JBDJMU010000005.1 coordinate 120,607, forward strand.
GATAGCTGAATCCTTTGCCGGCGCGGCGGCGGCACAGGCCGGGATCGCGATCGCAGACCCAGCGCAGGCCGGCGGCCCGGGCCGCTTCGAGACTCGCCTGCGTGACAGGCGCGGCAGGGGGGAGATGACGATTCATGAGCGGCTGATAACAACGGGGCGCGCTGCGCGCCGTGAACATGTCGCCTTCACCCCCCCGGCACGGGGAGGCTGCGCAGACTCGCGGCACACCATAAGATTCGGAGGACGCCCAATGATGACTCTGCACAAGACCCTGATGGCCGGCGCGCTTGCAGGTGCGGTTGCATTCACCGGTTCGGCGCTCGCGCAGGATCACGACCGCAAGGATCACACCACTGCCGCGCAGACCGATTCGCATCAGCCGATGTCCGACACCTGGATCACCACCAAGGTCAAGGCCGATCTGCTGGCGTCGAGCGATGTGTCCGGTCTGGATATCAGCGTGGAGACCAGCAACGGCATTGTCAGTCTGTCGGGCGATGTCGAGTCGCAGGCGCAGATCGATCGCGCGACTGCGATCGCACGTGGCATCGAAGGCGTGAAGAGTGTGGACGCCAAGCAGCTGAAGGTTGCCACGGGCACCCGCACCTCGCGGCCCTGATCGACGGCATTGCATTATCGAAGGCCCCTGCCATCCGGCAGGGGCCTTTTTCATTGGGCGCCAGGACACCACACGGCACCGGTGCTCGGTCAGCGGCACAGGGGCCTCGCGCTTACGCGGTCGCAAGCACGGCCAGATGGTCTGCAAGTCCGCCCGCGTCGCAGGCCGCGTTCACATGGTCAAAGTAGTCGTACCAACCGCTATCGCGAATACCGGCCAGTAGGGCATCCCGGGCCGTCGTGTTGGGAAATCGCCACAGCCCCAAGTAACGGTGGCCGCTCGCATGATCGATGTCGGCGTCCGCTTCGCCCAGCGCCAGGGCCTCAATGCCGAGACTGGACAGCCCGCCCATTCCAGCGTGGATGCTGGCCAGGAAGCGTTCGCGGTTGGCGTTGGGCAACGCGCGCCATGCGGCGTTCGCGCTATAGAGTTCGACGAGGTAGTGAGCCATGGGCTTGGGGTCTTCGTTTCAGGTTGTATGGCAGGAGTGGCGGAGATGCCGGCGTGTATGGATCGCCTGTGGTCGCAGTAGCTGCGCACGCGCCATGGGGCGAATCCGGTCGCTCCGTCGTGGTCTTCGCCGCATGCTCATCCGTACGCTTGAGGCAAAGGGTCGGATCGGTATCGGGTTAGCCGCCGCATGGTATGGCGGCTAATTATATCGACATTGTGCACAACGTCCAGCCGGTCTGGCTGGACAAGGCGATGCGTCAGCGGCGTCGCTGCCGCCCGCGTCTTCGCCCGACCCCCTGGGCATGGGGGCCAGCGCCCGGTGTGTCGGGCCTGGGACGCTTGCTCGGGCGCACGCCGCCCGAACGAGCGTCGGTCAGCCCATGTCGGCAGTCCGGTGCCAGCGTTCGAGCGTTTCGGCAAGGGCGTCCGCATCGGCCGGCAGCGGAGTGTCGCGCGCGGGGCGTGCCAGGCAGTCGGCGAGCGCGGGCGGTAGCGGCACGTCGTGTCCGATCAACGGCTCGACGATGGTTTCGAACTTCGCCGGGTGTGCGGTCGCAACGACCGCCCAGCCGCGTGTATCGCCGGCTTCGCGCAGTCGTTCGAGCACGGCCAGCGCCGTCGCGGTATGCGGACAGGACACGATGCCGTGCCCCGCCGGTGCCGCTGCGATGATCCGGCGGATCGTGGCATCGTCCACGCTGTCTGCGGCGAAACCGGCGCGCAGCGTGGCGTCGTCGACATGCCAGTGGCGCAGCCGCTCGAAGTTGCTCGGCGCACCGACGTCCATCGCATTGGCGAGCGTGGCCCGCGTGGGCTGCGCGGCGTAGTCGGCACCGGCGAAGAAGCGTGGCAGCGTGTCGTTGGCATTGCAGACCAGGCGGATCTCGCCCAGGGGCGCGCCCATCGCGCGCGCGAGCACCGCAGCGCAGGCATTGCCGAGGTTGCCGGTGGGCACGATGAGGTTCAGAGGCTCTCCATGCCGGGCGTGATGTGCGGCCGCGGCATGCACGTAGTACGCCGACTGCGGTAGCAGACGGCCCAGACTGATGCTGTTGGCCGAACCCAGCGGCACGCGCGCCCGCAGCGCGGCATCCGACAGCGCGTGCTTGGCGAGGCGCTGGCAGTCGTCGAAGCTGCCGTCGACGCGGAACGCGCGTACGTTGTCCCCCCAGCATGCCAGGCCGTGCGCCTGACGCGGAGATACCCGGCCTTCGGGATAGAGGATGGCGACACGGAAGCCCGGCCGCCTGTGGAAGGCCGCGGCCACCGCGGCCCCGGTATCGCCCGAGGTGGCGACCACGATCGTGGTGTCGGACGCGGTGGGCGAGCGCAACGCGCCCAGCGCACCGGCCAGGAAACGGGCGGCGTAATCCTTGAACGCGGCGGTCGGGCCATGGAACAGCTCGAGCACATGGTCACCGGCGCCGCGCAGCGGGCGCAGCGGCGCCTCGAAGGCGAACGCCTCGTCGCACAGTGCCGGTAGCTGTGCCTCGAGCCGGGATCCCGAGAACCAGGGGGCCAGGGTCGCGGCCGCGGTCTCGGCGAGCGCGGCGCGCGGTACCTCCAGGTCGAGGACAGGAATCGACGCGGGCACATACAGGCCACCGTCGGGCGCGAGGCCCGCCACGAGGGCATCGTCGATCGGTGTCGGCGGCACGCCACCGCGGGTGCTCAGGAAATGCATGGTGCGCTCGTCACTGGGAGAAGGGTAGATGCGCGGCGCGCGTGCCAAGCGGCCGCGATACCGGGCTCGGGTCGAGCAGCGCGGCCCGTGGGCCAACCACTGGACCGACATAGGTGCGGGCGTCGAAACCGGCGTCGGCGAACGCCTGGCGCATGACTGGTGCAGCGGCCTCGGCCTCGGTGCGCGAGGCGAACCAGGCGAAGACGCTCGGTCCACCGCCCGAGATGCTGGCGCCGAGCGCGGCGTGGTCGAGTGCGGCCGACTTGACCTGCGCGAACCCGGGAATCAATCCGGCGCGGCGCGGCTCGACCAGCACGTCGCGCAGTCCGGCACGCACCAGATCGAGGTCACCGCGTTGCAGGCCGGTCAGAAACAGCGCCAGGTGCACGCTATGGGCAACGATGTCGTGCAATGGATAGGGGGCGGCGAGCACCGCACGCGACCGGCGCGTTTCCAGCACCTGGTCGGGATGCACGACGACCGCGTGCAGCGTCGCTGGGACCTCGAGTGCGATCGCACGGTCGGCGGTGGCCAGGGTCACCCCGCCCAGCAGCATCGGCGCGACGTTGTCGCCGTGCCGGCTGCCGCTGGAGATCGCTTCGCCGTCCAGCGCGAACGGGTACAGCGCATCGCGCGGCAGGGGGGCGTCGAGCAGCGCATTCGCGGCCACCAGTGCCGCGACGCACGAGGCGGCCGAGCCGCCGAGCCCCGATCCCAGCGGGATGCCTTTCTCCAAACGCAGTGCGAAGCCGTACGGCAGCGACAGCGCCTCGCGCAACGACTGCAACGCAAGGCCGGCGGTATTGCGCGTCGGATCGAGCGGGATCGCGTCGATGCCCGCAACGTCGCCGTCGATCGCCTCGATGACGACGGTCGGCGCGGCGATGCGACGTACCCGGGCGATGTCCCGCGGCCCGTCGATCGCGTGGCCGAGCAGGTCGAAGCCGACGCCGATGTTGCCGACGCTCGCCGGCGCAAACGCCGCGACCCAGGGATGTTCGGGCATGGTGGAGCCTCCTGCTGCCGCCCGGTCGGCGGCGTTGGATCGTGACATCGACATCGTATCGACCAGGGGCGGCCGGGTCGGCTTTCGTGCCTGCGCCGTCATCCGCAGGCCGCCGATTCGATGGCCTGCGCGTTGCATCCATCATGCCGCAGGAACGGCAGGCCGGCCTGCTTGCCGAGCGCATGGGCGATCGTCAGCACATCGGCGAATACGCCCGCGGCGGTCACTTCCGGGCCGGCCCCTGGCCCCTGGACGACCAGCGGGTTGTCCGCGTAGCGGGCGGTGCGGAACTGCACGAGGTTGTCGGTCAGCCGGGTGTGGCAGCACGAGTGCTCGGCCGGTAGCGCGACCACGCCGACACTGGCCCGGCCGTCGCCTTGCAGGCGTGCCAGGTGACGCAGCGCATGGCCGTCGGCGCGGGCGGCATCGAGCCTGCTTTGCATCGGCGCGTCGAGCTCATGCAGGCGGTCGAGAAACGCCGCCAATGGCACGTCGCGCAGGGTCTCGGGCACCAGGCTTTCGACCGCGACGTCCTTGAGGGACAGCGTCCGGCCGGCTTCGCGCGCCAGAATCACCAGTTTGCGCGCGACGTCCAGGCCCGACAGGTCGTCGCGCGGGTCGGGCTCGGTGTAGCCCAGCGCCCGGGCCTCGCGCACCAATTCGGAGAACGGATGACTGCCGTCGTAGCGATTGAACAGCCAGGCCAGCGTGCCCGAGAGCATGCCGTCGATGCCGTGCAGCGTGTCGCCGGTATCGAGCAGGCCGCGCAGGGTCTGGATCACCGGCAGGCCGGCGCCCACGGTGGCCTCGTACAGGAAGCGGCCGCCCCCGGCGCGCTGGGCCCCGCGGATCGCCGCATAGCGTGCCCACGCGCCGCTGCCGGCGTGCTTGTTCGGGGTGACGACGTGGATGCCGGCGGCCAGCCACTCGGGATACTTCGCCGCGACGGCATCGCTGGCGCTGCAGTCGACGATCAAGGCATGCGGCAGATGACTGGCGCGCACGTGCGCGGCGAACGCGTCCAGGTCGCAGGCCGGCGCGGTGGTGTCGAGCGTCGCGGCGGCATGGGCGGGATCGAGCGGCGCGTCGTCGAGATGCATCCGCCGGCTGCTGGCGATCGCGCGCAGCCGCAGGTCCACGCCTGCGCGCTCGCGCAGCGCCGGTACCACGTCGGCCAGTTGCGCCAGCAGTGCACGGCCGACGTTGCCTGGCCCGATCACGCCGACCGAGACCGTCTGCGGCGACAGCCAGAAGGCCGCATGCGCGGCGCGCAATGCGCGGGTGGCGTCGGTTTGGGCGATCGCGACCGAGATGTTGCGCTCGCCCGCGCCCTGCGCAATGGCGCGGATGTTGACGTGGGCCTGGGCGAGGCCGGCGAACAGCCGCGCGGCGACGCCCTGGGTCCCGACCATGCCGTCGCCGACCGCCGCCAGTACGCACAGGTCGCTGGTCACGGTCACCCCCTGGGCCTGGCCCTGGGCGATTGCGTCGGCGAACGCGGCGACGATCGCGGCGCGGCCGCGCTCGACCTGGCCGGCCTGCACGACGCAGCAGATCGAATGCTCCGACGAGCCTTGCGAGATCATCGTCACCGATACGCCGGCCGCATGCAGGGCCGCGAACATGCGCTCGGCGGTGCCGGGCACGCCGACCAGACCATTGCCGACCAGTTCGAGCACGGCCACATCACGCACCAGGCTCAGGCCCTTGACGGGCGAGGCCGCTGCCGCGGCCGCCGGTGCGATCGTCGTGCCCGGCGCAGACGGATCGCGGCTGTTGCGGATGCGCACTGGAATGCCCCGGGCCTGTACCGGCGCCAGGGTCTGGGGATGCAGCACGCTTGCACCGAAGTAGGCGAGTTCGCAGGCCTCGGCATAGGACATCGCCGGCAAACAGACCGCATCGGGCACCAGGCGCGGATCGGCCGAGAGCACGCCGTCGACATCGGTCCAGATGGTCAGGGCCTGGGCGTCGAACAGGTTGGCGAAGATCGCTGCCGAGTAGTCGCTGCCGTTGCGCCCGAGCGTGGTGTCGCGACCGTCGCCGTCGCGGGCGACGAAGCCGGTGATCACCACATCGCGCGCGGCGTGGGCCAGGCGCCAGCTCGCCAGACGGGCGCGACTTGCGTCCCAGTCGACGACCGCGCCCATCTCGCCGTGCCGGACCACCAGCACGTCGCGTGCGTCCAGGCGCTGCCAGCCCGGACCGAGCGCGGCCTGGGCCAGTCGTGACGACAACTGCTCGCCGCAGCCGTGGATACGCGCCAGCCGCGCGTCGCGATCGGCGGCGTCGGTGTGCAGACTCTGCAGGTCGTGGGCGAGAGCGGCGAACTCGTCCTCGAGCGCGGCGTGCAGCGGGCCGTCGGCCTCGTGTTCGAACGCGTCGGCGGCCGCGACGTGGCGCTGGCGCAGCGCGTCCCACGCCGGCTTCCAGTCATCGAGTGCGAGGGCGGCGTCGGCGAGCGCGATCAGGGCATTGGTGGTGCCCGACATCGCCGACACGATCACCGGCCGCACCCGCGCGTCGGCCGGCACCAGGCGGGCCAGCGCCGCGATGCACGGGGCATCGGCCAGGCTGGTGCCGCCGAACTTGTGGACATGGCAGGCGAGCGCCGGCGACGCATCGTCGGCGGTGGGGACGGACTGGGCGCGAAGCGCGACGGCGGACGACATGGGGAGCTCCTGGAAAGGGGCTCCGCATCACGATCGGGCGGGACGTGGCGTCCGCATCCCGGGAGGGATGCGGAGCGGGCGGTCAGGTCAACTGGCGGCGCGCGTCCACATCCCGGTCCCGGTGATACCGGTGCCGGTAATGCCGACGATCGTCGTGATGATCGCCGCCGCCGCGCGCCCACGCACCACCGCACGGATGGCGGTCGTCGACAGGCGGGAGGCGTTGGTGCGATGCATCATGTCCGCAGCACATCATGCCGCCGCGCGCGTTGTCAACCGGTTTTTCGTACAGGCCTGCGCCGCGGGGTGCCTGGAGATCCTGCGTCGACTGATCCGCGCACAACGGCGTCGGGACGCCGGTGGCGCCCGTCTCGGCTTGGGTGTTCGCGCCCCGCATGGTCTAATCGGCCCCGAAGCGGGGGTACCGACGTCAGTCGGTTGAGACAGTCCCTTCGAACCTGATCCGGTTGATACCGGCGTAGGGAAGCTTCGCAGCCGGCCCCCGGACCGATGGCGCGCGCATGCGTGCCAGCGGCACGCGGTCCGGGCGCGCCGCCGCTTCGTCCCGCCTTGCGAATCCCTCGCTGGCGACGCCCGCATCCCACGATGCGGCATCCAACAGGACGAATGCCATGAACGCCCAGCCCGTCAGCTTGTTGCAGCAGGCCCAGCAACTCTCCGATTCGGTCACCCGCCCCATCCCCGGGTCGCGCAAGATCCATGTCCAGGGCTCGCGCCCGGATCTGCGCGTGGCGATGCGCGAGATCGCGCTGACCCGCACGCCGACGCTGTTCGGCGGGCAGGACAATCCGCCGGTCACTGTCTACGACCCATCGGGCCCCTACACCGACCCGGACGTGAAGATCGACCTGGCTGCGGGCCTGGCACCGCTGCGCGCGGCCTGGATCGCCGAGCGCGACGACACCGAGGTCCTGCCTGGCCTGTCGTCGAGCTTCGGGCGGGCGCGCGAACACGATCCGCGGCTGGCCGGCGTGCGCTTCCCGTCGCGCGTGCAACCGCGTGCGGCCAAAGCCGGCGCCAACGTGACCCAGATGCACTACGCGCGCCGCGGCATCGTCACCCCCGAGATGGAGTACGTCGCGATCCGCGAGAACCAGCGTCTGGAGCTGGTGCGCGATGCGCTGCTGCGCAGCCAGCATCCCGGTCAGGCCTTCGGTGCGAGCATTCCGCCTTCGATCACTCCGGAGTTCGTGCGCGACGAGATCGCGCGTGGTCGCGCGATCCTGCCTTGCAACATCAACCATCCCGAAAGCGAGCCGATGATCATCGGCCGCAATTTCCTGACCAAGATCAACGCCAACATCGGCAACAGCGCGGTGTCGTCGGGCATCGCCGAGGAAGTGGAGAAGCTGGTCTGGGCGATCCGTTGGGGCGGCGACACGGTCATGGACCTGTCGACCGGCAAGCACATTCACGAGACCCGCGAATGGATCGTGCGCAATTCGCCGGTGCCGATCGGCACGGTGCCGATCTACCAGGCGTTGGAGAAGGTGGACGGCCGCGCTGAGGCGCTGACCTGGGAGATCTTCCGCGACACGCTGATCGAGCAGGCCGAGCAGGGCGTGGACTACTTCACCATTCACGCCGGCGTACTGCTGCGCTACGTGCCGCTGACCGCCAAGCGCGTGACCGGCATCGTCTCGCGCGGCGGTTCGATCATGGCCAAGTGGTGCCTGGCGCACCATCGCGAGAGCTTTCTGTACGAACATTTCGAAGACATCTGCGAGATCATGAAGGCCTACGACGTGGCGTTCTCGCTCGGCGACGGCCTGCGCCCGGGCTGCATCGCCGACGCCAACGACGCAGCGCAGTTCGGTGAGCTGGAGACGCTGGGCGAGCTGACCAAGATCGCCTGGAAGCACGACGTGCAGACCATGATCGAAGGGCCGGGCCATGTGCCGATGCAGCTGATCAAGGAGAACATGGACAAGCAACTGCGCGAGTGCGGCGAGGCGCCGTTCTACACACTCGGCCCGTTGACCACCGATATCGCACCGGGCTATGACCACATCACCAGCGCGATCGGTGCGGCGATGATCGGTTGGTACGGCACCGCGATGCTGTGCTACGTCACGCCAAAGGAGCACCTGGGTCTGCCCAATCGCGAGGACGTGCGCGACGGGATCATGGCCTACAAGATCGCCGCGCATGCCGCCGATCTCGCCAAGGGGCATCCGGGCGCGCAGGTGCGCGACAACGCGCTGAGCAAGGCCCGGTTCGAGTTCCGCTGGCAGGACCAGTTCCACCTGGGGCTCGACCCGGAGAAGGCGGAGGCCTTCCACGACGAGACCCTGCCCAAGGACGCCCACAAGGCCGCGCACTTCTGCTCGATGTGCGGGCCGCACTTCTGCTCGATGAAGATCACCCAGGACGTGCGCGAGTACGCGGCCGAGCATGGCGTGGAGGCCGAGCAGGCACTGGCTGCGGGCATGGCGGAGAAGTCTGCCCAGTTCCGGGCACAGGGCGCCGAGGTCTACCTGCCCGAGTGACCGCGGTGGCGGCCGGATGGACCATTCGTCCGGCCGTCGCGTCCGCTCGACGGCGCGCCGCGTATGTTCAGGGCCGGTATCGTGGCGGCGCGCCAAGATCCATCCGTCAATAGGGAGACCCCAAGATGAAGACTTCCACGTCCCGCGTGGCCGCCTGGCTGGTGGCCCTGTGCGGCCTCGCGCTGCTCGCCGGTTGCGCGACCGGGCCCCGCATCACCACCGAAGCCGATCCCAGGGCGGACTTTTCGGCCTATCGCACCTGGTCGTTCTACACGCCGCTGGCGATCGAGAAGGACGGCTACGAAACCCAGACCAGCGAGGTCACCAAGGCCGCCGTGCGCGCCGAGATGGAGCGCCGCGGCTACCGCTACAGCGAGGCCGACCCGGACCTGTGGGTGAACATCAACGCCTACATGGAACGTCGGACCGATGTCACCAGCTATCCGACGGTCGACTACGCCTACTACTACAGCTATCGCCACCGCGGCTACTTCGCGGTGCCGTACTGGAACGAGCGCACCAGCGTCTACCGCTACACCGAGGGCACGATGAACGTGGATCTGGTGGATGCGCGGCAGAAGCGGTTGGTGTGGGAGGGCATCGCGGTCGGACGCGTCGCCAATCTCAAGCCCGAACAGCGCGAGCAGCGGATCCGGTCGACGATCGCCGAGATCTTCGCCAGCTATCCGCACCAGGCCGGCGTGCGCAGCCAAGCGCTGTAATCGCTCAACGCGGGAAACGAAGAAGCGGGCCGATGGCCCGCTTTTCGTTTGTGTTCCGGCCGCGGACGGTCCGGGGTCAGCGCTGCGTTTGCCAGCGAGCCTCGATGAAGACGCCGATCTCCTGCGCCAGGTCGTCATCCTCTGGCGTTGCGCCCATGAAGCCGCCATGGGGCATGCCTTCCCCGAGATAGAGCTCGACCGGGACCTTGGCTCGGACCAACCCGCGATGCAGGCGCGCCGCGTTGGAGAGGAAAAGGTCGCGGGTCCCCGTTTGCAGGAAAGTCGGCGGCAGGCCGTCGAGTTGGCCGAACAAGGGGGACAGATAGGGATGGCCGAGGTCTGCGCCTCCGGCATAGAGCCGATTGATCTGCATCAGCGGGAGGGGGAGCATCACGTCCATGTAGCGATTGGTGTGAAAGCTGTCGCCGGACTCGGTCAGGTCGACTTCGGGCGACAGCAGCACCAGGCCGGCGGGCATCGGCAGGCCTTCATCGCGTCCGCGCAAGAGCATCGCCAGGGCGAGGTTGCCGCCCGCCGAACGCCCGATGAGGACGATATCGGTGGGCGCGTGCTGGGTCAGGACATGCCGATAGGCCGCCAGACAATCGTCCAGCGCAGCAGGGTAGGGATGCTCGGGCGGCAAGCGATAATCCACGCCATAGCAGCGGGCACCGTAGCGGTCCGCCTGTTGCTGCGCGCTGACACGGCAGGCCTCGCCACCACCGAACAGCAGGGCGCCGCCGTGCAGGTCGATACAGGCGCGCTGGGGGTGCGCCGACGCGTCAGGCGTGGCGACGTGGATCTCAGCCTCGCCGAGGATCAAGGTGTCGACCCTGGCGCGAAGGTGCTCGGCCAGGCCTTTCATGGCAGCCGCGTACTGGCTGTCCACCTGGTCCCTGAGGGCTTGCCAGGCCGCTGTATCTTCCGCCGCGGGCAGGGGCATGAGCGCATTCACCGGCGCACCCTGCGCCGTGACCAAGCGCTGCAGTGCGGCCCTGGCCTGCGCGCTGATCGAAGTCGGAAAGGGGACAATGCGTTCAGGCAGCGACACGCCGTTGCATGGGGTGGTGGACTTGGCCTGTGTCATGAGCGATTCCAGCGCGATGGTTGTAATGGGGGCAATGGCACTGGTCTACGAAGAAGAATCCCCCGCTATAGCGCTTCGTCGAGCGCCGGTCCCGGCGCAGACTACATCGGGGCTACGCAACACCCGCGTCGATCCGGCCCCGGACGACATCCACCACCCATGTCAGTTCAATCGTAAAGGAGCGTAGGCGACAGCGCAGTCACGCCAGGCACGCCCGACAATGCTGTCGTGTTGCGCCCGTCCGCTTTGCCGGATCTGGCGTAACATCGTGCTGCGTTCAGCTGTTGTTGACTAGGCTTGGCGACCCAGCAGTTGGGATTGCAGCATGACCGTTTCACGCCATGGAGAGGACGCCGTTCCACTGCCACGTCTTCGTGTCGGCGTTGGTATGGTGGATTTCGCGACGCGCGAGGTCGAGATGCCCGGTGCGCGCCGGCCCATGCGCGTGACGCCGAAGGCCGCCGCCGTGCTGCGCGCCCTGTCACGCAGTCCGGGCACGGTGCTCTCGCGGCATGAACTGCTGGCAGAAGCCTGGCCGGATACGCTGCCGACCGACGACGTGCTGACCCAGGCGATCACCCAACTGCGCAGAGCATTCGGGCAGGGCGACCTCGGCACGGCCGAGGGACGGCGTTACATCGAGACTATTGCCAAGAGCGGCTATCGGTTGACGGTTCCGGTGTCGACAGTCGACAGCGAATCGACGGCATCGCCGGCGCCTGTGGACGCGACGTCGCCGGTATCCGGGGGGCCGATGACGACGGCTCCGTCGGCGAGCGAAGGGCCGTCCCGACCCCATTCGGTGCGGATGCAGGGACAGGCGGGTTGGTGGGCAGGCGCAGTGTTCGCGCTGCTGGCGATTTGTGTCGTGAGCCTGGTCCTGCTGGCGCCGCCGACGTCGGTCCCGCCGCCGCCGCTGTCCGACGCCGCCGCGGCGGTTGCACCGGGGCGCTCGTATCGGCTCGTGACCTCCGCTGCAGGATTTGAACTGTCGCCCAGCCTGTCGCCAGATGGCAGCCAAGTCGCGTATTCGGCCCGTACGCTGCATGACGGGACGCCATTGCCGAGCGCATCCATCCTGGTGCAAGCGACGAGTGGTAGCGCACCTTGGGCGCTGTCGGTGCCGACCGCCGGAGAACGGGACGATCTGCCTGTATGGTCGCCTGACGGGGCGCGCATTGCGTTCGTCCGTTGGGACGATGCGGGCCGCTGTCGGATCATGCTCGCCGCCGCCGACGCTGTGGGGCAGGAGCGAGAGATCGTGCGTTGCGATGGAAGCGAACTCCTCAGCTTCGATTGGTTGCCCGACGGCAGCGGGCTGCTGTTCGGCACCATGACCGGCAGCCCGGACGGCGGCGGCGTGCGGATCTTCGACCTGGCGACGGGCCAGTGGCGCGCTGTGCGCTATCCCACCGTCCCCGGTGCCATCGACTACCTGCCCAAGGCATCCCCCGACGGTCGCTGGATCGCCTTCGTTCGCAATCCGCAGCTCGGTGATGTGTGGCGGATCCCGGTCGAGGGGGGGAGCGCCGAGCAATTGACCCAGATCGGTGCGGAGTTGCGCGGACTGAGCTGGACCCGCGACAGTCAGGCGCTGGTCTATGGCAGGAGGATCGATAGCGAAACACGCCTACACCGCCTGGACCTGGCGACCAGGACGACCGCCGATCTCGGGGTCGAGGATGCGCAGATGCCGGCGACTGCGCGGGATGCGGATCTGGTGGCCTTCGTGCATCGGCAGCCGCAGTTCGGTATCAGCCGGATCGATGCGACCTCCGGGCATCGCGAACGCTTGTTCGCATCGTCGGGGCGCGACACCCAGCCAGTCGTGGCGCCGGATGGCCGGCAGTTGATGTTCACGTCCGACCGCTCTGGTAGTTCCGAGTTGTGGTGGGCCGATCTTGAGCGCCCCGATTCGCTACGTCCGATCCCGGGGGTACGCCCTGATACGCGGCAGCCGCCGGCGTGGTCTGCCGACAGTCGGCGTTTGCTGGTCTCCACATTGGACGCGACAGGCCGGCCCGGCATCGTCGAAGTCGAGCCGGAAGCAGGCACCGCGACACCACTTCCGGTGCCGGCCGCGCAGCCGTTGCAGGTTGCGTATGGCGCGGACGGTGGGTTGCTTGTGGTCGAGGAGGAACACGAGGGGCGGACAGTGCTGATTGCTTACGATCGCCGTTGGCGTGTGATCGGACGTCTGGATGGCGTTTCACATGTCCGGTTCGATCCGCGGCGAAATCAGGTGCTCTACACTCGGCTGGACGGCAATGGGATCTGGAGCGCGGCTGCCGATCTGACCCATCCGCGCCGTCTCAGCGCGGACGTGCCGTCACGATGGCGCTACCGCAGTTGGGCGCTGATGTCCGACGGGCGGTTGTCATATCTGGACAGCGACGACCAGTGCCTCACCCGGATGACTCGATTCGCGATCGGCCAGGACAGACTGCGTCGTGAGGACCAGCAGTGCCTCGACGCTTCCAACCGCAGTGCGGTCAACGGATTCAGCGGTTACCAGCAGGACTGGCTGGTGTCGATCGCGACGGAAGACGGAACCGATATCGGCGTGATGCCCCTGCCTATCACTCGCAGTGGGTCCCAGAGTCTGTTCGCTAAGTTGTTGATGGCATTGAGAAGAAAGGCGTCGTGAGGATTTCGGAAAAACATCGGAGCGAATTCGGCAAAGCGTAGTCGCGCCATCGGGCAAGTGTGCAGCGCAGATGGCAAAAAGGACGCTCCTCCGTCACCGGTGTGCTCGCATGTCTATCGCCCCGTGGTCCCAGCGCGGTCATCTGCTTCAATTCGACCAAGTCGTGATGCCGGCGCAGTGCGTCGGCGCGTCCCGCCTGGGTGTGGTGCAGGTCACCGCACCGGCATTCAGTGTCTGGGTGCAGGTGCGCGGCGATGGTTGGATCGAGTCTCGCGAGGGTCGATTCCGCATGCGTCGCGGGGACTGGATGGCGTTCGAGAAGGAGTCCGCGCCGCTGATCCAGGCGGGGCCGCACGGCATCTGTATCGGACTCGCACTCGATGCGCGCGCGCTCTCGGAGTTGCAGGCGCTGGACGACGGCGGTTTGTATGCCGGGCGCGGCCGCATTTCGCCGCAAGATGTCCGCGTGTTACTGCGGCTGTGGCGGGAGGCTCAGCGGGGGCATTGCGACCGACTCAGCGTTCGGCCGCTACTACTGCAGCTCGCGATCGTGCAGCGCGACCTGGCGGCTCGGGCGCGCCGATGTCCGGGCCGCTCGCGAAACCGAAAGCGTCAGGTGTTCGGCCGCATGCAACGGGCCAGGCTCTATTTGGAAGGCAATAGCGACCGGGTGGTCCGTATCAGCGAGTTGGCCGATTTGACGAGCTTCTCCAGTTGGTACTTCTCCAAGGCGTTCCACGCACTGTACGACGAGAGCCCGCAGGCATTGTCGGTGCGCCTGCGACTCGAGCGGGCGGGCCATCTGTTGCGGACCACGTCCATGATGGTCGGCGAGGTCGCGGCCGCGACCGGCTTCGACAACTGTTGCAGCTTCGCCCGTGCATTCAAGGCGCACCACGGTATGTCAGCGAGTCAGTATCGCGCCGCGGGCCAGGCTACAACGGGCGAACGGATGACCCGCGAGATGTACGCGAGCGCATGACATGCCGTTGTGACGACAGTCGCATCCTCGTCTCCCATTCATCGAAAGGGACAGATTCGGCAAAGTCAGACGGTGGAGGATGCAAGGCGTGAGTCCAGTGTGCAGACGTAACGTGCGATGGGCGTCTTAACGCGTCAGTAACACAACCACTCTGGAGAGAGAATTTTGATGAACCTTCGCACCTCCGCGATCCGCAAGGGCCTGCTGCCCGCCGCGATCGTGTTCGCGCTCGCGCCCGTCGCTGCCAGCGCGCAGACCCAGACGCAGGGCACCACCGAACTCGACCGCATCCAGGTCACCGGTTCGCGTATTCGCAAGGTCGATGTCGAGAATGCGCAGCCGATCCAGACGATCTCGCGCACGGACATCGAGAATCAGGGCTTCCAGTCGGTTGGCGACATCCTGCAGAACATTGCATCCACCGGTAGCCCGTCGCTGAGTCGGTCCGATCCGCTGAGCTCGGGCGAGAGCCCCGGTGGTACGTTTGTCGACCTGCGCAACCTGGGGCCTCAGCGGACCCTGGTCCTGGTCAATGGCCGCCGCCTCGGTGTGAACAACGACGGGCTGCAGGATCTGGCCACGATTCCGTCTTCGATGGTCGAGCGGATCGAGGTGCTCAAGGACGGCGCATCGTCTCTGTACGGCTCCGACGCAGTCGCAGGCGTGATCAACGTCATCACCCGTCGCAATTTCGATGGTGCCGAAGCCAACGCCTACTACGGCCAGTACGGTCAGGGTGACGGTGCGATCCAGTCGTTCGACTTCACCATCGGATCGCAGGGCGAGCGCAGTTCGATCGTGTTCGGCGCGCAGTACGACAAGGAAGAGCCGGTCTTTGCGAAGGACCGTGAGTTCTCGCGCTTCTCGTATCCGGGGCAGAGCGAAGACAACAACTACACGCCGGTCGGTGCGATCGGCAACATCCGCAACCCGAACCAGCCAAACGCTAGGGCGGCTGATGCGTGGCTTGTCCTGCGCGACGGCGGCGATCCGACCAACCTTGCCGATTATCGCCCGCAGGTCAATCCGAGCCCGGGCGTCATCGGTGACTCGAGCAATGCCGCCGAGCAGATGATGGTCAAGACCGGCATGGAGCGCACGTCGATCTTCACCAGTGCCGATTTCGATTTCACGGACAATCTGCGTCTGAAGACGGATGCGAGCTTCAATCGACGCGAGACCAGCGTCCAGGTCGCCGGTTACCCGCTGCAGAGCGGCGCCGTTGACGTGCAGACGCCGATGAGCCCGGATAGCTACTTCAATCCCACCGGCGAAACGTTGAACTTCCGCCGCCGTGGCTGGGAAGTGCCGCGCACCACCGATCGCCGTCTCGATACCTACCGTTTCAGCGCCGCGCTCGAGGGTTCGTTCGAGGTGGGCGAGAAGTTCTTCGACTGGGATGCCGGCTATCTGTTCACCCGCGGCGACGCGACCATCCGGGGGCGGGGCGACTTCAACAAGCTCGCCGTTCGCCAGGCTGTCGGCCCGTCGTTCCTGAACGGTAATGGCGTCGTCCAGTGCGGCACGCCCGACGCACCGATCGCGCTTGCCGACTGCACCCCCTGGAGCCCGGTGCTCAGTGAGGGGCCGAACTCGCTGGCCAACCCGGACATCCAGCGTCGCTTTTTCCTGATGGAAAATGCGACGTCGGAGACGACGACTCATAACTACTTCGCCAATGTCAGCGGTTCCATCGTGACGCTGCCGGCGGGTGAACTTGGCTTCGCCGCTGGGCTGGAGAACCGTCGCGTCAAGGGACGCTACTCGCCGGATGCCTTCGCGCAGACGGGCAACTCAACCAACCTTGCTGCTCAGGAAACCTCCGGCGGCTACAGCGTCAACGAGGCGTACCTTGAGCTCGACATCCCGCTGCTGGCAGACATGCCGGGTGCGCAGGAGCTCGCGCTGAACTTGGCCAGTCGTTACTCCGATTACGACGTGTTCGGTAACACGACCAACAGCAAGGCCAGCTTCCGTTGGCGTCCCATCGAGGATCTGCTGGTTCGCGGTACGTGGGCACAGGGTTTCCGTGCTCCGTCGGTCTCGGATCTCTACGGCGGCGTCGGCCAGACCTTCGACTACTATGTCGATCCTTGCGACACCGTTCGTGGCGTCGCGGCCAACAACCCGGATGTCTATGCGCGTTGCGCGGCCGACATCGCCAACTACGCGGGCTACCGTCAGCTCGGCCAAGGCGGTTCCATCGCTTATGGCGGCCAGACCGGAACGCCGTTCCTGAGTGGCTCCAACCCGAATCTGACACCGGAAGAGTCAGTGAGCCGCTCGCTTGGCTTGGTGTACAGCCCGCAGTACGTCAGTGGCCTTGGCATGTCGCTGGACTGGTGGAAGACCCGCATCGACAACGTCGTGACCTCGTTCACTGCGTCAGGCATCCTGTCGGACTGCTATGTCTACGATATCCAGTCGCAGTGTCAGTACTTCACGCGTGGCGAGAACGGCGTTGTCGACAATCTGACCCGTATCGGCCGCAACGCCGGCTACTGGGAAATCGAGGGTTACGACTTCGACGTCAATTATCGGATGCCGGAGACCAGCGTCGGTACCTTCGGCGTCAACTGGTCGACGACGTACTACAGCAACTTCGAGATCAAGGCAGACAGCACCGATAACACCACGCCCCAGCCGCGGGTCGGGTTCGGAGGCAACTTCCGCATCCGATCTGTTGCTTCGCTGAACTGGGATATGGGTGATTTCGGTGCCAGTTGGACGGCGCGCTACTTCTCGAGCATTAAGGAGCAGTGCTACTTCGAGGACACGTGTAACCTGCCCGACTACATCGATCAGGACGACAACGCGATTCCGCAGAACAAGACCGGCTCGGTGACGTTCAACGACGTCCAGGTTCGCTGGAATGCGCCGTGGAACGCCACCGTCTCGATTGGCGTGAACAACGTGTTCGACAAGGTCGGTCCGCTGGTCTACACGCAGCCGACCACTGGCTTCTCCTACCAGGCCGCTTTCGACATCGGTCGTTTCACCTACATGAAGTACCAGCAGCGCTTCTGATCGATCGAAGCAACGCACGTGACAAGACTACGGCCCCGAAAGGGGCCGTAGTTCTTTGCAGCGGAGGCGTTGGTCGTGTGGCTCGCCATCCACGAGGTAGGCGGGGCAGGGGTGGCATGAAAGCGAGGCGCCCTGACGCACCGCGGGTCGCCCCAAGGCGATGCATCAGTGCGCGGCGGATGCCTGGGCGGCGCTGAGCGCCCATGCGCGCCAATCCTCGAGCCGCTCCAGCACGCCGACGCGTGCCAGATAGTCCTCCCGCAGCGGCAGGTCGCCCGCGAGTGATGTGGCGACGTGCACAGCCCCGGCGATCCAGAAGCCGCGTGTGCCGGCGCGGGCGGGATCGCGCTGGAACGCGACGGCCTCGATGATCGGCATCGGCAGGCCCCACAGGCCCAGCAGGTAGGCGCCGGCCTCGATGTGGCCGGGGGCATCGGATCGGGCGTCGTCGCCTGTCGCCACCACCTCCAAGTGGGGATCGCGGACGCCGGGCAGCAGCAGGCCGATGTCGGCCAGCAGGGCGGCGGTCGCGCCGAGTTCGGCGCTGGAATCGGGCAGTAGCCGGCGCGCGAGCTGCGAGGCGTGCAGGGCGCGCTGCTGCAGCGCGTGGCGGTCGACGTCGATCCGGCCGGGCTGGGCGAAGACCTCGCTGGCGAGCACCAGGTCGCGCATTGTCGACAGCCCCAGGCGGGTCACCGCGGTCCGCAGGTCGGCGATCGTCCGGCCGGCCGCGTAGTAGGCCGAGTTGCACAACTGCAACACCTTGGCGGCAATCGCCGGATCGCGGCCGATCAGCCGGGCGATGTCGGCCGCGCCGGTGGCGTCTTCCGCCTCCAGCGCATGGGTCAGTGCCAGATAGGTCTGCGGCGGCGGCGGCAGCCGTTCGATGCGGCCGATGCACGTGCGCAGGGCCGGGTCGTCGAGCAGGTCGCGCAGTTCCTGGAGGCTGCCGACGGCCTCGAGCAACTGCGCGTCATCGACCGGAAGCGGCAGGAAGCGGTGGGCGAGCGAGAGCACGCGTGCCGGCGGCTGGGCGCCGATCAGCGCGATACGCGAGGTCTCGGGTCGCAGCGTCCGGATCTGGCCGAGCAGCA
This sequence comes from Luteimonas sp. TWI596, assembly GCF_039674105.1. Taxonomy (NCBI): domain Bacteria; kingdom Pseudomonadati; phylum Pseudomonadota; class Gammaproteobacteria; order Lysobacterales; family Lysobacteraceae; genus Luteimonas; species Luteimonas sp. TWI596. The sequence goes on from NZ_JBDJMU010000005.1 coordinate 139,110, forward strand.
TGGCCGCGGACATGTCCGCCAGCGTGGGCGCCACGACGACGACATCCTGCGGCGATTCGGCGGCCAAGGCCATTGCAGCGCCGCCGTCTTCGACATGCGTGATGTCCCAGCGCGCGTCCATGCCGCCGACCAGTTCGAGCAAACCGGCGGGCAGGCCGTCGCTGCCTCCCACGAACAGAATGCGCACCTGTGCCTCTCCCCCTGCGGGACGCCACGCGGGCGCAGCGTCGATGCGCCCAGCGCCTTGCGAGCGCGCCGGGCGGGCTCCGGCGCGCTCACCACGCCGGATTCGGATCAACCAGCCTGCTTGTAGGCCTCGATCGCGTCGACCAGGATCTGCTTGGCCTCGGCGGCGTCGCCCCAGCCTTCGACCTTGACCCACTTGCCCTTCTCGAGATCCTTGTAGTGCTCGAAGAAGTGGCCGATACGCTCGAGCCAGTGCGTGGACACCTTGTCGAGATCGTCAACGTGGGCATAGCCGGCGAAGATCTTCTCGACCGGCACGGCGAGGATCTTCTCGTCGCTGCCGGCTTCGTCGCTCATCTTCAGCACGCCGACCGGACGGCAACGGATCACCGAACCGGGCACCAGTGGCAGCGGGAGCACGACGAGCACATCGGCCGGGTCGCCATCGCCGCAGACCGTCGAGGGCACGTAGCCGTAGTTGCACGGATAGCGCATCGGCGTGGACAGGATGCGGTCGACGAAGATCGCGCCGCTCTCCTTGTCGACCTCGTACTTGACCGGCTCGGCGTCTTTGGGGATCTCGATGATGACGTTGATTTCGTGCGGCGGGTTCTTGCCGGTGGAGACGGAATCCAGGCCCATGCTGCTGCGGTTCCAGTGCGGAAAGTGGGCCGTCATTCTACGCGCAAGGCATGTTGCGGCGCAGCGAGGGCTATTGGTCCGTTTCGCCTGAAACCGTTTCAAGCGGGTTTGGCCTGGGGTACGCCCCAGTACGGGCGCCCCATACGCTGGCGTACATATGGACGCCACCTTTCTCGCGCAGGCCTGCCATGACCACGCTCGATTCGCTGTCGCCCACGTCTGTTTCGTCCGCAAGCACCCAGGGGTACTGGGACAACCCGCTCGATCCCAACCCGCATCGCCACGATGGCCCGGCCGACGGCATCGATCTCAACCAGCCGATCAAGGGCCTGGAGGACGACGGCCCGCAGGTGACCGTGCGCCAGGGGCTGCAGCGTGCGGCCGAGGGCACGGTCGAGATCGACGGCACGGCCAGCAATCCGAGCCAGCGCACCACCGGCAGTACCCCGGACGGCAAGCCGATCCAGATCGATCCGCTGCACAAGGACGGGCAGGTGGAGATCGCGCGCGAACGCACCGTGGCCCAGGGCTATGTGAGCCGCGACCAAGTCGTGTTCACCACCGGCAGCGGCGACGACGATGTCGGCGTCAGCCAGCGCGACGACGGCACGCTCGATGTCACCGTCAATGACGAAAGCTACGAGGTACGGTTGGGCGAGGGCCAAGAGCTGACGCTGCGCACCGGCGAGGGCAACGACACGATCAAGGTCGCCCCGAATGTCGACGTCAACATCGTTGTCGATGCCGGTCAGGGCGACAACGACGTGCTCGTCGAGGGCAACGGCGACAATCGCATCAGCAGCGGCGACGGCGACGACCTGATCCGCGTGACTGGCAGCGGCCGCAACGACATCCACACCACCGGCGGCAGCAACGAGATCCACGGCGGTAGCGGCGTGAACGTGATCTACGGCGGCGACGGCAGCGACACCATCCACGCCGGTACGGGCACCAACTACATCGAAGGTGGCCGCGGCGACGATGTCATCCATGGCGGCGGCGAGTTCGACATCATCTCGGCCGGACGCGGCGACGACACCATCCACGTCGGTGAGGGCCGCACCACGGTGTATGCCGGCGACGGCCAGGACACCATCGAGGGCGCCCACGCGCAGACGACGGTGTACGCGGAGGTCTCGGACCTGGTCAACGCGGCGACCGGCGCCAAGCCGACCGTGGTCAATGTCGAGATCGACAACAGCGCCGGCGACCGCGGCATCGCAGTGAAGGGCTCGGATGCCTTCGTGCAGCGCATGCAGTCGGAACTGGATTTCCTGCGCGCCTCGCCCAACGGTCAGCAGATGCTCGCCGAGTTCGACAAGGCGGCCGAGACCAAGGGCAACAGCGTGACCATCCAGGAACTGTCCAATGAGGACAACGGCTACGCCCAGACCTTCAGCAACGATGCCGACATCGTCAATGGGCGCCCGGGCGCGGGCGGCGATGTGACGATCAGCTACAACCCGTCCTTCCACATGGATGCCTTCCCGGCGCCGTCGGTGGTCCTCTACCACGAAATGTCGCATGCCTATAACGGCGTCAACGGCACCTTCCTGCCGGGCACCTACCGCGGCGAAGGCCCCGACAGCGGTCAGGTGCCCAATGCCGAACGGCAGGCCGTGGGCCTGGAGACCAGCGCCCAGCCTTACGACTTCGATGGCACCGGCCCGATCACCCACAACCCGATCCACTTGACCGAGAACGGTATCCGCCGCGAACTGGGCCTGCCGGATCGGCCGAGCTACGCGCTTTGATCGACTGCGCTGCGGCGCGGTGAGTGCGACACGGAAGGCGGCGCTTGCGCCGCCTTCCGCGTGATGTCGACTGCGCCGCGGATGCGGGGCGTGCGCGCGGCGCTCACGGCGCTCGCCGCATTCTGGCCGTCGCCGGCGCGTCGTCCGCAGCGCCGTCACCGCGATTCTGCTGGTGCAACTGTTCGCGCTGTGTCCCGCCGTTGCTTCCCGAGAAACGAGGTTCTCCATGACGCCGACCGATACTGCCCGCGCCCATGTCGACGCCGACGGCGTCGCGCTCGAAGCGGTGTTCGCCGTGACGACGCGCGGTGCGCTCGAGGTCCGCTATCGGCTGCGCAATCTCGGCAGCGTCGCGCTCGCCGTGTTCGACCGGGGCGACCGCCATGCGGTGCTGACCGGGCGCCAGACGCAGGGCGCAACCGGCATGCCTTATCTGCGCGAAGAAGGCGAGGGTCGGGTTACGCTCTCGCACGTCGCGCAGGCGCTGCCCACGCCGGCACCGACGGTGCCGCCCACGCCGCTGGCACGTCGTGTCGAGCCGGGCGGTGAACGGGTCGGCGAGTTCGCGTTCTCGCAGTGGCTGGGCGATGCGCCGGCCGCGGTGCGCTGGTGTCTCGGCGTCGCCCCGGCCGACGCCGCGCGGTTGCTCGCGCCCGAGCCGGGCGAGGACGGTGAGGTCTGGCGGGCCGATTTCGCGTTCGCCGATGTCCAGCGCCTACTGTGCACCCCATGGTTCGATCTCGCGCAGGGCGTGTTCTTGCGCGACTGACTGCGACCGAGGTCGGTTGCACGCGCGAAACGCCGCGATAGGCGCTGCGCCCGATTCCCTGCAGCGACAGCGCCGTCCCGTCGGCGCCGTGCCCGAGATCCGGCGCCCGTGACGACGCGTCGATGCCGCCGCCGGCCTAAAGCAGCGGAACGAGCAGCAGCGCGACGATGTTGATGATCTTGATGAGCGGATTGATCGCCGGGCCGGCCGTGTCCTTGTACGGATCGCCGACGGTGTCGCCGGTGACCGCTGCCTTGTGCGCCTCGCTGCCCTTGCCGCCGAAGTGGCCATCTTCGATGTACTTCTTGGCGTTGTCCCAAGCGCCGCCTCCGGTGGTCATCGAGATCGCGACGAACAACCCCGTGACGATCGTGCCGATCAGCAGGCCACCGAGCGCGCGGATCCCCGCACCGGGGCCCATCAGCACATTCATCCCCAGTGCCACGACGACGGGCACCAGCACCGGCAGCAGGGACGGGATGATCATCTCCTTGATCGCCGAACGGGTGAGCATGTCGACCGCGCGGTCGTACTGCGGCTTGCCGGTGCCGGCCATGATGCCGGGGATCTCGCGGAACTGGCGGCGCACTTCCTCGACGACCGCGCCCGCCGCGCGGCCGACCGCCTCCATCGCCATCGCGCCGAACAGATAGGGGATCAGACCACCGATGAACAGGCCGATGATCACCGCCGGATCGGCGAGGTCGAAGCGGAACTCGACCCCCGGATACCTCGCTTCCAGGTTGTGGGTGAAATCGGCGAACAGCACCAGCGCCGCCAGTGCCGCCGAACCGATCGCGTAGCCCTTGGTCACGGCCTTGGTGGTGTTGCCGACCGCATCGAGCGGATCGGTAATTTTGCGTACCTCCGGCGGCAGTTCGGCCATCTCGGCGATGCCGCCGGCGTTGTCGGTGATCGGGCCGTAGGCGTCGAGCGCGACGATCATGCCGGCCATCGACAGCATCGCGGTCGCCGCGATCGCGATGCCGTAGAGCCCGGCGAACGAGAAGCAGGCCCAGATCGCGAAGCACACCGCGACCACCGGCAGCGCGGTCGACTTCATCGATACCCCGAGCCCGGCGATGATGTTGGTGCCGTGCCCGGTCGTCGACGCCTGCGCGATGTGCTGGACCGGTCCATACTGGGTGCCGGTGTAGTACTCGGTGATCCAGACGATCGCGCCGGTGAGCAGCAGCCCGATCAACGCGCACCAGTAGAGATTGCCTGCGCCGTGGGCGTTGCCGGCCATCAACTGCGTGGTGATCGGCCAGAACAGCACCGCGGCGATCACACCCGAGACGATCACGCCCTTGTACAGCGCGCCCATGATCGAGCCGCCCGGCTGCACGCGCACGAAGAACGTGCCGACGATCGAGGCCAGGATCGAGGCGCCGCCCAGCACCAGCGGATAGAGCACGCCGTTGGCGCCGACCTGGCCGGCCATCAGATGGCCCAGCAGCATTGTCGCGATCACCGTGACCGCGTAGGTTTCGAACAGGTCGGCGGCCATGCCGGCGCAGTCGCCGACGTTGTCGCCGACGTTGTCGGCGATCACCGCCGGGTTGCGCGGGTCGTCCTCCGGGATGCCGGCCTCGACCTTGCCGACCAGGTCGGCACCGACGTCGGCGCCCTTGGTGAAGATGCCGCCGCCCAGGCGCGCGAAGATCGAGATCAACGAACTGCCGAAGGCCAGGCCGACCAGTGCGTGCAGTGCGGGCTCGCCGGCAATGCCGAAGTGCGGCAGCAGCATCCAGTAGCCGGCCACGCCCAACAGGCCCAGGCCGACCACCAGCATGCCGGTGATCGCGCCACCGCGGAACGCGACGTCCATGGCCGGGCCGATGCCGCGCCGGGCGGCCTCGGCGGTGCGCACGTTGGCACGGACCGAGACATTCATGCCGATATAGCCCGCCGCCCCCGAAAGCACGGCGCCCAGCAGGAAGCCCAGGCCGGTCGACCAGCCCAGGAACAGGCCGATCAGCACGAACAGCACCGCGCCGGCGATCGAGATGGTCAGGTACTGGCGGTTGAGGTAGGCGCGCGCGCCTTCCTGGATCGCGCCGGCGATCTGTTGCATGCGTTCGTTGCCGGCCGGTTGCCGGTTGATCCAGCCGGCCGAGACCACGCCGTAGAGAATCGCGATGGCCGCGCAGACCAGCGCCAGCCACAGACCGTATTGCTCGAGCATGGACCCCCTCCCGAAAGTGGTGATGCCAAACAGAACAGCGGTGATGCGGGCCGACTATCGCACAGCGCGAGCGCCACGGCATGCGGCGCCGCCGCGAGGGCTCAACGGTTCGGGGCGACCTGCAACGTCGGCGCGCCGGTGGCATCGCAGCCCAGCCGAAGCGATGCGCCGAATGTCTGCGACAGCCAGGCCTCGGTCAGCATCGCCTCACGCGGTCCCTCGGCCAGGATCCGCCCGTCGCGCAGCAGCACCACATGCCCGATCTCGGGCAGCAGTTCCTCGGCGTGGTGGGTCACCAGGACCAGCGTGGTGCCGCTGCGCGCCAGCGTGCGCAGGCGGTCGAGCAACTGCACGCGGGCGACGACATCGAGTCCGGTCGAGGGCTCGTCGAGCAGCAAGGCCTCGGGACGATGGACCAGCGCACGGGCGATGAGGACCCGGCGCGCCTCGCCGGCCGACAGGGTGGCGTAGCGGCGTCCGGCCAGGTGCGTGGCGGCCATCGCGGCCAGCGCGTCGCGCGCTGCACTCCGCAGGGCGGCATCGACGCGCGCGGGCGCAACAGACGCGATGCTGCCGTGCGCCGCCGCGACGACGGCGTCCTCCACCCGCAGCGCCGGGAGGGACAGCAGGTCCTGGTGGATGCGACCGGTCACGATGCCCAGGCGCGCGCGCAGTTGCGTCACATCGCCCAGCCGGGCGCCGAACACGCGCACCGGCGGCGTGCCGTCGGCATGGGCCAGGGGGTGCAGTTCACGCGTGAGCAATTGCACCAACGTGGACTTGCCGCAGCCGTTGGCACCGAGGATCGCGGTGTGCCGCCCGGCCGGGATCTGCAGCCGCAATCCGTGCAGCACCGTGCGGCCGTCGCGGACCACGGTCGCGTCGTGCAGCTCGAGCAGCGGCGGTGTCGGGCCGTCTGGCGTGTTCATGTCGCGCGCAGTGTGACAGGCCTGAACGCCAAGGCTCACCATACGGCCGGGCAGGGATGGCAATCGTCGCAGGCCCGTCCCATCATGGGACGTACACCCGAACCCGTTGCCCGTCGCCATGTCCGTCTCGTTGTTCGACTTGTTGTCCGGTGGCCTGCTGCAGTGGGGGTGGGGCGCGATGCTGCTGTACCTGCTGGCCGCCACCCAGCTCACGATCTTCGCCGTGACGCTGTACCTGCACCGCAGCCAGGCGCATCGCGGCGTGGATTTCCATCCTGCGATCGCGCACGTGTTCCGGTTCTGGACCTGGTTGACGACGTCGATGATCACGCGCGAATGGGTCGCGATTCATCGCAAGCACCACGCAAAGTGCGAGACCGAGGACGATCCGCACAGCCCGATGCACAAAGGCATCGGCAACGTATTCTGGCGCGGCGTGGAACTGTATCGCGAGGCCCGCGCGCAACGCGCCGACATCGAGCAGTACGGCAAGGGCACGCCCGACGACTGGATCGAGCGCCGCCTCTACACCCCGCACGCGAATCTCGGCCCGACGGTCCTGTTGCTGGCGAGCTTCGTGCTGTTCGGCTTCAAGGGCGTCGCGGTCTGGGCGATCCAGATGGCGTGGATTCCGTTCTGGGCCGCCGGTGTCGTCAACGGCCTGGGCCACTGGTGGGGCTACCGCAACTTCGAAACCACCGACACTGCGACCAACCTGACGCCCTGGGGCGTATGGATCGGCGGCGAAGAACTGCACAACAACCACCATGCATTCCCGAGCTCGGCGAAGTTCGCGCTGCGCCGCTGGGAGTTCGACATCGGCTGGGCGGTGATCAAGACACTGGAGACGCTGCGGTTGGCGCGTGTGCTGCGCGTCGCGCCATCGCTCGACGTGCGCCCGAACATCCACGCGCCTGACACCGACACGCTCAAGGCGCTGCTCGCTCACCGCTTCCAGGCGATGACCGACTACCAGCGCAACGTGCTGGGTCCGGCGCTGCGCGAAGAGGCGCAGGCGGCCGGCGCCAAGTTGCGCGCGTTGCTGCCGCGCAAGCTGCGCCGGGGCCTGGTCGACGATGGCCGCTGGCTCGCGCCCGATGCGCGCGCGCAGTTGCAGGCCTGGGTCGCGCAACGGCCGCGCATCCGGACCCTGGTCGAGCACCGTGCGCGCCTGGCGGCATTGCTGGAGGCGCGTACGCACAACGCCGGCGAGGCGCTGCAGCACCTGCAGGCCTGGTGTCGCGAAGCGGAGGCCAGCGGCATCCGCGCGCTGCAGGACTACGCAGCCCGGCTCAAGGGCTACTCGCTGCAGAGCGCGCGCGCCTGAGCCGGCCGCTCGCATGATGCGTCCAGCTGGGTCGCGTACCGCGCAGCGGGCGATCGCGCTGGTCTGCGCCGTCTTCGCGACGGGCGCAGGCGCCCAGGTGGCGCGCACCACCGACTACCTGGAGCGGATGGATACCGACGGCGATGGCCGCGTGTCGCTCGCTGAGTATCAGGCGTGGATGGGCTACGCCTTCGATCGCCTGGATCGCAACGGCGATGGCGTGCTGTCGGTCGACGAGTTGCCAGGCGGGCAAGGCCGTTCGATCAGCCGGGCCGAGCACCTGGCACGCCTGGCCGCGACGTTCAACCGCCAGGATCGCAATCGCGACGGTTATCTCGACGCCCGGGAGCTGGCGGCGCCGCCGCAGCGCTGACGGCGAGCGTCATCCGGGCACGCGCCTGGCGGAACCCGGCGGCGCAGTCGCAGGGCCGCGCCGGGCGTTCACCGCGCGCCGCCGCTGCGACTTCGAGAAGCAGACAGCGGATTCTCGCCTGTGATGTCGGTCTGCGCGCGCGCCCCAAACGCGCTCCGTACAGCGACGGATGTCGAGCACGGGCGGTGGGCCTGCCGACCGGGAGGAATGCGTGGCAGGCGACGCATTCGCCCTCCGGATCTCGGGCGGCTGACATCCTGAACGACGAACGCCGGCCCTAGGGCCGGCGTCCGGGTCTTGCGTGCGGGTCTTGGTGCCCGCCGAGGGCGCTACTTGGTGATGTCGACGTTGCGCGTCTCGCGCAGGAAGAACGTCCCGATCACCAGGGTCATGATCGCGATACCGATCGGGTACCACAGGCCGTAGTAGATGTTGCCCGTGCCGGCCACCAGTGCGAACGAGATCGCCGGCAGGAAGCCCCCGAACCAGCCGTTGCCGATGTGGTAGGGCAGCGACATCGACGTGTAACGGATCCGGGTGGGGAACAGCTCGACCAGGTAGGCGGCGATCGGGCCGTAGACCATCGTCACGTACAGCACCAGGATCCACAGCAGCAGGATCGTCATCGGTACGTTGATGCGGTCGGTGGCCGCCTTCTCCGGATAGCCGGCCTGGGTGAGCGCGGCCTTCAACGCGCCGCCGAACTCGCCCTGCTGCGCCTTGAGCGCGTCGCCCGCCAGGCCCTCGGCCTCGTAGGAGGGGACGACGGTCTGGCCGACATGCACCTGCGCCAGCGTGCCCACTGGGGCCGGATCGACGCTGTAGGGCACGCCGGCGCGGGTCAGCGCCGCGGTCGCGACATCGCACGAACTGGTGAACTTGCGGATGCCCACCGGATCGAACTGGAAGCTGCAGGTCTTGGGGTTGGCGACCACGACGGCCGGCGAGTTGGTGCTGGCTTCCTCGATCGCCGGGTTGGCGTAGTGGGTGATGCCCTTGAAGATCGGGATGTAGGTGACCGCGGCGATCAGGCAGCCGGCCATGATGATCTTCTTGCGGCCGATCCGGTCCGACAGCCAGCCGAAGAACAGGAAGAATGGCGTGCCCAGCAGCAATGCCGCCGCGATCAGCAGGTAGGACACCGTGAGGTCCACCTTGAGCATGCTCTGCAGGTAGAACAGCGCATAGAACTGGCCGGCATACCAGACCACGGCCTGGCCGGCGGTCGCACCGAAGAGCACCAGCAGCATCAGCTTCAGGTTGCCGCCCTTGAGCGAATCGCGGAACGGCATCTTCGAGCCCTTGCCCTGCGCCTTCATCTCCTGGAACAGCGGCGATTCCGACAGCTGCAGCCGGATCCACACCGAGATGCCCAGCAGTACGATCGAGCCCAGGAACGGGATGCGCCAGCCCCAGTCCTCGAATGCTTCGACGCCGAGAATCCAGCGACAACCCAGGATCACCGCCAGTGACAGGAACAGGCCCAGCGTCGCGGTGGTCTGGATGAAGCTGGTGTACAGCCCCCGCTTGCCGGCGGGCGCGTGCTCGGCGACGTAGGTCGCCGCGCCGCCGTACTCACCGCCCATCGCCAGACCCTGAGCCAGGCGCAGCACGATCAGGATCACCGGCGCGGCGACGCCGATCGAGGCGTAACTGGGCAGCACGCCGACCAGGAACGTGGAGATGCCCATGATCAGAATCGTGACCAGGAACGTGTACTTGCGCCCGATGCGATCGCCGAGGCTGCCGAAGAACGCTGCGCCGAACGGCCGGACGAAGAAGCCCGCGGCAAACGCCAGCAGCGTGAAGATCATGCCGGTGGTTTCGTTGACGCCGCTGAAGAACTGCCGCGAGATGATGATCGCGAGCGAACCATACAGATAGAAGTCGTACCACTCGAAGACGGTGCCGAGACTGGATGCGAAGATGACCTTCTTGTGGCCCTTCGTCAGCGGGCCCGTAGGCGCTGCGTTGGCGGTCGTGCTGGACATGGGAAGCTTCCCCTTTCGAAGCGTGCGTGGGATGGACGGCCCGGCGGGATGCCGATGGTCCGGTCGTGCGTGCGGCAGGCGCGCGAGCGCGTTTCGGCGCGGTCGATGCGGCGACCGCGCCGAGATGGATCAGAACGAGTAGCGGGCCATCGTGTGCAGGCGCATCAGTTCGCCATCCGCGCCCGATTCGAGGGTGCGTTCGCCCCAGATCGCCTCGACGCCGAAGTCGAGCTTGGGCACCGGCGACCAGATCACGTTGGCATGCACCGAATGCACCTTGCGGGTCACGCCCAGGCCGGTCCAGGCGGTGTTGTTGTCCCACTGCGAGCGTGCGTAGAACAGGTTGCCGCGCACCGCCGGGCTGAACACCTGGCGCACGCCGAAGTAACCGGCCCAGCCGCCGAGCGCATCGAGGTTGCCGGCCGCATCGACCATCGCGTCCTGCTGGATCGTCGCCAGGCCGATGTAGCGGCCGATGCCTTCACCGCCGCTGACCTGATAGCGGATGTCGGTGTTCTCGCCCAGCTTGACCAGGCCGCTGACGGTCGCGCCGAACCCGGTGTCGGTGCTGTCCAGGCCCGGCGCGGGCTCGTACTTGAGCTGACGTGCCATGCCGGCAAAGCTCACATGGCCCCAATCGGCCTTGTGGGTGTAGCGGGCGATGACATCGGGGATCGCGCTGTTGTCGCCTGCGATGATCCGTGCCGCGCCGCCATAAGGCTGTACCGTCGTCTCCGGGCTCTCGACCGACACCGTCCACGGGCCGCTGGTGTAGCGGACCTGCGGCTGGCGCACGAACACCACCGCATCGGTCGGGCCGACGAAGTCCACCGCGTCGATCAACGCGTTGGTGTCCATGAAGTTCGACCATGTCTGGCCGACCAGCCAGTTGTTGTAGGTCAGGTAAGCGTGGCGCAGCGTGGCGCCGTAGGTGTTGGTCGCCGCCGAGTTACCGAGCGTGCCGCCGAAGAAGTCCATTTCCACGCGTGCGCCGAGCTTGTCGCCCGAGTCGAGCACGGTGCTGGCGTCGAACCACAGCCGCGAGAACTTCGCGTGCGCGTCCATGTAGGTGTCCGGACCTTCGCCGCCGACCGGGATCGCGCCGGGCACGTAGAAGTCGCGCCCGGCGGTGCCCTTGGCGATATCGCCGTCGGTGGTCTTGGTGGCCATGCCATCGATGCGGATCATGCCGCCGACGGTGAACTTGGTGCCCGGATTGGCCTGCGGGGTGATCGTGGTGGCCTGGATCGGCTGGCTGCCGGCCGGGGCCGCGGCGATGGCCGGCGCGGCCGCCTGCGCGGTGCGCACCTCCTGCACCTGCGCGGCGGTCTGTTGCTGTTGCCCGAGCAGTGCCTGCACCTGCGATTCGAGCTGCGCGATCCGCGCCTCGAGCTCGCGCTCCTTGGCGGTCTGCGCGAATGCGGCGCCCGGCAGTGCGAGCGCGACGAGCACGGCGGCCGTGAGCAGGCGCGGCCTGGCCTGCGCGGCGATGGTCTGTGTCATGTCCCCTCCCGAGGGATGCGTGAGCCTGAACCTGGTCGAACCGGCGCCCGGTCCTTCGCGCAGACTGCACGGCGACGCGCCCCGCGCCCATTGGCCATTGGTCGAAGTGGAGCCGCCCGCCGATGCCCGGCACGCACCCCGGGCAGGTGAGCGGACGCACTGGGCCGGCGGGGCTAGACCAAGGTCCTAGCGTCGCGGGCCGGCAGATGCGGCACACTGGGAAGACGCGCAACAAGGGGAAGAGGTCCCGCATGTCCAGTTCCGAAGAACGTCATCCGGTCCCGGCCGGTTTCGCCGGTCCCGATACCATCACCCAGGACGACTACGCGCGCGACTACGCGCGCTCGGTCCAGGAGCCCGAGGCCTTCTGGGGCGAGATCGCCCAGCGACTGGACTGGTACCGGCCGCCGACCCGGATCCGCGACGTCAGCTATGACCTGGCCGACTTCCGCATCCGCTGGTTCGACGACGGCGAGCTCAACGTCAGCGTCAATTGCCTGGACCGTCATCTGGCGCGCAGCGGCGACAAGACCGCCTTGATCTGGGAGCCCGATGGTCCCGACACCGAGGCGCGCCACATCAGCTATCGCGAACTGCACGCCCGCGTGTGCCGGCTGGCCAACGCGCTGCGCAACCTGGGTGTCGCCAAGGGCGACCGGGTCACGATCTATCTGCCGATGATCGTCGAGGCGGCAGTGGCGATGCTCGCCTGCGCACGCATCGGCGCGGTGCACTCGGTGGTCTTTGGCGGCTTCTCGCCCAATTCGATCGCCGACCGCGTCGGCGACTGCGGCAGCAAACTGATCATCACCGCCGACGAGGGCATGCGCGGTGGCAAGCGCGTGCCGCTGAAGGCGAATGTCGACGCCGCGCTCAAGCTGCCCGGCGCGCAGAGCGTGGAAACGGTGCTCGTGGTGCGCCACACCGGCGGCGCGGTCGACATGCAGATGCCGCGCGACCGCTGGTACGACGCCGTCGTCGATGGGCAGCCCGACACCTGCGAGCCCGAGCGCATGAACGCGGAGGATCCGTTGTTCATCCTCTACACCTCCGGCTCGACCGGCAAGCCCAAGGGCGTGCTGCACACCACCGCCGGCTACCTGCTGTTCGCCAGCTACACGCACGCCTCGGTGTTCGACCTGCGCGACGACGACATCTACTGGTGCACCGCCGACGTGGGCTGGGTGACCGGCCACAGCTACATCGTCTATGGCCCGCTGGCGAACGCGGCGACCTCGCTGGTGTTCGAGGGCGTGCCGAACTACCCGAGCGTGTCGCGCTTCTGGGAAGTGATCGACAAGCACCAGGTCACGATCTTCTACACCGCGCCGACCGCGATCCGCGCGCTGATGCGCGAGGGCGAGGCGCCGGTCAAGAAGACCTCGCGCGCAAGCCTGCGCCTGCTCGGCAGTGTCGGCGAGCCGATCAATCCCGAGGCCTGGCGCTGGTACTCCGATGTGGTCGGCGACGGCCGTTGCCCGATCGTCGACACCTGGTGGCAGACCGAGACCGGCGGCATCCTGATCTCGCCGCTGCCCGGCGCGATCGAGGCCAAGCCCGGCTCTGCGACCAAGCCGTTCTTCGGCGTGCAGCCGGCGCTGGTCGATGCCAATGGCACGATCCTCGAAGGCGCAGCCGAGGGCAACCTCGTGATCACCGACTCGTGGCCGGGGCAGATGCGCAGCGTCTACGGCGACCACCAGCGCTTCATCGACACCTATTTCAAGGCCTACCCGGGCATGTACTTCACCGGCGACGGCTGCCGGCGCGACGAGGACGGCTACTACTGGATCACCGGCCGCGTCGACGACGTCATCAACGTTTCCGGGCATCGCATCGGCACCGCGGAGCTGGAAAGCGCGCTGGTGCTCCACCCCAAGGTCGCCGAGGCCGCGGTCGTCGGTTTCCCGCACGACATCAAGGGGCAGGGCATCTACGCCTACGTCACCCTCAAGGCCGGCGAGGAGTACACCGAGGCGCTGCGCAAGGAACTGGTTGCCCACGTGCGCCGAGAGATCGGGCCGACCGCGACCCCGGACCACATCCAGTGGGCGCCGGGATTGCCCAAGACCCGCTCGGGCAAGATCATGCGGCGCATCCTGCGCAAGATCGCCGAGAACGCCCCCGACCAGCTCGGCGACACCAGCACACTGGCCGACCCGTCGGTCGTCGATGCGCTGGTCAAGGAGCGGCACGTCCCCAACGCCTGACGCCGCCCGATGACGACCCTGCTGATCGCCGACGACCACCCGCTGTTCCGCGAGGCGCTGCGTGGGGCGATCGCGCGCGCCGTGCCCGATGCCCGCCTGCGCGAGGCGCACAACGTCGAGGCGCTGTATGCGATGGTCGAGGCCGAGCCCGACGCCGACCTGTTGATGCTCGACCTCAACATGCCCGGCGCCCAGGGGTTCAGCGCGCTGGTGCACCTGCGCGCGCAGTTCCCGCAATTGCCGGTGCTGATGGTGTCGGCGCGCGAGGAGCCGGCGGTGATGCGCCGGGCACTCGACCACGGCGCGGCCGGCTTCGTTCCGAAGTCGGCCGATGCCGAAACGCTGGCGCGCGCGGTCGCACAGGTGCTCGATGGCGACCGTTTCGTCCCCGAGGCTGCAGTCTCGGCGCCGGCGGTCTCGTCCGGCGAACACGACGTCGCCGCGCGGCTGCGCGACCTCACGCCGCAGCAGTTCCGCGTGCTGCAGATGCTCGGCGACGGCATGCTCAACAAGCAGATCGCCTACGAGCTGGGCGTCTCGGAGGCCACGGTCAAGGCGCATATGACGGCGGTGCTGCGCAAGCTCGGCGCCTCCAATCGCACCCAGGCGGTGCTGATCGCCGGCAAGCTCGCCGTCGACCCCGACATCGACGGCATCCCGCCCGACGCCCGATAGGCCGCGCGCCTGCTACCCCTTTCCCCGCTTGCGGGGAAGGCCCGCATCCGTGCAACAAGCCGAGGGGCTTGCAACCTCCTTCCCCCCGCTTGCGGGGGAAGGCCGGCATCTGCGCAACAAGCCGCGGCGCTTGCAACCTCCCTCCCCCGCTTGCGGGGGAAGGCCGGGATGGGGGCAAACGATCCGATCGCGCGTTGATCGGTTCCCAACAGACCGTGGTCCTTGGGCCGCAATCCGCTAAGGCTGAAGGGCTACCCCCACGTCCCCTCCCGCATGTGCGGGAGGCGCGAGTGCCTCAGCGGTGACGGTACGCCCGCGGCAGGCCGCCTTCGCTGGCTGGCGTCGCCTGCGGCAGGTAGCGGTCGCGCAGTTCGGTCTGACGCGAGCGCATCTCGATCGCGCGGCCGCCCAGCCACACCTGGTCGGCGGTGTAGGCGACATCCAGCGGATCGCCCGACCACAGCACCAGGTCGGCGGTGCGCCCGACCGCGATCGTACCGATCGCCGCGTCGACGCCGAAGGTCTCGGCCGGCACGCGCGTCAGCCCGGCCAGGCCGGCTTCCCACGGCAACCCGTGGGCGACCGCGTTGCCGGCGAGCTGGCGCAGCTTGCGGGCGTTGTGCGAGGCATCGCTGGCCTGTGCGAAGCCGACACGCACGCCGGCCGCATGCAGCCGTGCGGCGTTCTCGAGCGTGGCCCCGATCTGGTCGAAGTCCGATGGCAGGTTGACCAGCGGATCGACGAACACCGGCACGCCGGCGGCGGCGAGCTCGGGCGCCAGCTTCCAGGCCTCGGCACCGCCGCGGATCGCGATACGCAGGCCGTGGCGCTTGCTCCAGCGCAGCAGTTGGCGGATGTCGGAGGCGCGGTTGACGCCGACGACGATCGTGCCCTGGCCATCGAGGTAACGCGTCAGTGCGCGTTTGCCGGCCGGGGTCAGCGACGCGACGTGCGAATCGGCCGGCAACCGGCCACGGGCCTCGTCGATCAACTGGTCGAGCAGCATCCACTGCGCCGCGCGCGATTGCCCGCTCTGCTCGGCGCCGGCGCTGCCCAGCGCCAGGTACAGCACCTTCGGACCGGCGGGATCGATGCTGCCGTCCAGGCGCATCGCTGCGCCCTGTCCACCGACGATTGCATTGGCATTGCCGGCCGACAGCAGCGTGAAGCCGATGCCTTCCACGCGCGCGACCGGGATCACGATCGAGTCGGGATTGAACGCCAGCGTGACGTCGAACTCCGGCCGCACGACCATGTCCTCGGCGCTGCCGAGCGACAGGCGGTCGTCGCGCGTGCCACGCTCGCCCGAGACCTCCTCGATGCCGATCCCAGTCACGCCGCCGAACAGGGTCGGCGTCAGCGGACGTCCACCCGCCTCGACGACCGGCACGCCGGCCGCAGACAGCCCGGGGCCGACCGCGGCGATGCGGCCGCCGCGCACCAGTACGTCGGTCTCGCGCAGCGTGCCTTGGGCACCGGCGGTGTGGACCGTCGCGCCGCGGATCAGCACGTCCTGCGCGGCGACCGGCAGCGTGGCGGCGACCAGCGCGCCCACGCACAGCAGGCGCGCGATTGCGCGCGAGGCGCGCCGGGTCGAGACCGCGCGGCTCATCGGGCACCTCCAGTGGCGGCTGCGCCCTGGCCGAGCATGAAGTCCGTCACCGGCTGGCGCGTCGGGTCGAACCGGTCGTACACGTGTGCGCCGTCGATCCATACCTGCTCGGCGAGTGCATAGACGCTGAAGGGGTTGCCGTTCCACAGCACCACGTCGCCCATCTTGCCCGGCGCCAGCGTGCCGGTACGCTCGAGCACGCCCAGCGAGCGCGCCGCGTTCTCGGTCAGCCAGCGGATCGCATGTTCGGGCGCAATGTCGAGCCCGGCGCGCTGGGCGCTGGCCAGCACCTTCGCCGCCTCCTGGTTGAGGCGCTGGATGCCTTCGTCGGAATCCGAATGCACGATCGCGCAGCCTCCCGGCGCGCGGTCGACGATCGCGATGTTCTCCTGGATGCCGTCGAAGGCCTCCATCTTGAAGCCCCACCAATCGGCCCACAGCGCACCGCACACGCCCTCGGCGGCCAGCCGGTCGGCGATCTTGTAGGCCTCCACGCCGTGATGGAAGGCGGTGATATGGAAGTCGAACTCATGCGCCAGATCCAGCATCTGCGCCATCTCGTCAGCGCGGTAGCAGTGGATGTGCACCAGGATGTCGCCATCCATCGCACCGGCCAGTGTCTCGAGCTTGAGGTCGCGCTTGCCTGGCGAATTGCTGGCCTGCTTGTCGCGGTACTCGGCCGCATCGATCAGCGCGGCGCGGTAGCCGGCGACATTGCCCATGCGCGTGGCCGGGCCGCCCTTCTCGCCGTAGACGCGCTTTGGGTTCTCGCCGCAAGCCATCTTCAGTCCATAAGGCGCGCCAGGAAATTTCATGCCCTGCACCGTGGTCGCAGCGACGTTCTTGAGCGTGACGCCGCGCCCGCCGACGAGGTTCGCCGAGCCGGGCAGGATCTGCAGCGTGGTGATGCCGCCGGCCAGCGCGGCGCCGAAGCCCGGGTCCTGGGGCCACACCGAGTGTTCGGCCCAGACCTGCGCGGTGACCGGCGCGGTCATCTCGTTGCCGTCGCTGTGCGCACGCGCGCCGGGGCTGGGGTACACACCCAGATGCGAGTGCACGTCGATCAGGCCCGGCGTAACCCACTTGCCAGTGCCGTCGACGCGCTGCGCATCGACCGGGACTTCGAGCCCGCGGCCGATCGCGGCGATCCTGCCGTCGCGCAGCAGCACGTCGGCGCCGTCCAGGCGCTGGCCGTCGCCGATCAGCACCGTGGCGCCGCTGATCAGCACTGGCGCGGCGGCGATCGGTGCGTAGGTGCTGGGGTAGGGCGTTGACGCAGCGGCGGCACGGGACGGCGCGCCGGATGAGGCAGTGGTGGCACAGCCGCCCAGCAGGACGGCCGCCAAGGCGGCGGACAACAGACGAGACATCGACAACTCCCCGAAGCGATGATGGAACAGCCGTCGCGCGCGCGCGACCCCCAAAAGCGTCGTCGAGTGTACCCGTGTCGCCGCCGCGTGCACTGGGACCGCGCGCCCAGTTGCGACGCGTGCTGCGACCGATGCCGGCGCGATGCGAGAATGCGCGCGAAAGAAAAAGGAGAAGACGATGAAAGAGAAAGACCAGATCGTCGGCAACTGGCTGCCGCGCTACACCGGCGTGCCGCTGGACCAGTTCGGCGAACACGTGCTGCTGACCAATTTCGGCGGGTACCTGCATCACTTCGCGCGTCTGACCGGTGCCGAAGTGGTGGGCCTGGAC
The DNA here is from genome assembly GCF_039674105.1 of Luteimonas sp. TWI596. Taxonomy (NCBI): domain Bacteria; kingdom Pseudomonadati; phylum Pseudomonadota; class Gammaproteobacteria; order Lysobacterales; family Lysobacteraceae; genus Luteimonas; species Luteimonas sp. TWI596. Next base: position 156,970 of record NZ_JBDJMU010000005.1, read on the forward strand.
CGGCCCATGCCCAGCGCCACCGCCGATGGCATCACGATGATCAACTTCGGCATGGGCAGCCCGAATGCGGCGACGATGATGGACCTGCTCTCGGCGGTCATGCCCAAGTCGGTGCTGTTTCTGGGCAAGTGCGGTGGCCTCAAGCGCAAGAACCAGCTGGGCGACCTGGTGCTGCCGATCGCGGCGATCCGCGGTGAGGGCACCAGCAGCGACTACCTGCTGCCCGAAGTGCCGGCGCTGCCGGCGTTCGCATTGCAGCGCGCGGTCTCGACGATGATCCGCGACCTCGGCCACGACTACTGGACCGGCACTGTCTATACGACCAACCGCCGGGTCTGGGAGCACGACGACGCGTTCAAGGAACGGCTGCGGGCGATGCGCTGCATGGCGATCGACATGGAAACCGCGACCGTCTTCGCCGCCGGCTTCGCCAATCGCATCCCGTCGGGGGCGCTGCTGCTGGTCAGCGACCAGCCGATGATTCCCGAAGGCGTCAAGACCGAAGCCTCCGATGCCCGGGTCAGTGCCGACTTCGTCGAGCGTCATATCCAGATCGGCATCGAGGCGTTGAAGCTGATCCGCCGTCACGGCAAGTCCGTCCGGCACCTGCGCTTCGACGAGTGAGGGCATCGCAGTTGCCGCATTAGAGGATCCCGCACGCGGACGTCGAACAAAAGGCTTCTTCTGCCAAGTGTCGGGATGGCCGTTCCACTTCGGATCGGCAGCAGCCTGCCACCCGGAAGCCGCTCTCCCCTCGGCAAGGCATCCTGCCTTGACTCGGGCGCGCGCCATCCATGGCGCGCTCGACGCGGCCACCGGGCGTCAGTCCGCTGCCGTAGGCTTTCTGCACCTCGACTTCGGGTAGGCGCAGGGTCACATGTTGGCTCCGGCGAAGAACGAAAAGAACGCCCCGCGATGCGGGGCGTTCTTTCGTGGCCGGAGGCCTCAGCGCTTCATCGACGAGAAGAACTCGTCGTTGGACTTCGTGCTCTTCATCTTGTCGAGCAGGAACTCCATCGCGGCGATTTCGTCCATCGGATGCAGCAGCTTGCGCAGGATCCAGATCTTCTGCAGCAGCTCCGGCTCGATCAGCAGGTCCTCGCGGCGGGTGCCCGACTGGTTGACGTTGATCGCCGGGTAGACGCGCTTTTCGGTGATGCGGCGGTCCAGGTGGACTTCCGAGTTACCGGTGCCCTTGAACTCTTCGTAGATCACCTTGTCCATCGCGCTGCCGGTGTCGACCAGCGCGGTGGCGATGATCGTCAGCGAGCCGCCTTCCTCGACGTTGCGGGCCGCACCGAAGAAGCGCTTGGGCCGGTGCATCGCGTTGGCGTCGACACCGCCGGTGAGCACCTTGCCCGAGCTCGGCACGACGTTGTTGTAGGCACGGGCCAGGCGGGTGATCGAGTCGAGCAGGATGACCACGTCCTTCTTGTGCTCGACCAGACGCTTGGCGCGCTCGATCACCATCTCGGCGACCTGCACGTGGCGCGCGGCCGGCTCGTCGAACGTCGAGCTGATGACCTCGCCGCGCACGGTGCGCTGCATCTCGGTCACTTCCTCGGGCCGCTCGTCGATCAGCAGCACGATCAGATGCACGTCGGGGTGGTTGTAGGTGATGGCGCTGGCGACCTGCTGCATCATCATCGTCTTGCCGGCCTTGGGCGGCGAGACGATCAGGGCGCGCTGGCCCTTGCCCTGCGGGGCCATCAGGTCGAGGACGCGGCCGGCGATGTCCTCGCTGGAGCCGTCGCCGCGCTCGAGCTTGAAGCGCTTGCGCGGGAACAGCGGGGTCAGGTTCTCGAACAGCACCTTGCCCTTGCTGGCTTCCGGCGGCTCGCCGTTGATGGTGTCCACGACCGACAGCGCGAAGTAGCGCTCGCCGTCCTTCGGCCAGCGGATCCGGCCGAGCAGGTGGTCGCCGGTGCGCAGGTTGAAGCGGCGGATCTGGCTGGGCGAGATGTAGACATCGTCCGGACCGGCCAGGTAGCTGGCCTCGGCCGCGCGCAGGAAGCCGTAGCCGTCGGGCAGGATCTCGAGCACGCCATCGGCGACGACGCCCTCGCCGTGGCGGGTCAGCACCTTGAGCAGGGCGAAGATCACATCCTGCTTGCGGGCGCGGGCCACGCCTTCGATCGCGAGCTGGTCGGCGATGTCGAGCAGCTTGTGCGCCGGCATCCGCTTCAGGTCGCTCAGCGAGTACTGCGGAAAGCCCTCGGGCACGTTCGGCGGCGGCAGGCGCTGTGCGTGGTCGTTGCCGCCGTCCTGCGGCAGGCCGTCGTCGCGGCCGCCGCGCTGGCGGTCACGACGGTTCTTGAAGCGGTCACGGCGGTTGCCCTGGTCCTGGCGATCCTGCCGGTTGTTCTGGTCCTGGCGGTTGTTCTGGTAAGGCTGCTGCGGGCGCGGGTCGCCGCCCTGGCGTTCACCGCCGTTGCGGGGTTCGCCCCCTTGGCGCGGCTCGTTGCGCTGTCCGCCGTCCTGCGGCGTGCCATCGCCGCTTGCGGCGGGTGGGGCCTTCGGCGGCTGCGGGCGCGGTGCCTCTGGAGCGGGGGCAGCCGGGGCCTCGGCCGCCGGACGCGACGGCGCGGGGGCGGCAGGGGCATCCTGGGGAGGAAGCTGGAGTTGCGGCTGGGGGGCGTCGGACGCAGCGTCGGCGGGCTTTTTGGCCGCGCGGGGCTTGCGGACGCGCTTGACGGCAGTGTCGGCGGCCGGCGTGCCGGCGTCGTCAGGGGTGTTGTCGGACAAGAGCAGAATCCTCGCTCGGTGCGAGCGCCCGGAGGGCGGAAGGTGGAAACGGGCAGGGCCGGGAGATGCGCCCGGCAGGTGCAGTTCAGATGGGTGCGGCAGGCGAATACCTACCGGAGTCGCGCAAACCTAGCATCGCCACGGGGGCGTCGGCAAGCGGTCGCGGCGACGGCGATTCAGGCCGAGGCCGCCTGCGGCGGCGCTGAGGCCGCCGCGGGCGGCGCGCTCAGAGCGCCTTGTCGATCAACTGGGCCAACTGCGCCTTGCCGACCGCGCCGATCTGGGTGCCGTGGACCTGGCCGTCCTTGAACACCAGCAGCATCGGGATCGAGCGCACGTGGTACTTCAGCGCGGTGGCCTGGTTCTGGTCGACGTCGACCTTGACCACCTTGGCGCGCCCGGCGTAGTCGCCGGCCAGCTCGTCCAGCGCCGGGGCGATCATCCGGCAGGGGCCGCACCACGGCGCCCAGAAGTCCACCAGCACCGGCACGTCGGCCTGCAGGACGGTGGCGTCGAAGTCGGAATCGGTGGCATGGATGACGCGTTCGCTCACGGGCTTCTCCGGATCAAGGAGGCGCCGGCTGCGGCAGCGGCGCCGGGATGGATGGTAAAGTGGGGGATCGTCGGCCCGAATCAAGGCGGCGCATCCGCGGGACGACCCACGCGTCCTGCATCCAGGCAGTCTGCGTTGCGGATGCCGCCCACGCAAGCACGCGGCGCCCTCTGCCGGCGACGCCCGGATACAGACCTACGCATGAGCGACAAACCCCTTACCGACCTCACCTTCGCGTCCTTCGAGCTGCATCCGGCCCTGCAGGCCGGTCTGGAAGGCGCGGGCTTCACCCGCTGTACCCCGATCCAGGCGCTGACGCTGCCGCTGGCGCTCAATGGCCGCGACGTTGCCGGCCAGGCCCAGACCGGCACGGGCAAGACCCTGGCGTTCCTGGTCGCGGTGATCAATCGCCTGCTGACCCGCCCGGCGCTGGCCGACCGCAAGCCCGAGGACCCGCGCGCGCTGATCCTGGCGCCGACCCGCGAACTGGCGATCCAGATCCACAAGGACGCGGTCAAGTTCGGCAGCGAGCTGGGCCTGAAGTTCGCGCTGGTCTACGGCGGCGTCGACTACGACAAGCAGCGCCAGATCCTGCAGGAGGGCGCCGACGTCATCATCGCGACCCCCGGCCGGCTGATCGACTACGTCAAGCAGCACAAGGTCGTCAGCCTGCACGCCTGCGAGATGTGCGTGCTCGACGAGGCCGACCGGATGTTCGACCTGGGCTTCATCAAGGACATCCGCTTCCTGCTGCGCCGCATGCCGGTGCGCACCGAGCGCCAGACCCTGCTGTTCTCGGCGACGCTGAGCCACCGCGTGCTCGAGCTCGCCTACGAGCACATGAATGAGCCCGAGAAGCTCGTCGTGGAAACCGAGTCGATCACCGCCGCGCGCGTGCGCCAGCGCATGTACTACCCGGCCGACGACGAAAAGCTGCCGCTGCTGATCGGCCTGCTGTCGCGCAGCGAAGGCGCGCGCACGATGGTGTTCGTCAACACCAAGGCGTTCGTCGAGCGTGTCGCGCGCGCGCTGGAGAAGGCCGGCTACCGCGTCGGCGTGCTGTCGGGCGACGTGCCGCAGAAGAAGCGCGAGTCGCTGCTCAAGAAGTTCCAGGCCGGCCAGCTCGAGCTGCTGGTGGCGACCGACGTCGCCGCCCGCGGCCTGCACATCGACGGCGTCAGCCACGTCTTCAACTACGACCTGCCGTTCGACGCCGAGGACTACGTGCATCGCATCGGGCGCACCGCGCGCCTGGGCGCCGAGGGCGATGCGATCAGCTTCGCCTGCGAGCGCTATGCGACCTCGCTGCCGGACATCGAGGCGTACATCGAGCAGAAGATCCCGTCCGAGCCGGTCACCCAGGAACTGCTGACCCCGCTGCCGCGCAAGCCGCGCGAAGGCATCGAAGTCGATGCCGCCGAGGGCGAGAGCGTCGGCGAGATCTTCCGCGAGGTGCGTGAGGCGCGCGCCGCCGAGGACGCCAAGCGCGGCGGTGGACGTGGTGGTCCGGGGGGCGGGCGCGGTGCGCCGGGTCCGCGGGGGCCGCGTGCGGGCGGTGGCGAAGGCCGTGGCGAGCGCGGTCCGCGCAAGCCGCGCGCCCCGCGGCCGGACGCGACGACGGTCGATGCGGCCGCCGCGCCGTCCAAGCCGGTCGTCGATGCCGCCGGCGCCGTCGCGCAGGCGATGCCGGACGAGTCGCGGCCGCCGCGCAAGCGCCGTCGCCGTCGTGGCGGCAAGAAAATCGAGGGGGCCGAAGCCACGGCGCCGCAGACCGGCGAGACGAAGTCGACCGAGTCCAAGCCGCGCGGCAACGGCGGCAAGGGACCGCGCGAAGTGCGTCCGACCCTGCGCCCGGCAGCGACCGCGGCCGAGAAGGCGCCGTCGCTGCTCAGCCGCATCGGGCGTGGGCTGCGTCGTCTGGTCTCCGGTGGCGATTCGCGCTGATCCAGTGCGAGGTCGCAGGTATCAAGAAGCCCCGCTCCAGCGGGGCTTTTTCGTTCTGTGGATTCCGGACGAGGCGCAGTGTCTTGTGCTTGAGCCCTCCCCCGCGCGGGAGGGGGGGCAAGGGGACCGTCCGGTCCGAACAGCGCGACAAGCCCTCCCTCGCGCGCGGGGGAGGGTTGGTGGGGGCGAACATTCCGATGGCGACAGCGCGGCCCGAGCGGCTCGACCGTGCAATCGCCCCCATCCCATCCTTCCCCCGGAGACGGGGGAAGGTGCCATGCATCGCGCCAATCCAGTGACAGCGCCCTGCACGCGTTCCCTGCAATAATCCCGCACATGAGCGTTCTGCGATTCGATAACGTGAGCAAGCAGTACGCCGGCGGCCATGTGGCGCTGTCGGACGTCAATTTCGCCGTGTCGGCGGGCGAACTGCTGTTCGTCACCGGCCACTCGGGCGCGGGCAAGAGCACGCTGCTCAAGCTGATCCATTTGGCCGAGCGGCCCAGCCGCGGCGCGGTGGTGTTCGCCGAGCGCAACCTGCTGAAGGTGCGCGGGCGCGGCGTGGCACTGCATCGCCGCGATGTGGGCGTGGTGTTCCAGGACCATCGGCTGCTGTCGGACCGCAGCGTGTTCGACAACATCGCCTTGCCGCTGATCCTGCGCGGCCAGCGCCGCGCCGAGATCGGCAAGCGGGTGCGCAGCGCGCTCGAGCGGCTGGGTCTGGGCAATCGCGAGCGCGCGCTGCCCACGCAGCTGTCGGCCGGTGAGCAGCAGCGGGTCGGCATCGCGCGTGCGATCGTCGGCGAGCCGCGGCTTCTGGTCGCCGACGAGCCCACCGGCAACCTCGACCCGACGTTGTCGGCCGAGATCATGGCGCTGTTCGCCGAACTGCCCGAGCGCGGCACCAGCGTACTGATCGCCAGCCACGACCTGGGCCTGGTCAAGCGCATGAAGAAGCGCACGCTCGTGCTCGATCACGGCACCCTGGTCGACGACATCTCGCCCGAGGATCTCGCCGATGCCTGAGGCGCCCCGCAACCAACCGGCCCGCACCGGCGCATCCCCGGTCGGCACCTGGGTCGACCACCATGTCTACAGCGTCGTCGCCAGCCTGGGCCGCATCTTCCGCAAGCCCTGGTCGACCGCGCTGACCATCGGCGTGATGGCGATCGCGCTGGCCCTGCCGCTCGGTCTGTGGCTGGTGCTCGACAACGTCGGCCGGCTCGGCGGCAGCATCGACGCCTCGCGCGAGATCAGTGTGTTCCTGCAGCGCGATGTCGATGCCGAGCGCGCCGTCGCGCTCGCCGGCGAGCTGCGCGCCCGCGGCGACGTCGGCAGCGTGGTGCACCGTACGCCCGATGAGGGCCTGGCCGAATTGCGCGAGCGCGGCGAATTCGGACCGGCGATCGATGTCCTCGATGAGAACCCGTTGCCGCACGTGCTGATCCTGACGCCGTCGGGCGACGAGATGCTGCTGGCCGATGCGCTGCGGAAACTGCCCGAGGCCGAACTGGTGCAGCACGACGCGCAGTGGCGCCAGCGTCTGGACGGCTGGCTGCGCTTCGGCGGGCGCGTGGTCTGGGTCCTGGCCGCGCTGCTCGGGCTGGGCGCGTTGCTGGTCGTGGGCAACACCGTGCGGTTGGACATCCAATCGCGGCGCGAGGAACTGGGCGTGCTGCAGCTGCTGGGCGCGACCGACGGCTTCATCCGGCGGCCATTCCTCTATCTGGGCGCCTGGTATGGGCTGGCCTCGGGCGCGGTTGCACTGGCGCTGCTGGGCGCGGCGGCGGCCGCGTTGCGCGCGCCGCTGGCCGAGGTCGCGGCCAGCTACGGCGCCACGTTCGCGCTGCGCGGCTTCGGGCCGCTCGGCGTGCTGGCGGTGCTGGGCGGCTCGACCGCACTGGGCTGGCTCGGCGGGGGCATCGTCACCGGCCACTTCCTGCGCCAGACGCGTCCGGACCATGCTTGATTCGCAAACGACGACGCCTGCGGCCGAGACCGCCTCCCGGATCAAGCTCGAGCCCTCGTGGAAGGCACGCGTCGGCGACTGGCTGCTCCGCGACGATATGCAGGCGTTGTCGGCCTTCCTGCGCGCCCGCCGCGCCGAGGGCGCGCGGATCCATCCACCGGGCCCGGACATCTTCGCCGCGTTCGACGCGACCCCGTTCGACGCGGTCAAGGTGGTCATCCTCGGGCAGGATCCCTATCACGGACCCGGCCAGGCCCATGGCCTGTCGTTTTCGGTGCGTCCGGACGTGCGCATCCCGCCGTCGCTGGACAACATGTTCAAGGAGATCACCCGCGACCTCGGCCTGCCCAGGCCCGACCACGGCTGGTTGATGCCTTGGGCGCGCCAGGGCGTGCTGCTGCTCAATGCGGTGCTGACGGTCGAGGAAGGCCGGGCCGGCTCGCACCAGGGCAAGGGCTGGGAGGGGTTCACCGACCACGTCGTCGACACCCTCAACCGCGAGCGCGAGGGCCTGGTGTTCCTGCTGTGGGGCAGCTACGCGCAGGCCAAGGGCAAGCTGGTCGACACGCGCCGCCACCGGGTGCTGCGCAGCACCCATCCTTCGCCACTGTCGGCGCATCGAGGGTTCCTCGGCTGCGGTCATTTCTCGGCCACCAACGACTACCTGCAGCGTCGCGGCGAGCGGCCGGTCGACTGGTCGCTGCCATCGCGGGCCTCGCTTGCATAAAAAACCCGGCAGCGCGAGCTGCCGGGTCGGCCCGGGCGAGGGAGGGATCGCCCGAGTGTTCGGTGGCGTGCGGGCCGTGGGCCCGCATGCGGTCAACGCTTGGCGGTGGGCTTGCCCGCGGCGGCCTTGGCGGCGGTCTCGGCCTGCGCGCGGACGTCGGCGGTGGCCGATTCGAGCTGCGCCTTGGCGAGTTCCGCGATCGCTTCGTGGGTCTTCACAGTGCGGCCGATGACGTCCTGGCCTGCGCTGACCAGGCGCTCGACGTTCTCACGAGCGATCTGCGCGCCCTTGGGCCACAGCGCCTTCATGCCGTCGAGATCGCGGACCTCGATCGCTTCGTTGACGAACGCGAACGTAGCGTTGGCGTTCTCGCCAAGGGTGGTGAAGTGGACGCCGAAGGCCTTCTCGACATTCTCGAGGGTCAGGCGGTTGATCTGGGCCGCGGCATCGGCGAACTGGCGCGACGCGGCGGTGAACTGCTCGTTGAACTGGTAGGACATGGCGGTTACCTGCGTGGGCCGGCGGCTGCCGGGTTTGTGCAATGCAGCATAGCGCGCCTATGCTGCATTGCAACATCGAGCCGACGAACGGTCGCCGTGTGTTCAGTTTTGTAGATGGATCAACGGTTTGCGCGCGCTGCTCAAGCAGGCTGCTCAGGCGGATTGCGGGGGCGGCTCGCGCGCGTCCGCCGTGATCGCCGGGTGCCAGCGGGTGCCCGCCTCAGGGACCGGTGTAGCGACAGCCCGAGGTGCAGGTCTCGCGGATCACGATCGCGCTCAACGCCGGCAGGGTCGGCTTGAGCCGTTCCCAGATCCAGATCGCCAGCCGCTCGCTGGTCGGGTTCTCGAGCCCCGGGATCTCGTTGAGGTAGTGATGGTCGAGCTGGGCGTAGAGCGGTGCGAACGCGGCCTTGAGGTCGCCGAAGTCCATGATCCACCCCGAGTGCTCGCCCGGCTCGCCGGAGACGTGGATCTCGATCTGGAACGAGTGGCCGTGCAGCCGCGCGCATTTGTGCCCAGGCGGCACGTTGGGCAGGCGATGCGCCGCCTCGACGGAGAAGACCTTGAAGATATCCATGGCGGCATTGTCGAGCGTGGCCGGCAGCGCGGCAATCGCGGCGTAGCAGAGTGACGCTGGACGCCGGCCGCACGGCGCCCGAGGACACGCGATGCGGCGCTGGCCGTGCATAGAATGCGCGCATGCATCGTCGCACGCGCTTTCGCTGGGCCTGGTGGCTGCTGGCCTACGCCAGCCTGGGCCTCGGCATCCTGGGCATCTTCGTGCCGGGCCTGCCGACCACGGTGTTCATCCTGATCGCCGCCTGGGCCGCCTCGCGTGGGTCCGAGCGCCTGCATCGCTGGCTGCTTGCGCACCCGCGCTTCGGGCCGTCGATCCGCGACTGGCAGGCGCATGGCGCGGTCAGCCGCCGCGCGAAGTGGTTGGCGACGGTGGCCATGCTGGCTTGCTCGGCGATTCTGGTGGCGCTCGTACTGGCGATCCCGGCCCACCGCTGGTGGATGAGCGCGCTGCCGATCGGCTGCATGGCCGTCGTCGGCACCTGGCTGTGGTTGCGGCCCGAACCGCCGGCGGCATGATGCGCAGGTGCGCGCTGCGACAGTGCACTCAGCGCGCGCCGGTCTCGGCCTTGTAGCGGTCCAGGAACCCGTCGAGCGGCGAGTAGAGCAGGTCGCCGGCCAGTCGCCGCGGCGGCTCGTAGGAAAAATCGAACGAGAACCGGCCGGTCGGCTCGATCGTCAGCAGCACGCTCGACCACGCGCCGCGCTCCTCGCGCATGGTCTCGCGCAACGCCACCAGCGCCTCCTTGGCTGCTCGCGAGAGGCGGAAGTCCACGTCTTCGAGTGGCTGCGCGGGGATGGCCGCGATCGCGGAGGTCTGCGAGCTGATCCTGCGGCCGCCTTCGGTGTCGATTTCGGCATGCAGGCCGATGCGCTTCCACTCGCGTGCGCCCCATTCGCCTTCCATCATATCGGTGACGCAGGCGGCGACTTCGCGCACGACCCGTTCCTGGGCTTGCTGGATGGTGATGGCGTCGAGCATGGGATTCCGGGCGGGACTCGGGGATCAGTGGATGTTATCGAAATCGAACTCCACCCACTTCCCGCCTTCCTGCCGGTAGGCGGCGACGAAGCCGTCGGGCCGCGATGTCGTGTTGCCGGCGTCGTAGTAGGGCTCGACGCGGATCTGCACGTCGAGCTCCGGATTCTCCTGCTTGAGTGCGCGGATCTGGCCCTCGAACTGGTGGCCGTAGGCGCCGGTGTTGAGGTTCTTGGTGCCGTCGGGCAACGGCTTGCCGTTGCCGGGCACGACGTTGAGCCGGTTGGTCGGGCCGGCGAATGAGTCGGCGATCAGGTGGAAGCCGACGTCGGTGGGATAGCCCTCGTGTCCGATCTGCCGCTGCAGGCCGGGATCGTTGCGGCCGGCGGGTTCGAGCGACACGCTGCCTTCGGCCTTGACCACACGGCCGGCCTCGTCGGTGCTCCAGCGGTAGTCGCCGAACGCGTAGACCGTATCGGGACGTGCGGCGTTCGCGGCGACATTGAAGTCGTCCATCGTGTCGAACTGCAGCAGCGGCCGCCCGCCGACGGTGCGGCCGGTGTCGGCGCGGGCGAGGATCTCGGCCAGATCGGCGGCGTCGTCGCCGCGCGCGGCGACGCGTCCGCCATCCCCCAGGTCCTGCGCGTGCTCGGCCGCGCGCGCGGCATCGGCGATATCGCCGGCGGCGTCGGCCGCCTTGGCGCCCTTGGCGGCCTTGTCGACGCCCTTGGTGCCGGCGACCGTGAGCACCAGCTCGGCGGCGCCGCGGCCGATCGCCTCGCCGTAGCGCCCGGCCTGCCAGTCGTCGACGATCGGGTCGACGACCGCATCGACCAACAGGCCCGGATTGCGCGCGATCGTGGAGACCAGGTCGGCCGCGGCCTCCATGCGCTCGCCGCCGCGTTCGGCCGAGGGCAGCCAGTCGGGGACATCGAGCGTGTCGCCGGTCGCCTGCGTGTAGAGCGCCGACGCGCCGTCGGCCAGCCAGCCTGCCGGGCCGAGGTCATAGCCGGTCTTCAACGCGTTCGCGCCCAGTGTCGCCACGCCCTCGCCGGTCTCCCAGAGCACCTCGCCGGCCCCCTTGAACGCACCGCCCACCTGCGAGGCGGCGCTGCCCAGCCCTTCGAGAATGCCCATCGTGCGGTCCTGTGGCGCGTGACCCTCGCAGTGTGGGCGGCGGGTGCTGGGCCGGACAATCTGGGGCCGACCCTACTGCGTCCATGAACACGCGCATCCGTGGCGCCCGCCGCCGCGTATTCGGGCGGACCGGCGGCCGCGGCGCCTGTACACTTCGCCGATGAGCAACCGTCTTCCGATCGTGCTGACCGCCCTGTTGCTGGCCGCCTGCGGCAACAAGGCCGACCTGCTGATGCCCTCCCAGGTGCCGCCGGAGGACGCCGGCCGCTTCCTGATCAAGTCCTCGGTGCCGACGCGCGCGCAGCGCGACGCCGGCACCGACGCAGTGCAGGAGGACGCGGACGACGCTAACCCGGCGCAGGACCGCCCCGCGCCCGCGGTGCCGGTGATCCTGGACGTGCCGCCCGCGACCGGGACGCCGTGACCGGGCGCAGGCCCGTCGCTTCGAGGGCCCGGTGTTGATGGCCGCGTCTTCCCCGCCGCTGCGCTTTTCGAAGATGCACGGCGCCGGCAACGATTTTGTCGTGCTCGACCTGCGCGACGGCACGCCGCCGCCCGATGCCGAGCAGTGTCGCGCGCTCGCCGACCGGCACCTCGGCGTCGGTTGCGACCAGATTCTGACCATCGAGGCGCCGCATGCGGCCGGGGCGGTGGCGCGCTATCGCATCTGGAATGCCGATGGTTCGTCGTCGCAGCAGTGCGGCAACGGCGCGCGCTGCGTCGCTGCCTGGCTGGTGCGCGACGGTGTGGCGGGCACGAACGGTTTCGTGCTCGAAAGCCCCGCTGGCCTGCATGCGGTCGATCGCGAGGGCACGCACTTCCGTATTGCGATGGGCGTACCGGCGTTCGCGCCCGACGACGTACCGCTGGCCAGCTTCAACGCCGCGCCGTTGTACACGGGCGTGCTCGACGACGGCACGTCGGTGGCCTTCGGGGCGGTGTCGATGGGCAATCCGCATGCGGTGATCGAGGTCGACGACCTTCAGGCCGCGCCGGTGGCGCGCATCGGTGCGGCCTTGCAGGCCTCGCCCTGGTTTCCCGAATCGGTCAACGTCGGGTTTGCGCAGGTGTTGGCCGCGGACAAGATCGCGTTGCGCGTGTTCGAGCGTGGCGTTGGGGAAACCCGCGCCTGCGGCAGCGGCGCCTGCGCGGCGGTCGCGGTGCTGGCGCGGCGCGGTCGCATCGCGCGCTGCGCCGACGTATCGTTGCCCGGCGGCACGCTGCGCATTGCCTGGCCCGAGGATGCAGCCACGCTGACGATGGCCGGCCCGGCCGCATTTGTATTTGAAGGGGAGTGGAGCGCATGAGCGAGACCACCGAGACACTTGGCGCGCACGAAGTGGCCGCCTGGCTGCGTCGGCAGCCCAAGTTCCTGCAGCAGTTTCCGGATCTGGCGCTGACGCTGGTCGTGCCGCGCGACGACGGCCCGGCGGCGTCGCTGGCCAGCTACCAGCTCGAAGTGTTGCGCGACAAGAACCGCGAGCTGTCCAAGCGCCTGCGCGAGCTGTATGCGATCTCGCAGGAGAACGAACGCCTGGCGGTGCGCACCCACCAGCTGACGCTGGCGCTGATGCGCCAGCCCGACGCGGCCTCGACGGTGCGCGCGCTGGCCGCCACGCTGGCCGAGGATTTCAACGGCGACCTGGTCCGCCTGGTGCTGTTCGCGCCGGTCGCCGGGCTCGACGAGGACTGGCTGCAGATCGTCGCGCGCGACGACCGCCGCCTGCAGCCCTTCGTCGACTGCCTCAAGGACGAGGCGCCGCTGTGCGGCCGCCTGCATCCCGACAAGCAGTCGCTGCTGTACGGGCCGCGGGTGGACGAAGTGCATTCGAGCGCCCTGCTGCCGATCGAAGGCGTCGGCCTGGTCGCCGTGGGCAGCCGCGACCCCAACCGGTTCTATCCGGGCATGGGCACGCTGTTCCTGCACATGATGGGCGAGGCGTTCGCGGCGGCGATGAAGCGCTACGCCGGCTGAGCGTGGCGATGTCGGCCGACGTCGAGGCGTTCCTGGCGCATCTGCAGGTCGAGCGGCGCATGTCGGCGCACACGCTCGACGCCTACCGCCGCGACCTCACCGCGCTGGCCGCGTGGGCCGAGGACAGCGGAAACGCTGACCTGCGCGCCTTGCAGGCCGACGACATCCGCGCCTTCGTCGCTGCCGGCCATCGTGGCGGCCTGTCGGCCAAAAGCCTGCAGCGACGGCTATCGGCGTGCCGCAGTTTCTATCGTTGGCTGCTGCGGCACGGCCACGTCGTCGCCAATCCCGCTGCCGGCGTGCGCGGCCCCAAGGCGCCGCGCAAGCTGCCGCAGGTGCTCGATGTCGACGAGGCGACGCAACTGGTCGAGGTGCCGACCGACGCGCCTCTGGGCCTGCGCGACCGCGCGCTGCTCGAGCTGTTCTATTCGTCGGGCCTGCGCCTGGCCGAATTGGTCGCGCTGCGCTGGCATGACCTCGATCTCGACGGCGGGCTGGTCACGGTGTTGGGCAAGGGCAGCCGTCAGCGCAGCGTGCCGGTCGGCTCGCATGCGATCGTGGCGCTGCGCGCGTGGCGCGCCGAGAGCGGCGCCGGCGCCGACGCGCCGGTCTTTCCCGGCCGCGGTGGCGGCCCGATCACCGCGCGCGCGGTGCAGATGCGGTTGCGGCTGCTCGCCCAGCGCCAGGGCCTGTTCAAGCGCGTGCACCCCCACCTGCTGCGGCACTCGTTCGCCAGCCACGTGCTCGAATCCTCGGGCGACCTGCGCGGCGTGCAGGAACTGCTCGGCCACGCCGACATCGCCACCACCCAGATCTACACCCACCTCGACTTCCAGCACCTGGCCAAGGTCTACGACGCCGCGCATCCGCGCGCGCGGCGCAAGCGCGGCGCCGCTGGCGAGGACGGCTGACGCGCAGGCGTTGCGCGCGGAAGACCGGCCCTGGAACCCGAGGCCGCGGAGGTCCATCGACGAGACGGTCGTCGCGTCAGCACTTCGCGTGCTTCGGGCGATCGGGTTCGGGCTCGATGCCCCAGGCGAGGTACCAGTCCTCGCCGTCGTTCTCGATCGGGTGCTGGGTGCGCCCGGCGCCGTTGCCGCAGGCCAGGGCATCGGCCGCGCAGTACGTGTCGCAGCCCCAGCAGATGCGCTCGGGGTGTTTGGGGTGCAGCGGAAACGGTTTGGCCATGCCTGTGTCTTGTCGGGACCGGTTGCCAGCATTGCGTGTCGATCGGCCGCGCGCCTTGATCCAGGACAAAGGGCGCGGCATCGCGCGTCGCGCGCCAACGGGGCTGCGCGGCCCCGAAATGTGCTCGGGGATGTCTCGCGATGACCAGCCGTGGGTGCGTGGGTTGAATGGGGCGCGTGGACGCCCCACTGATGGGGTTCGATCCACGGAGGCCGCATGGACCCCAGCCAGAATCCCAATGTCTTCCACGCCACGACGATCGTCTCGATCCGCAAGGGCGGCAAGGTCGTCGTCGCCGGCGATGGTCAGGTCACGCTCGGCCACACCGTGATGAAGGGCAATGCCCGCAAGGTGCGCCGGCTCGGCGACGGCAGCGTGCTCGCCGGTTTCGCCGGTGCGGCGGCCGATGCGTTCACGTTGTTCGAACTGTTCGAGGCCAAGCTGCAGCAGCATGGCGGGCAATTGGTGCGTGCCGCAGTCGAGCTGGTCAAGGACTGGCGCACCGACCGGCGCTACGGAAAGCTCGAGGCGCTGCTGGCGGTGGCCGACAAGGACACCTCGCTGATCATCAGCGGCAACGGCGACATCATCGAGCCCGAGGACGGCATCGTCGCGATCGGCTCGGGCGGCTCCTATGCGCTGTCGGCCGCGCGTGCGCTGCTGGCCCATACCGACCTCGACGCCCGCACCATCGCCACCGAGGCGTTGCACATCGCCGGCGACATCTGCATCTACACGAATCGGAACGTCGTCGTCGAAGAACTCTGAAGGCGGGATTGGGGATCCGGGGCTCGGGATTCGGCCAGCCGATCCTGCCCGTCGATCCGCCAGTCGCGCGCCCCTCCGCTCTTACGAAGCCCGAATTTCCCCATGCCCAATTCCAGCTCGTCCACCATGACCCCGCGCGAGATCGTGCAGGAACTCGACCGCCACATCGTCGGCCAGAATGCGGCCAAGCGCGCGGTCGCGATCGCGCTGCGCAACCGCTGGCGCCGGGCGCAGTTGCCCGATGAACTGCGCAACGAGGTCATGCCCAAGAACATCCTGATGATCGGTCCGACCGGCGTCGGCAAGACCGAGATCGCGCGTCGGCTGGCGACGCTGGCCAATGCGCCGTTCGTCAAGGTCGAGGCTACGCGTTTCACCGAGGTCGGCTACGTCGGCAAGGACGTCGAGCAGATCATCCGCGACCTCGCCGACACCGCAGTCAAGCTCTACCGCGAGCAGGCCAAGGTGCGCGTGCGCACGCAGGCCGAGGACCGCGCCGAGGACCGGATCCTCGACGCGCTGCTGCCGCGGCGCGAGACGCCGTCGCAGCCGTTCGGCTTCGGCGCGCAGCAGGCCACGGTCGACATCGGCGCCGAGCCGTCGTCGAAGGAATCCGAGACCCGGCAGAAGCTGCGTCGCCAGTTGCGTGCCGGCGAACTCGACGAGCGCGAGATCGAACTCGAACTCAGCGCCGGTCAGGGCATGGACATCATGACCCCACCGGGCATGGAAGAAATGGGCCAGCAACTGCGGCAGATGTTCGCCAACCTGGGCGGCGGCAAGACCCAGAAGCGCAAGCTGACGATCCGCGCCGCGCGCCCGCAGCTGATCGAGGAGGAAGCCGGCAAGCTCGTCAACGAGGATGACGTGCGCGAGGCCGCGATCGAGGCCTGCGAGCAGCACGGCATCGTGTTCATCGACGAGATCGACAAGGTCGCCAAGCGCAGCGAGGCCGGCACCACCGGCGGCGACGTCAGTCGCGAAGGCGTGCAGCGCGATCTGCTGCCGCTGGTCGAGGGCAGCACGGTCAGCACCAAGTACGGCTCGGTGAAGACCGACCACATCCTGTTCATCGCCTCGGGCGCGTTCCATCTCGCCAAGCCCAGCGACCTGATTCCCGAGATGCAGGGCCGCTTCCCGATCCGGGTGGAGCTCACCGCGCTGACCAAGGACGACTTCGTGCGCATCCTCACCGAGCCCAAGGCGGCGCTGACGCGCCAGTACGTGGCGCTGCTGCGGACCGAAGGCGTGGAGCTGGCGTTTGCCGACGACGCGGTCGAGCGGCTGGCCGAGATCGCCGCGCACGTGAATGAGCGGCAGGAGAACATCGGCGCGCGGCGCCTGCACACCGTGCTCGAACGCCTGCTCGACACGCTGAGCTTCGAGGCCCCCGACAAGGGCGGCACGGTGACGATCGACCGCGCCTACGTCGATGCGCACCTGGGTGAGCTGGTGCAGGATCAGGACCTGAGCCGTTACATCCTCTGAGAACCTGTCCAAGGTCCTGCTGCGCTTGCCAAATGGCGCGCGTGCGGTGCTCGGAATGCTCACGTACCTGCACGTACGCTGCGCTTCCTGCGCTCCGCCACGCGCCATTTGGCGGCGCTCGCGACGGACCTTGAACAGGTTCTGCCGCCGCGCCGGGTTCACAGCCGCAAAAGGGAAAAATGGGTATATTGGCCTCACGTCCATCGTGAGGCCGTTCCCATGTCCGTTGCCCCCAAGTTCGATGCACTCGACGCGCTGCCGCGCACGCCGGCGTCCGATGTCAAGAAGCTGGGCTGGCGCGGGGTCATGAAGTCGGTCGCTCGCGACGGCCAGGTCGTGGTGACCCACCACAACACGCCCGAAGCGGTGATCCTGTCGGCCGAGACCTACGACGCGATCCTGCGCGCGCTGGAGGCGGCCGCGGCGCCGCAACGTTCGGCGCTCGAGGACCTGCAGGCGAAGTTCGACGCCAGGCTGGCGTCGCTGGAGAGCGCCGATGCCGGTGACCGGCTGCGCGCGATCATGGCGCGGCCGGCTACGCTGCGCGGCAAGGTCAAGGCCGGCGCCTCGCATTGAGCCTGCGCGGGCGGCCGGGCGGGCGGCGCACGCGCCGGATGCGCGGTGATACGCCCAGGCGTGGGGCCGCCGCCGCGGGCAGGCCCGGCGAGCCTGAACGCACGCGCGGCGCGAAGCGCAGTGCAGCGGTCGACGAGGGCGCCGTCATGCGGCGGCCGGTGCTGTTCGTGCTCGCGGGCGTCAACGGCGCCGGCAAGAGTTCGATCGGCGGCCACCTGCTCATCGACGCCGGCCTGAGCTGGTTCAATCCCGACGAGTTCGCGCGCGCCCTCGCTGCCGCCACCCGCTGCAGCCAGCGCGAAGCCAATGCCGAGGCGTGGCAGGAAGGCATGCGGCGGCTCGACGCGGCCGTTGCCGCTGGCCGGGACCACGCCTTCGAAACCACGCTGGGCGGCAACACCGTGCCGGCGAAGATCGCCCAGGCCGCGCGCACGCACGACGTGCTGATGTGGTTCTGCGGCCTGTCGTCGGTCGACCAGCACATCGCCCGCGTACGTGCTCGCGTCGCTGCCGGCGGTCACGATATTCCCGAAGCCGACATCCGTGCGCGCTGGCACCGCTCGCGCGAGAACCTGATCGTGCTGATGCCACACCTGGCGCACCTGCAGGTCTACGACAACAGCGTCGAGGTCGCCCGCGGCCGTGCCGTGCCCGATCCGCGGCGCGTGCTGGAGATGGTGGCCGGGCGCTTGGTGCATCCGGCGCCCGACGATTTCGGCGTCTTGCGCGCGACGCCAGGCTGGGCGCAGCCGCTGGTCGAGGCCGCGCTGGCCGCACAAGATCGACGTGCCTAGCGGATCGTCGTCGAGCGCGGCAGCGAGGCTTGATCTGAAGCCCTCCCCCGCACGCGGGGGAGGGTTGGGTGGGGGCAAACAATCAGTTCGATAAAGAACACGCTCAGTGCGTCGGTGTGCGCGGCGCATCGTCAGATGCATCTCGCGCGCCCGCGGTGTCCACCGAGACCACCACCGACATGCCCGGGCGCAGGCGTTCGGCCAGCGGCTGACCGTGGTCGATCGCGATGCGCACGGGAATGCGCTGGGCGATCTTGACGAAGTTGCCGGTCGCGTTGTCCGCCGGCAGCACGCTGAATTCCGAGCCGGTCGCCGGCGAAATGCGCTCGACGCGCCCGCTGAGCCGCGCGCCGCCGAGGGCGTCGACGGTGAAGGTTGCCGGTTGTCCGACGCGCATGTCGGTCATCTGCGTCTCCTTCATGTTCGCCAGGATCCAGATGTCGGCCGGCACCAGCGCCATCAGTTGGGTGCCGGCATTGACCAGCGCCCCCTGACGCACGGTGACCTGTCCGAGAAGCCCGTCCTCGGGCGCGACGATGCGGGTGTTGTCGAGGTCGATCTTCGCCAGTCGCACCGCCGCCTCGGCGCTGGCGACGGCCGCCTCGAGGCTGTCGCGGTTGACCTCGACGCTGCGCGCGTCCTGCTCGGAGATCTGCAGCGCCGCCCGCGCCTGCGCGGCGGAGGCGCGGGCCTGCGCGCTGTTGGCGCGCGCAAGGTCGCGATCGTGCGCAGAGATCAGCTTCTGGTCGGCCAGTTGTTCGAGCCGGCGCAGGTCGATCGTGGCGACCTCGGCCTGCGCGCGCGTGGCCGCGATGTCGGCGGCGCTGCGCGCGATCCCGGCCTCGGCGCTGCGCCTGGACTGCGTGGCGTTGGCCAGTGCGGCCTGCTGCACCCGCAGATTGGCCTGCACCTGTTCGTAGCGCTGGCGGTAGATGCGGTCGTCGATCGTGACCAGCAATTGACCACGGGTGACCGCCTCGAAGTCCTGGACGGCGACGTGGGTCACATAGCCTGTGACCTGCGGCGCGATCAGCGTCACCCGGCCGCGCACCATCGCGTTCTCGGTGCTCTGCACGCTGCTGCCGAACGGCGGCAGGCGCCAGGCGTAGAGCACGATCAGGATGCCGGCGAGCGCGACGGTGGCGAACGCCGCGATCTGCAACGTCCGTCGCCGGCGCGCGGGCGCGGCGGGCTGTTCGGGAGTCGATGGGGCAGGGGTGCTCATGCGGGGTCCGGTGTTGCGGGTACGGGCGGCGCGGGCGTGCGCAGGCGCGCCCACGCCCGGGAGGCGATGATCCACACCAATGTGCAGAACGCGATGAAGGCGATCATCAGGAACACGTCGTTGTATGCCAACACAGTGGCCTCGCGGCTGGCCGTCGCGCCGAGTGCGCGCAGCGCGAGTGCCTCGCGCAACGCAGGATCGGCAACGGTGGACGCGTAGCCCTGGGCGGTCGCATGCACGCGCGCGGCGACCTGGGGATCGAGCAGGGTCAGGTGCTCATTGAGCACGCTGGAATGGAACTTCTCGCGCATGGTCTGGAATGTGCCCAGCAACGCCGAGCCGAGCAGGCCGCCCAGGTTCTGGGTCATGCCGAACAGCACGACGAAGCTGATGAGGTTGCGCGGCTGGCTGATCACCGGGCCGATGCCGGCGATCATCATCGGCCCGAGGAAGAACGTGCTGCCGAAGGCCAGCAGGAACTGGCTGAGGTACATCTGCTCGGGCCGGGTGACGTTGCTGGCCTGCGCGTCCATCAACGCACCGGCCATCATCAGCAGCAGCGAAAACAGCACCGGCTGCCAGGTCTTGGCTGGATTGATCGTCGCCGCGCTGGCCGCCAGGCCGGCGACGCTGCCAGCCAGCACGATCATGAACAGCGTGTGCATCTGCGCATTGCCCAGGCCCAGTGCCTGGAGGAAACCGACGGCGCCGGTGGCCTGTTCCGACAGCACGATGCGGATCAGCACGATCGCCAGGGCCAGCCGCAACATCGAGGCGGTCGCCAGCCAGCGCGTATTGAGCAGCGGACGCGCGCGGAAATGCTCGATGGCGATGGCGGCGGTCACCAGTGCGACGGACGCCGCGAGCGCCCAGCCGAGCCAGGCGGTTTCGGTCCACCAGCCGATGCGGCCCTGCGCCAGGACCGCGGTCAGCAGGGCGACCCCGGGTGCGAACAGGCCGAAGGTCAGAAAATCCAGCGGCTCGAATGCCTTGTGGCGATCCCCCGGCGGCAGCTTCAGCAGCAGCACGCAACCCAGCGCCAGCAACGCCAGGCCCAGTTCGAACAGATACAGGCCGCGCCACTCGCCGAACTCGAGCAGGTCGGTCGAGAACACCCGCGCCAGCGGCAGCGCCAACTGCGCGATGCCCAAACCCAGCACCAGCCCCCGCAGGCGGTGCTTCTGCGGGCACGCCTGCAGCATGTAGTACAGGCCGAGAGTGTTGAGCGCCGCGCCGGCGATGCCGTGTCCGGCGCGGACCGCGATCGCCGACCCCAGGTCATTGACGAACAGATGCGCCAGCGTGATCAACGCGTACACCACCAGGAAGGCTTCGGTGAACAGCCGCAGGCCGAACTGCTGCCTGAACTTCACCAGCAGGATGTTCATCGACACGTTGGTCATCACGTACGCGGCGGGCAGCCAGGCGACCTCTGCCGCGTAAGCGCCGAGCGCGCCCTGCAGGTCGAGCAGGTTGGCGGTCACCAGGGCGTTGCCCAGGCCGCCGGTGATCGCGATCACGAACCCCACGACGCCGTAAGCCACGCGCATTGGCGTGGAATGCAGCGGGGTCGATGGCGATCCCGGCATCATTGGCCGCTCATGCGGCGCCCACGCACGCGGTGCGTAGCGGTCCGCGCGGGGCGATCGCGGCGCGGGGGGCGGAGCAGGCGGCGGAACGCGCGACATGGCGCGCAGTCTGGACGCGCAACCGGCATGCCGGCAAGGCGCCGCGCGCACCGGAGCGTTGCGCCCGACCTCGCCCGGATCCCATGTGATGGCCGCGTCGACGTCGCGTCGGTCGCGGCGACAGACAATGGCGTCTCCGTCCGCAAGAGCAGTTCGCGATGTCCATCGTCCGCCCCTTCGTGCTTGCCTGCGCCGCGCTGCTGGCCGCGTGCACGGAACCGGTGCCGCCAGCAATGCCGGATGCCGCCACCACGGCGTCGGCCCCTTCCCCCGCGCCGGCAACCGCCGCGCACGATGCGGACACGACGGCGGGCGCCACGTCCAGCGCGGTCGCGCCGCTGTATCGGCAACTGCGCGACTTCACCGTGGCCTGCGACAACGGCCGGGCCTGCGAGGCGATCGGCGTGAACGACGGGGCGTTCGGTCTGGTGCTGCGGCTGTCGCGCGCGCCGGGCGGCGACGGTGCGCAGCGGCTGCAACTGGGCACGTCGGACGGCGCGCCCAAGCCGGCCACGCTGCGGCTCGACGGCGTGGCCGTGCCCGAACTGGCCGCGCTGCCGTGGCGACGCGACGACGACCGCGATGCGCTGACGCTCGATGCGGCCGCCGACATCGCGACGTTCATCGCGCTGGTCGGCGATGGCACTCGGCTATCGGCTGGCAGCGGCGAGGACGCGCCGGTGGTGTCGCTGTCGGGCTTGCGCGCGGCGTTGCTGCTGATCGACGAGCACCAGCAGCGGCTGGACACGCCCAGCGCCTGGGCGCGGCGTGGCGAGCGCGATTCGACAGCCGTGCCCGGCGGGCCTGCGCTGCCGAGGCTGCATGCAGCGGTGCCGCCGCCGGCATTGTCGCCACAGGACGCCACACGGCTGACCGCCGCAGTCCGCGCACAGGCGGCCGACGCGCTGCGCGAGGCCGACTGCAACCCGCCGCGCGAGGGCTTCGACATCCGCGACCAGGACGCGGCGTATCCGCTCGATGCCGAGCGCGCCCTGGTGTTCGTCGCATGCCTGAGCGGGGCCTATCAGACCTCGAGCCTGGCGTTCCGCACGGCACGCGACGGCAGCGGCGCGACCCGCATCGTGCCGCCGGGTCCGCCCGGACTCGATGATGCCGGCTCGGACTTCGCGCTGCTCACCAATGCCGATTACGCGCCCGACACCGCCACGCTGTCGCATTTCGCCAAAGGGCGCGGGCTCGCCGATTGTGGCGCAGCGGCGCAGTGGCGCTACGACGGACAGGCGTTCGTATTGGCGCAGTACGCCGAACTGCGCCGCTGCGGAGGCGCGGCGCCCGGCGATTTCCCGACGCTGTGGCGTACCGAGACGGCGCGCTGAGCGCGCCTTTGTCGCGGGACCGCGTCAGTCCTCGCCGATGTCCTCGTTCCAGACCTGGGGGTGCGCGGCGATGAAGCCGCCGAGCAGGTCGATGCAGTCCTGGCTGTGCAGGTCGATCACCTCGACGCCGTGCTCGCGCAGCCAGTCGATGCCGCCGCGGAAGGTCTGCGACTCGCCGACGACGACTGTGCCGATGCCGAACTGACGGACCAGGCCGCTGCAGTACCAGCACGGCGCCAGCGTCGTCACCATGATCGTGTCGCGGTAACTGCGCTGGCGACCGGCCTTGCGGAAGGCATCGGTCTCGCCGTGCACGGACGGATCGTCTTCCTGCACGCGGCGGTTGTGGCCGCAGCCCAGCAGCCGGCCATCGCGGTGATAGAGCGCTGCGCCGATCGGGATGCCGCCCTCGGCCAGGCCCTGGCGGGCTTCGGCGATGGCGGTGTCGAGCAGGGCGCGGTAGTCGGGCGTGGCGATCATGGGGCGGTCGTGGCAGCGCGGGGCCTGCAGTCTGACGTGCCTGTGCGATGCGGTCGAGCGGGCGCGCCGGCCGCGGCAAATTCTTAACATTCGCGTGGCAGAATCCGCGCTCCTCTCCGCACGCGATGCAAGAACACCTATGGAATGGCTGGCCGACCCGACGATCTGGATGGGTCTGGCGACCTTGGTGATCCTGGAGATCATCCTGGGCATCGACAACCTGGTGTTCATCGCCATCCTTGCCGACAAGCTGCCTCCCGAGCAGCGCGACAAGGCACGCATCATCGGACTGACCCTGGCGCTGCTGATGCGCCTGGTGCTGCTGGCGTTGTTGGCGTGGATCATGAAGCTGACCGCGCCGCTGTTCTCGGTCTGGGAACACGCGTTCTCCGGGCGCGACCTGATCCTGCTCGTGGGCGGCCTGTTCCTGCTGTTCAAGGCGACGATGGAACTGCACGAGCGGCTCGAGGGCCGGGAGCACGACAGCGGCGGCAAGAAGGCCTATGCCGCGTTCGGCGTCGTGGTCGCGCAGATCGTCGTGCTCGATGCGGTGTTCTCGCTCGACTCGGTGATCACCGCGGTCGGCATGGTCGAGCACCTGGGTGTGATGTACGCCGCGGTGATCATCGCGATGGCGGTCATGATGCTGGCCAGCAAACCGTTGACGCGCTTCGTCAGCCGCCATCCGACGGTCGTCGTGCTGTGCCTGGGCTTCTTGCTGATGATCGGCTTCAGCCTCGTCGCCGAGGGGCTGGGCTTCAAGATTCCGAAGGGCTACCTGTACGCGGCGATCGTGTTCTCGATCCTGATCGAGGCGTTCAATCAGTGGTCGCGCTACAACCGCGAGCGCCACGTGCGCCAGCTGCCGTTCCGCCAGCGCACGGCCGACGCGGTGCTGCGTCTGCTCGGCGCGCGTCCGGACACGGCGAGCGAGGGCGGCGCCATCGAGCCGGCCGAGCAGGCGCCCGATGGCGAGCGCCTGGAGGCGGCCGAGCACGACATGATCCGCAGTGTGCTGACCCTGGCCGAGCGACCGGTGTCGAGCGTGATGACGGTGCGCGGCGACATCGAATGGATCGACGCCACGCGCGGGCTGGGGCATGCGACCGAGCGGCTGGTGCAGTCGCCGCACACGCGCCTGCTGGTCTGCGACGGCGAGCTCGACCGCCTGCTGGGCGTCGTGCAGAGCAGCGACCTGTTGTCGAGCGTGCTGCAGGGCCGGGCATTGAACGTGACCGAGTTCGTCCGCGAGCCGCTGGTCGTGCCGGAGGGCACGTCGACCTTGCGCGTGCTCGAGCAGATCCGCGCCCATCCACTCCCGATCGCGGTCGTCGTCGACGAGTACGGCAGCATCGAAGGCATGGTCACCGCGAACGACCTGCTGGCCACGATCGCCGGCGACCTGGCCGATACCCAGGACGCCGACTATGGCGCGGTGCGGGGCGAGGACGGTGCATGGCTGGTCGACGGCTCGATGTCGATGCAGGACGTGGCGCTGGCGACCGGCCTGAGCCTGCCGACCAGCCCGACCTACGTGACCCTGTCCGGGCTGGTGGTCCACGCCCTGGACCGGATGCCGGCAGAAGGCGACGAGGTGACCATCGACGGCCACGTGCTGCGGGTCGAATCGCTGGAACGGCGCCGGGTCGGGCGCCTGCGGATCGCACCGGCCCCGAATGAGGGATAATCGGCCCATGAGCGACGAATCCTCCAGACCCGGCACCACCCATTTCGGCTTCCGCGACGTCCCCACCGGCGAAAAGCAGAAGCTGGTCGGCCAGGTGTTCTCCTCGGTCGCAGGCAACTACGACCTGATGAACGACCTGATGAGCCTGGGCATCCACCGGGTGTGGAAGCGCTATTTCGTCGCGACCGCGCAGGTGCGCCGCGGCGACCGCGTGCTCGACCTGGCCGGCGGCACCGGCGATATCGCGGCCCTGCTCAAGAGCCGGGTCGGCGAATCGGGCGAACTGGTGCTCGGCGACATCAATGCGGCGATGCTGCGCACCGGGCGCGACCGCATGACCGATCGCGGGCAGGTGCGCGGCTTCGAGTATGTGCAGTGCAACGCCGAGACGCTGCCGTTTCCCGACAACAGCTTCGATCTGGTGACCATTGCCTTCGGCCTGCGCAACGTCACCGACAAGGACGCGGCGCTGCGCGAGATGCAGCGTGTGCTGCGCGTCGGCGGCCAGGCGCGCGTGCTGGAGTTCTCCCAGGTCAAGCCCGAGTGGTTCCGCCCGCTTTACGACTTCCACTCGTTCCAGGTGCTGCCGCGGCTGGGGCGGCTGTTCGCCGGCGACGCCGACAGCTACCGCTACTTGGCCGAGTCGATCCGCAAGCATCCGCCGCAGGACGAGCTCAAGTCGATGATGGACGCGGCCGGCTTCGTGCGCTGCCGTTACCGCAACCTGTCGGCCGGCATCGTCGCGATCCACGACGGCTTCAAGGCCTGACGCCCGACGGCCGGCGTGGCGCCGGCCCGAAACAGCGCAGGACGAGCGCGAGCCGCGCCTGCTCGCAGCGTGCGACGAAGCAACGTGCCTGCGCGGTGCGCCTTGAAGCCGCGCCTCACAACAGCGTGGCCGCGACCTCGATGGCGCCGCGGCGCGAGGCGAGCCGGTCGGCCAGCCGGGTCGGTTCGGGCAGACGGTAACCACGCAGGCAGCGCAACGTCCAGCCCAGCGCGCCGTCGACCGAGATCCGGTGCCCGGGCGAGACGATCAGTGGGTTGCAGCGTGCGCGGCTGCGCAGCGCCCAGCCGATGTGCGCGCCGCGGTCGCGCAGCGGCGACCGGTCGCCTGGCGCATCGCCCGGTGGTTCGAACTGGCCGGCCAGGCGCTTCTTGGCCACGCCGATACTGGCCAGGCCGGTGGCCACACCGAAGTGCGCCGCGATGCCCAGGCGCCGCGGATGTGCGATGCCCTGACCGTCCACGAACACCAGGTCGGGCGTCTGCGACAGCTGCGCGAGCGCAGCCAGCAAGGCCGGCAGCTCGCGGAAGCTCAGCAGTCCGGGCACGTAGGGCATGCGGGTCGGCAGGCGGGCGACATGGGTTTCGACCGGCTGCAGCGATTGCGCATCCAGCAGCACCGCCGCGGCGCGGGTGACGGCGCCGGCGTCCTCGAACCCCACGTCGAAGCCGCCGATCCAGCGAACGCGCGCCGGCAGCCTGTCCTGGAGCACGACCTGCGCAGCCAGGCGCGATTGCAGGGCGCGCGCCTGGGCGGGGCTGCCGTCCCAATCGCCGAATGTGGCCTCGTTCATGCGCGTAGGCTGCAACGTACCCGGTCGCCGGGACGTGCACGGCCGGGGTGTCAGCAGGCGGCGCGGGGCGACGGAGTAGACTGCGCGTCGGTTCTTCCGCCGCGAGACGTTCCGTGATCCGAATTCCCCCGTTCCGTTTCCCGCAGCTGGCCTCGGTGCTGCTGTTGTCCCTGTCGGCCCTGGTGATCGGCGGCTGCAAGCCCGAGGCCGGCACCGCGCCGACACCGCCGGCCAGCGAAAAGCCGCCGGCCGAGGCCGCCGACCGTGACGAGCATTCCTATGCCGAGCCCGACAAGGTCGTCACCGAGAACTTGGCGCTGGACCTGGCGCTCGACTTCGACGCCCGCACCATTGCCGGGACCGCGACCTACACGCTGCAGTGGACGGATCCGGCGGCGACCGAGCTGGTGCTCGATACGCGCGCGCTGACGATCGACAAGGTCGAAGGCGAGGCCGGCGGGCAGTGGCAGCCGCTGCACTACGCGCTGGCCGATGCCGACGCCACCCTGGGCAGCAAGCTGACGATCCAGGCCCCGGACCGCAATGCCCGGATCCGCGTGACCTACACCACCTCGCCCGACGCCTCGGGCCTGCAGTGGCTGACGCCGGAGATGACCGAAGGCAAGAAGCTGCCCTTCATGTTCAGCCAGTCGCAGCAGATCCATGCCCGCTCGTGGGTGCCGCTGCAGGACACGCCGGCGATCCGCTACACCTACAGCGCGCACGTGACCTCGCGTCCGGACGTGATGGTGCTCATGAGTGCGGACAACGATCCGGCCGCCCAGCGCGACGGCGACTACACGTTCAAGATGCCGCAGAAGATCCCGTCCTATCTGATGGCGATCGCGGCCGGCGACCTGGTGTTCAAGCCGATCTCCGAGCGCAGCGGCATCTGGGCCGAGCCGGCCACGATCGACCGCGCGGTGGCCGAGTTCGCCGACACCGAGAAGATGATCGCCACCACCGAGCAGCTCTATGGCCCCTACCGCTGGGAGCGCTACGACCTGCTGATCCTGCCGCCGTCGTTCCCCTACGGCGGCATGGAGAACCCGCGCCTGTCGTTCATCACCCCGACCGTCATCGTCGGCGACAAGTCGCTGGTTTCGCTGGTCGCCCACGAGCTCGCGCACAGCTGGTCGGGCAACCTGGTGACGTTCTCCAGCGCCAAGCACGGCTGGCTCAACGAGGGCTTCACCAGCTACGTGGAGAACCGCATCGTCGAATCGGTCTACGGCAAGGAGACCAGCGACATGGAGTTCGTGATCGCCCGCAATGCGCTCAAGGAGAGCATTGTCTCGATGCCCGAGCCGGTGCAGGCGCTGGCGGTGAAACCGGGCACGGTGCTCGACGCCGACGACGCGCTGAGCGCGGTGGCCTACGACAAGGGCGCCTGGTTCCTGCAGTTCCTCGAGCAGCGCTTCGGCCGCGAGCCGTTCGATGCGTTCCTGCGCGGCTACTTCGACCATTTCGCGTTCCAGAGCATCACCACCGAGCAGTTCCTGGCGTACGCGAAGGAACATCTGTTCGACAAGTATCCCGGCACCGTCAGTGATGCCGAGATCCAGGAATGGGTCTACGGCCCGGGCATCCCGGCCTCGGCGCCGCAGGTGATGTCGCGCAACTTCGGCATCGTCGACTCCGCGCGGCTGGCGTGGCTGGGCAGCGCGCAACTGCCGCCGCGCCAGATCACCGATGCCTGGTCGACGCAGGAGTGGCTGCATTTCCTCGACAGCCTGCCGGCGACGCTGACCCACGAGCAGATGGCCCAGCTCGACGGCGCCTACCACTTCACCGGCACGGGCAACGGCGAGATCGCGATGCGCTGGTATCCGCTGGCCGTGCGCAGCGGCTACACCGAGGCGAACGCGGCATTGGCCGAGTTCACCGCGCGTGTCGGCCGTCGCAAGTTGATCATGCCGATCTACGACGCGCTGGTGCAGACCGAGTCCGGCCTGGCGCTGGCCAAGGAGATCTTCGCCAAGGCGCGTCCGGGCTACCACCCGATCACGACCGGCTCGGTGGAGAAGGTGATCGACGAGGCCAAGCCGGCCCCGGCGGTCGATCCCTCCGCGCCTGCGGTCGACGAGGCCGCCCCCGCGGCCAACTGACGGCCGGTGCCGTCCTGCGCGGCCGCCTTCGGGCGGCCGCGTGCGTTTTGGATGGGCGCCGCGGTGCGGACGCCTGCTACGCTGATGCGGCGCGCGCTGTCGTGGCGGCGCCCCGCCGAAGAATCGAGGACATGCCCATGCCCGCCGTTGCCCGCCCGCTCGCTGCCGCCCTGTTCGTCGCATCGCTGGCGCTTGCCGGTTGCCAGGACCGCGAGGCGCAGGCTGCCGCTCAGGCCCAGGCCCAAGCGCAAGCCAACGAGCAACAGGCGGTCGCCGGCGAACGCGACTTCGAAGCCGCCGTCGCCGCCGAGAACTGGGCGTTGGCCAAGGCCCAGGCCGACGTGCTGCTGTCGCGCTACCCCCAGACCGAGGCGGCCGGCCGCGTGCGGGCGAAGTTCGATGAAGTCCGCAGCCGCGGCGACGCGGTGCGCGAGCAGGCGCGGACGGCGGCCTTGTGGAGCTACGACACCCGGCCTGCCGACGGCGGGCAACAGGTCTCGGCGGCGATCTATGCGCGCCAGCCGGTCGACGTCGACGGCAGCGGGGCCAAGCCCGTGCGGCTGATCTTCCGCGACCATCCCTCGTGGGGGCGCAGCAGCTACCTGGTGCTGGAAGCCGGGGATTTCGACTGCTATCCCAGCTGCCGGGTCGAGGTGACGGTGGACGAGGCCGCGCCGCGCCGCATGGCGGCCAACCGGCCGCAGACCGACGAGGCGATCGCGATGTTCATCGACGACGAGAAGGCGTTGTGGCGTCTGCTCGATGGCGCGAAGACGCTCTCGATCGCCTTCCCGGTCAAGGCCGGCGGCACCCGCACGGCGGTGTTCGAAACCGCCGGGCTCGACCGCGCGCGGATGCCGGGCTGGCAGTGAGCCGGCGGCGCAAAGCGCTGGGACGTTCGTACTGATGGACGTGGCCATCGTCGTGGTGGTCAGTGCCTTGGCGCTGGCACTGCATGTCGTCCTGTTCGTGGTGTTCCGGCGCTGGATGGACCGCGACCTGGCGCTGTCGTTCGCCGGTGACGACCCCGCCCGCCGCGCCTACATGCTGGCGCAGTTGCAGCAGGCCCGGGCGCAGGGCATCGGCCGCCGCGCGCTGCCCGATTGGCTGGCCCGCGCTGCGGCGAAGGCGCCGGGCGACGCGCCCGCCGCCTGACGCCGGCTTTTAGTTGCAGTTGGCCTGCGCGACCCGCAGCTGCTGGGCGGCGGCATCGCGTTCGCGCGCGATCGCGCGCTGCTGGTTCTCCTGTTGCGCGCGCAGGCCCGAGCGGTCGGTCGGATCGGCGCCGACAGCGCCGGTCGCCGCGCGCTGCGCCTGCGTGGCGGCCAGCCCGCGCTGGGCCGCGGCGACACGCTGGTCGGACACCGGTTGCACGGCGCTGCGCGCGGTCTGCAGGCAGCGCTCGCGCTGCGACAGCGCTGGGGTGGGCGTGACCGGGCGGGTGACATCGTTCGAGAGTTGCCGCGTCGGCTGCGGCGCGCGCAGCGTGGCGGCCGGTGGCGGGGGGGCCTGCGGGCGCAGTTGCTGTGGCGCGGGCGCGGGCGCTGCGGGCCGCGCGACCGCGGCAGGCGGCGGATCGGCCGGATTGCGCAGCTGTTGCGCCGCGACGGGGGCTGCGAGGCCGGCGCAGGCCAGCACGGCGGTCAGCAAGGGAGCGGGGCGCATGGACGTCTTCCAGGAAGCGGGCAGATGTCCTTCCTACAGCGGGCGGGCGTATGTCGGCGTCAATACGCTTTGTAGCCGGGCTGTTCAGGTCCTCAGTCGGCCGTCGTCTGCGCTCGGCACGGCGGCATGCCAGCGACTGGGGCCGGCGGCGGGGCCGGGACTTCGGCCGGGATCGCGACCTGTTCATCGGCGAGCATGCGCGCCGCACGCCAGCCGCCCCAGCGGTAGTAGCCGACCGCCAGCAGCATCGCCACCAGCGCGCTGGCCGGAAAGCTCCACCAGATCGCATCGGCGCCGAGCGTGGGCTGCAGCCAGGTGGCGAACGGCACCCGCACGCCCCACAGGGTTGCCCCCAGGATCAGCAGCGGCGGCAGCACCGCGCCGGTCGAGCGCACCACGCCGAACAGCACGAAGGTCACGCCGAAGAACAGGAACGACCAGATTGCGATGCGATTGAGGTGGCGTGCGGCCTCCAGCGCGGCGCTGGCCTCGGGCAGGAACAGCGCCAGCGCGTGGCGGTCGAGGCCGATCAACACCGCAATCAAAACGCCGGTCATCAGGAAGTTGATCGCCACGCCGGTCTTGGCGACCCGGCCCACGCGGTCCCAATGGCCGGCGCCCACATTCTGGGCCGCCATCGTCGAGCACGCCGCGCCGATCGCCATTGCGGGCATCTGTACATAGGTCCACAGCTGCAGCGCGGCGCCGTAGGCGGCGGTGGTCTCGACGCCGTGCGCGTTGACCATTGCGATCATCGCGATCATCGCCGCCGACAGCATCACCATCTGCAAACCCATCGGCAGCCCCTTGGCGAGCAGTGCGCGAACGATCGTCCAGTCCGGGCGATACAGCGCGCGCTCGTCGCGGCCGATCCAGAGCCGATGGCGACGGTGCCGCAGCCAGGCCAGCATCGCCACCAGCCCCAGCGCGTTGGCGATCAGGTTCGCGGCCGCCGCGCCGGCCATGCCCATCTCCGGCAACGGGCCGACCCCGAACAGCAGCAGCGGCACCAGCACGATGTCCAGCGCGACCACCAGCAGCAGGAACAAAAACGGGGTGCGCGAATCGCCGGCGCCGCGCAGGATCGCCGACAGGAACGCGAGCGCGTACAGGAACGGCACCGCCAGGAAGATGATCCGCAAGTACGCCTCGGCATGCGGCAGTGCCGACGCCGGCGTGCCCATCCAGTCGAGCACCGGTCCCGAAAGCGGCAGGCCGGCGAGCGCGACGAGGACCGACACGCTCACAAAGAACGTCGCGCTGGTGCCGATCGCGCGCTTGGCCGCGGTGAGGTCGTCGCGGCCGATGGCCTGTGCGACGAGGATCGTCGCGGCCATGCCGACGCCGAACACCGCGCCCAGCAGGAAGAACAGGATGTTGTTGGCATTGGCGATCGCCGCGATCGCATCCTCGCCCAGGAACCGGCCGATCCAGATCGCATTGACCGAGCCGTTGAGCGACTGCAAGGCATTGCCGCCGAGGATCGGCAGCGCGAAGACCAGCAGCGTGGTGGCGATCGGACCGCGGGTCAGGTCGCGCGGGCGGTCGGTGGCTGGGGTGGCTTGGCGTCGTGACATCGGCGCATTCAAGCTGGCCGGGGATCGTGATGCGGTGAGGGTGCAGTCGGCTGGGGGTGGCGCGCGTGAAGGGGCGGTCACTTTCATTGACCAGTCGCCAGTCAGGGATCGCAAATGACCCCGGCAAGGACGGGCACTTCAGAAAGTGCACTCTGACCCCGGTTCTGGTTCGTGCTCGTGTCGCCCCATTCCACCCGGTTGCGCCCCGCGTGCTTGCCGCGATAGAGCGCCGCGTCCGCCACCTGCATCGCCTGCTCCAGCGACGCATCGTCGTCGAAGCGCCCCGAGATGCCCACGGTGACGGTGCAGCGCAACGCCTCGCCATCCGGCGTCTGGAGCCGGGCCGTCGATACGACGGCTTGGCGGATGCGCTCGGCCACGCCGCCTGCGGTGGCCTCGTCGGCGCCTGGGCAGACCACGGCGAACTCCTCCCCGCCCATCCGGCATACGAGATCCTCCGCGCGGACAGCCTCACGCAGGACATCGCTGATGGCGCAGAGCACGGCGTCACCCGTGTGGTGACCGTATTGGTCGTTGATGCGCTTGAAGTGATCGAGATCGATCAGCAGCAGGCGAGCGCCGTTCGAATGCCGCTGTTGCATCTTGAGTGCCTCGGTCAAGCCGCGGCGATTGAGCAACTGCGTCAGCGGATCGCGCGCGGCCATGTCGCGAAGCCGGTCGGTCAGGCGGCGCAGAACGAGCCAGACGATGAACGGTGGAATGATGGTCGCCAGCGAACACATGTAAACGTAGAAAACCACCTGGAACTGTCCATCCATGTGCAGCGTCGCCAGGCCACCGGCCAGCAACTTGGCCAGTTTGAGCGCGTTCAATACCCCGATGCCGCTGATCAGCGCGGCAAGCAGCAGCGCCTCAGCGCGAAGATCGCGGGCGAACGTACGCAGGCCCGCCACCAGCACGACCACCATGCCAACGAACCACAGGGCACACACTGCCGAAAGCAGCGCGTAGCGCGCCACCGGTCCCCAGGCCCATTCCACCAGGATCTGCACGACCACATGGCCCAGCCCGAGCGCAGCCAGCGGCCGGAGCAGTGGCGTCGGCCGACCAAAGAAGCGCAGGCCGCCCACGCTGTAGGCCAGCAGTGCGCCGAGTGTGAGCGCATGATTCAACACGCCCATCCAGCTCAGCCCCACCGAGCCTTCCAGCAACTGCAGCATGTACGCAGCGCCGAGGATCAGGTTGCCCACGGCGAAGGCATCTGTCCCCATCCTGTCGCGGCCCAAGCGCCTGCTGATGAGCAGGAACATCACCGAGAAGCTCAGCAGGTAGGCACACAGCATGCCGACGAGAAGCGTGGCGATCATAAGGCGCTCGAAGTCGGAACAAGGGCGAAGACAGGCCGCAGGTCTGCACGCCGCATCCGCTGGCGGGATGCCGAAGTTCCCCCTTCGGCGCGCGCGACTGGATGTCAGGACGGGCAGGCCTGCCCCGTCCGATTGGACGGCGACAGCTTAGTACCAACGGCTGGGCAGCGGTGAACTTGAGCCTGCGTCGGCATCCTGACGGTGCGCGAAGGGCTTGCGTACGTTGCGCACGGTGCCGCTGGGCGGGGTGGCGATGCTTCGCTCGGCCTGCCGGGCCGGGTGGACGCCTGGCCGGCTGTTCATTTCATCCCGATCCCCGAATGCGTGGGGCATGGTGTGGGGGCATTGGTCGCCGATGCCCCAGTCGCGCCCTTCCACCCACAAGGAGTTCCCCATGCCCGCACCCAGAATCGCCGTGCTCGTCGGCAGCCTGCGCAAGGCCTCGATCAACCGCCGTCTGGCCAACGCCCTCGAACGTCTCGCCGCCGACCTTGCGACGTTCGTGCACGTGGAGATCGGCGACCTGCCGCTCTACAACCAGGACGACGACGACGCACCCTCGGCGCAGGTCGTGCGCCTGCGCGATACGGTGCGCGGCGCCGACGCGGTGCTGTTCGTCACGCCCGAGTACAACCGCTCGGTGCCTGGCGTACTGAAGAACGCGATCGACCACGGCTCGCGGCCCTACGGCCAGAGCGTGTGGGCAGGCAAGCCGGCCGGCGTTCTCGGGGCCTCGATCGGCAGCATCGGCTCGGCGCTCGCCCAGCAGCACCTGCGCAACATCCTCGCCTATCTGGACATGCCGACCCTGGGCCAGCCCGAGGTCTTCCTGCACGCCAAGGACGGCGTCTTCGACGACGACGGCGGCTTCGGCAAGGCCAGCCGCGATTTCATGCAGGGCTGGCTGGAGTCCTACCTGACATGGATCGCGCAGCACGGCGCGCCGTCGCGCCACTAAGGCGACGCTGGAGGCCTTGGGCGTCACGCGGGCGCCGGGCCGCCCGCGTCAAGGCGTGCTGCAGGCGCGGTGGGTTCGCCGCGCCTCGAGGCCGCTTTCAGGCTTGCTTGCTTTCCAGCGAGTACCCGAACTGCTGCCGGAACTGCAGCGAGAACTCCTCGTAGTCGAAGCGCTGGTTCTGGGTGCCGTGGTGCTCGACCTTCAGTGCGCCCATCAGATTCCCGATGTGGCCGATGGTCAGCCAGTCGTAGCCTTTGTCGATGCCGAACAGCGCAGCGGCACCAGCACGATCTCCAATGCGACCACCAGCAGCAGGAGCAGAAATGGGGTGCGCGCGTCGTCGGCGCCGCGCAGGATCGCCGACAGGAACGCCAACGCATACAGGAACGGCACCGCCAGGAAGATGATCCGCAGATAGGCTTCGGCATGCGGCAGCGCCGAGGCCGGTGTGCCCATCCGTTCGAGCGCCGTGCCCGAAAGCGGAAGGCCGGAGCGATGCTCGTGAGTGGGGGCGTTTCATCATGCGGGTCGAACAGATCAAAGATCGTAGCGAGCTTGGCACCCATATCTAGTCAACGGGCGGGAAGGCGCATTGGAACGGGCCGTTCAGACGAGCGGCTACGCTAGCACTCTCCGACGAATTCCCAGAAGCGGCCATGCGCTGGGCATCACGAAGAATTGTCCCTAACGCCATTCATTGGGTACCACTCAATCATTCGTCAAAAATCTAATTGCCCGGCGTCCGTCGGCTGGGCAGACTCAACTTCCAAGTGCAACACCCGGCGGAGTGTAGGGTGTCGCGATGGGAAAACAGTACAGCCACCTGAGCGCGGAAGAGCGCGCAGTGCTTCAGGTCGAGCGCA
>NZ_JBDJMU010000006.1:0-177013 GCF_039674105.1 Luteimonas sp. TWI596
GCCCATTTTTTAGGGGTGTTCCCGGGCCGCCTTAAAACCCGCAAACCGGGGGTACTTTTTCCTTTTTCGCTACACTAATTGTCCATTTCACCCCGGTTCTGCCGGTTTGCAGCGTCTGCCGGCCGGTCAGCGCCGCGGGCGCAGCAGCACCAGCACCGCGCCGGTGCCGCCCTGGGCGCCGGGCGCGCTGTGGAATGCGAGCACATCGCCGCGCTGGCGCAGCAGGCGATCGACCAGGTTCTTGATGACCGGCGCGTCGGGCGAGGAGTTCATGCCCTTGCCGTGCACGATGCGCACGCAACCCACGCCGGCATCGATCGCGTCGCGCAGGAATAGCCGCAGCAGCGCGGTCGCCTGGGCGGCATCGGCATGGTGCAGATCGAGTTCTTCCTGGGCCGCGTACTCGCCGCGGCCGAGCCGGCGCAGCACCCGGGCGGGAACATCGTCGCGACGGTACTGCATCGCATCGCCGCCCTGCAGCAGCGGGCCGTCGAGTAACTGCCGGAACTCGCTGCGCGCCTCCTCGTCGTCGCGCTCGGC
Organism: Luteimonas sp. TWI596; assembly: GCF_039674105.1. Classification (NCBI taxonomy): domain Bacteria; kingdom Pseudomonadati; phylum Pseudomonadota; class Gammaproteobacteria; order Lysobacterales; family Lysobacteraceae; genus Luteimonas; species Luteimonas sp. TWI596. The sequence continues at coordinate 541 of NZ_JBDJMU010000006.1, forward strand.
CATGCGCGTGGCCGGGCGCGGGCGGGGCGCCTGCGGCGGCGGCGGGGCGCTGGGCAGTTCGCGTACCGCGCCAATGGCGGCGCGGAACAGCGCGGCATCGTCGTCGTCGGGCGCGTCGTGATTGCGGCTCATGGCATCAGCGTAGCGCGGACGCCGGTCGTGCGCAGGATCGCGCGTCCGCGCAAGCTGGGGCGCGTGGGACGCATCCGCTATCATGTCCGCTTCGCCAACCGCAGGGGGCTTTCGGAAACGTTCATGCGCGTACTGGTCAGCAACGACGATGGCGTCGACGCACCGGGCATCCGGATCCTCGCCCAGGGGCTGCGCGATGCAGGACACGAGGTGCTGATCGTTGCCCCCGATCGCGACCGCTCCGGGGCCAGCAACTCGCTCACACTCGACCTGCCGTTGCGCGTGGTGCAGCTCGATGAGACGACCTGGCGGGTCCATGGCACGCCGACCGACTGCGTGCACGTGGCGATGACCGGCCTGCTCGAGCGCGAACCCGACATCGTCGTGTCGGGCATCAACAACACCGCCAATCTCGGCGATGATGTCATCTATTCGGGCACCGTCGCTGCGGCGATGGAGGGGCGCTTCTGCGGCTTGCCTGCGGTCGCGATGTCGTTGGTCACGGCCAATCACGACGGCCGCCATTACCAAACCGCCGCGCGCGCGGCGGTCGAGATCGTCGCCCGGCTCAAGGCCGATCCGCTGCCGGCCGACACGATCCTCAACGTCAACGTGCCCGATGTCGCCTGGGACGCGCTCGCCGGCTTCGAGGTCACGCGGCTGGGCAATCGCCACCGTGCCGAAGGCTGCACGCCGATCGTCGACCCGCGCGGGCGGACATTCTGGTGGATCGGCGCTGCCGGCCCCGAACAGGACGCCGGCCCCGGCACCGATTTCCACGCCGTGCGCACGCGGCATATCTCGATCAGCCCGATCCATGTCGATCTCACCCGATACCAGGCGCTCGAGCATGTCGCCAGCTGGGTCGGCGGACTGGAGGCCGGGCTCCGGGCGACGCAGGCATGATGGCGCGCTTGCGGCTGCAACCCGAGGCGTTGGGCGTGGGCATGACCTCGCAGCGCGTGCGCGACCGCCTGATCGAGCGACTGCGCGATGGCGCGCATCCGGGCGGCGGAATTTCCGATGAGCGCGTGCTCAACGCGATCCGTACCGTGCCCCGGCACCTGTTCGTCGATGAGGCGCTGGCGACCCGCGCCTACGAGGACACCGCGCTGCCGATCGGCCATGGCCAGACAATCTCCCAGCCCTGGGTGGTCGCGCGCATGACCGAGGCGCTGCTGGCCAACGGCATGCCGCGCAAGGTGCTCGAAGTGGGCACCGGCTCGGGCTACCAGGCGACGATCCTCGCCGCGCTGGGCATCGAGGTGCACACGGTCGAACGCATCGGCGAGCTGCTGCGCGTGGCGCGCAAGCGCTTCCGCTCGCTCGGCCTCAACGTTCGCAGCAAGCACGACGACGGCCGCATCGGCTGGCCGGAGAACGGCCCGTTCGACGGCATCGTGGTCACTGCTGCAGGCCCTGCGCTGGTCGATGCGCTGACCGCGCAGCTCGCCGACGGCGGCACGCTGGTCGCGCCGGTCGGCGCGGCGGGTGCGCAGCGGCTGTTGGTGCTGCACAAGCAGGCCGACGGTCGACTCGTGCAGCAGGATGTGGCAGCGGTGGCGTTCGTGCCGTTGCTTTCGGGGTATATCGACTGATGCGCCTGTTCGAAGCGCTCTACGAGCGCGTGCTGTCCTGGTCCCGGCATCGTCATGCGCCGCGTTACCTCACTGCGATGAGCGCGGCCGAATCGGTGGTGTTCCCGATCCCGCCCGACGTGATGCTCGCGCCGATGGCGCTGGCCCAGCCCCGGAATTGGTGGCGTTACGCGTTGCTGTGCACCCTCGGGTCGGTGATCGGTGGCCTCTTGGGCTACGTCATCGGTCACTACGCGCTCGATCTGGTCTGGCCATGGATCGTGCGCATGGGCTGGCAGCCTGCTTTCGAGCAGGTGCAGGCGCTGTTCCTGCGGCACGGTTTCGTCTTCGTTTTCCTCGCCGCCTTCACGCCGATTCCGTACAAGGTGTTCACGATCGCGTCGGGTTCGCTCGGTGTCGGGCTGTTACCGTTCATCGCCGGCTCGTTGGTCGGGCGCGGCGCGCGGTTCTTCCTTGTGGCCGGACTGATGGCCTGGGGCGGCCCGCGCGTGGAGCCGATCCTGCGGCGCTACATCGAGTGGCTGGGCTGGCTGATGGTCGGCCTGGTCGCGGTCGGACTGGTCTGGATGGAGTTTCGCCGATGAGGATCGTGGTACTGGTGTTGACGGCCCTGTTGCTCGTCGGTTGCGGCAGCAGCCGGGTGGTCCGGGAGGGTGGGGCGACGCGCGTCTCGACGCCCAAGCCCGGTCAGAGCGTGGTGGTGCAGCGTGGCGACACGCTCTACCGCATCGCGTCGGGCAATGGCATCAGCGTGCTGGACCTGGCGACCTGGAACAGCATCCCGCCGCCGTACACCATCTATCCCGGCCAGCGGTTGCGTCTGTATCCGGGCGGGCGCGGCACGGCCACCGCGGCGTCGTCCGGAGGCGGACGGCAGCCGGTCCGGCCGACGCAGTCGGCGCCGCAGCCGCCCGCGCCACCGCCGGCACGCAGCCCGTTCCAATGGCAGTGGCCGACCGACGGGCAGTTGATCGCGCGCTATGTCGCCAACGAACCCACCAAGCAGGGCATCGATATCGCCGGCACCGGCGGGCAACCGGTCCGTGCGTCCGCCGACGGCGTGGTGGTGTATTCGGGTTCGGGCCTGGTTGGCTACGGCGAGCTGATCATCGTCAAGCACGATGAGCAATGGCTGTCGGCCTATGGCCACAACCGCACCCGCCGGGTCAACGAGGGCGAGCGCGTCCGTGCCGGCCAGCAGATCGCCGAGATGGGCCGCAGCGGCGCGGCGCGCGACATGCTGCATTTCGAGATTCGCTACAACGGCAAGCCGGTCGATCCGCTGTCGTACCTCCCGGCTCGGTGAGCCGGCGTACGTAAGGGGGCAGGCGTGAAGGCGTGAGGCGTCGATGTCAGCGGTGAGTCGCTGACGTCAATCAGCGATCACCACGCGCCGCCGTCCAACACGAACGCCGCCACCACCCGCCGGCCTTCGCCGGCCAGCACGTTGAACGTACGCGCCGCGGCCGCATTGGTCATCGCTTCCAGGCCGACGCCGCGCGACAGGCAGGCGGCCATTGTCGCCGCCGGCGGGAAGGCCTGCGTGGCGCCGGTCCCCAGCAGGATCACTTCCGGCTCGAGCGCCAGGACCGGGGCGAGGGCGTCGAGATCGAGCGTGCGCACCGAGGTGGCCGGCCAGTCCTCGACCAGCGCGCGCGGCGCGACGATGAAACTGCGGGTCAGCAGGCGATCGTTGACCCGCGCACTGGTGCCGTCGGCGCCGCGCAGGACGTAATCGAAATCGGGCGTTTCGAGGCTGAGCTGCATCGGCGCGAACCGGCTGCTCAGGCCCGCGGCAGCACGATCTGGCGGCGGTCGCGGCTCTGCCGGTAGAGCACGGCGACGTGGCCGATGCGCTGGACCAGCGCGCTGGCGGTGCGCTCGGCCAGTTCTGCGGTCATCGCGTCGCGGGCCTCGCGGTCGGCCGCCCCGACCTTCACTTTGATCAGTTCGTGATGCTCGAGCGCGGCATCGATCTCGGCGACCAGCGCATCGGTGATGCCCTTGCCGCCCACCTGCAGCATGGCCTTGATGCCATGGGCCTGGCCGCGCAGAAAACGGGTCTGGGCAGCGGTCAGGACGTTACTCATGGATGAACCGGTCGCAGGAATGAAAACGGCCCGCAGGATATCATGGCCGTTCGCGTCCTCCGTTCAGCCCGACGAGCCGGCAATGGCCTCCCGCAGCAAAAGCAGCCAGCGCTGGCTGAAGGAACACTTCTCCGACCCCTACGTGAAGAAAGCGCAGGCCGAGGGCCTGCGCTCGCGTGCGGCCTACAAGCTCGAGGAACTGGTCGAGCGCAGCCGGCTGCTGAAGCCAGGCATGGTGGTCGTCGACCTGGGAGCCGCGCCCGGTGGCTGGTCGCAGTGGGTCCGGCAGGCCTTGGGCGACAGCGGACGGGTGATCGCGCTCGACATCCTGGAGATGCCGTCGCTGGCCGGAGTCGAGTTCCTGCACGGCGATTTTCGTGAGGATTCGGTGCTGGCCGCGCTCGAGGCTGCGCTCGGCGGCCAGCAGGTGGACCTTGTGTTGTCGGACATGGCCCCCAACAAGAGCGGTATCGACGCTGTCGACCAGCCACGGGCGATGCACCTGGCCGAGCTGGCGATGGCGTTCGCCGACGACCACCTGCGCACCGGTGGCACCTTCCTCATCAAGCTGTTCCAAGGCACCGATTTCGACGCCTACGTGAAGGACCTGAGGCAGCGGTACGAGAAGCTCTCGATCCGCAAGCCGGCTGCTTCCCGGCAGCGCTCGCCGGAGGTCTACGCCCTGGCCCAGGGCAAGCGGCCGCGCTGAGCGGACGCCGCTCCGGGCCTCGGGACCATGAACGGCGGCACCACATGGCCGTAGTACCATCGGCCGGCGTGGCGACGGTTTTCTCGCTCCACCTAATGAAGAGTCGAACAATCACATGAACGATCTGGTCAAGAATCTGTTGCTCTGGGTGGTGGTCGCCATCGTGCTGATGGTGGTCTTCCAGAGCTTCAGCCCCCGCACCGGCGCCGCCGGCGGCCAGGACGTCCAGTACTCGCAGTTCATGGAGCAGGTCCGCCGCGATCAGATCGGTTCGGTGAAGATCGCCGAGGACGAGCGCACCATCACGTTCAAGACCAAGGGCGGGCAGACGGGCACGGTGATCGCACCGCGGCGCGACGACCGCATGATCGACGACCTGATGAACCACAACGTCGCGATCGACCAGGCACCGCCGTCGAGCGGCATCTCGCTGGGGTACATCCTGATCCAGCTGTTGCCGGTCGCGCTGATCATCGGCTTCTGGTTCTTCATGATGCGGCAGATGCAACAGGGCGGCGGCAAGGGCGCGATGTCCTTCGGCAAATCGCGCGCCAAGTTGCTGAGCGAGGAGCAGACCAAGGTCACCTTCGCCGACGTCGCCGGTTGCGACGAGGCCAAGGAGGAAGTGTCCGAACTCGTCGAGTTCCTGCGCGATCCGTCCAAGTTCCAGAAGCTCGGCGGCAAGATTCCGCGCGGCGTGCTGATGGTCGGCCCGCCGGGCACCGGCAAGACGCTGCTCGCCAAGGCGATCGCCGGCGAGGCCAAGGTGCCGTTCTTCTCGATCTCCGGTTCGGACTTCGTCGAGATGTTCGTCGGCGTCGGTGCCTCGCGCGTGCGCGACATGTTCGAGCAGGCCAAGAAGCAGGCGCCGTGCATCATCTTCATCGACGAGATCGACGCGGTCGGCCGCCATCGCGGCGCCGGCCTGGGGGGCGGTCACGACGAGCGCGAGCAGACCCTCAACCAGTTGCTGGTCGAGATGGACGGCTTCGAGGGCGGCGAGGGCGTGATCGTGGTCGCCGCGACCAACCGGCCCGACGTGCTCGACCCGGCGCTGCTGCGTCCGGGCCGCTTCGACCGCCAGGTCGTGGTGGGCCTGCCCGACGTCAAGGGCCGCGAGCAGATCCTCAAGGTCCACATGCGCAAGGTCCCGCTGGACGAGGACGTGCAGCCGCTGGTCGTGGCCCGCGGCACGCCGGGCTTCTCCGGCGCGGACCTGGCCAACCTGGTCAACGAGGCGGCGCTGTTCGCCGCGCGCGAGAACGCCAAGGAGGTCCGCATGGACCACTTCGATCGCGCGCGCGACAAGATCCTGATGGGCGCCGAGCGCCGCTCGATGGCAATGAGCGAGGACGAGAAGAAGCTCACCGCCTACCACGAGGCCGGCCACGCGATCGTCGGTCGCCTGGTGCCCGAGCACGACCCGGTCTACAAGGTCACGATCATCCCGCGCGGTCGCGCGCTGGGCGTGACCATGTACCTGCCCGAGGGCGACAAGTACTCGATGAACCGCGTGGCGATCGAGTCCCAGCTGTGCTCGCTCTACGGCGGGCGCGTGGCCGAGGAACTGATCTTCGGCGAGGACAAGGTCACCACCGGGGCCTCGAACGACATCGAACGCGCGACCAAGATCGCCCGCAACATGGTCACCAAGTGGGGCCTGTCGGACGTCATGGGGCCGATCGCCTACGGTGAAGAGGACGACGAGGTGTTCCTGGGCCGTTCGGTCACCCAGCACAAGAGCGTCTCCGACGATACCGCGCGCAAGATCGACGAGGTGGTGCGCGAGATCCTGGATCGTGCCTATTCCCGCACCCGCGAGATCCTGACCGGCAACATCGACAAGCTGCACGCGATGTCCAAGCTGCTGCTCGAATACGAAACGATCGACGTGCCGCAGATCGACGCGATCATGGAAGGCCGCGATCCGCCGCCGCCAATGGGCTGGGGCAAGGCCAACCCGCCCGGCGGTGGGAGCGACGACGGCGACACGGGCGGCAAGCGCCCGCTGCAGCCGATCGGCGGCGCTGCCGAGCAGGCCTGACGCAGGATGTGATGATCCGCAGAACGGGATGCGTCCTGGGTGAGCGGTGATTGGACAACGGCGCCGGAGACGGCGCCGTTGTCGTTTGCGCGTCCGTCAGGCGGCTGCCGGGCACGTCGCGCCGACTCACGATGCCCGCGCCGCGTATACGATGGGCCCGACAGCCGCCAGCCGCGACGCCGTTTCGCGCTTGCGGCCCCCCCGCTCGAATGACCGATCACCATCACACGCCCATGTTCGACACCGCTCCCCAGCTCGATTGCAATGGCCGCGTCCTGCGGCTCGACCGCCCGCGGGTCATGGGCATCGTCAACGTCACACCCGATTCGTTTTCCGACGGCGGCACGTACGCGACTGCCGAGGCCGCGATCGCGCACGGGCTGCGGCTGGCCGAGGCGGGCGCCGACGTGCTCGACGTCGGTGGCGAGTCGACCCGGCCCGGCGCCGATGACGTGCCGGTCGACGAGGAACTGCGGCGGGTGCTGCCGGTCGTCGAGGCGCTGGTCGCGCAGACCGGGCTGCCGGTCAGCATCGACACCTCCAAGCCCGAGGTCATGCGCGCCGCGGTCGCGGCCGGTGCGGGCCTGATCAACGATGTCTACGGGCTGCGCCGCGAGGGTGCACTCGAGACTGCCGCCGCGCTCGGCGTGCCGGTCGTGCTGATGCACATGCTCGGCGAGCCGCGCGGCATGCAGGATGCGCCCGAATACGACGACGTGGTCGCCGACGTGCACCGGTTCCTGGCCGAGCGCATGTTCGCTGCCGAGATGGCGGGCATCGAGCGCCGCCGGATCGTCGTCGACCCGGGCTTTGGCTTCGGCAAGACCACCGCGCACAATCTCGCGTTGCTGGCGCAGCTCGCGCGCCTGGGCGAGCTCGGTGTCCCGGTGCTGGCCGGCCTGTCGCGCAAGCGCAGCATCGGCGAGTTGACCGGGCGCGAGGTGGCGGCCGAGCGCGTCGCCGGTTCGGTCGCAGCCCACCTGATCGCCGCCCAGAACGGCGCTCGGCTGCTGCGCGTGCACGATGTGGCGGCCACCGTCGACGCGCTGCAGGTCTGGCGCGCGGTGGCGGCGGTGCCGCGTCCCCGCGCCGCGTCGGCGGCGCCGGCGATCCAGTGGCCCGACGATGCGTAGCGCGCGGCGCGCGCTCACGACCACGGGCGATCGCGGTTAAGCTTCCGTCCCTGTCGCCGCCGCCCGCGGCAGGGGAGCCCGCATGACTGTCACGCCGCTGTACGTCACATTCGCCGCCTATCTGTTGCTGATGGTCGGGATCGGCCTGTGGGCCTGGTACCGCACGCGGACCTTCGACGACTACATCCTCGGCGGCCGGTCGCTGGGCAGCTATGTGACTGCATTGTCGGCCGGCGCCTCCGACATGAGCGGCTGGTTGCTGATGGGCCTGCCGGGGGCGCTGTACCTGACCGGCGTCTCTGAGGCCTGGATCGCCATCGGGCTGACGATCGGCGCCTGGTTCAACTGGCGCTATGTTGCCGGGCCACTGAGGCTCTACACCGAGCGCACCCATAACGCGCTGACGTTGCCGGACTACTTCACCCATCGTTTCGACGACCGCCGCAAGCTGCTGCGCGTCCTCGCTGCGCTGGTGATTCTTGTGTTTTTCGCGGTCTACTGCGCCTCGGGCATCGTGGCGGGTGCGCGGCTATTCGAAAGTGTCTTCGGCATTCCTTATGCGCAGGCGCTCTGGTGGGGGGCGGCCGCGACGATTGTGTACACGCTGATCGGCGGCTTTCTGGCGGTGAGCTGGACCGATATGGTGCAGGCGACGCTGATGATCTTCGCCTTGTTGCTGGTGCCGACCATCGTCGTCGTCGCCAACGGGGGGGGCGGGCCGAGTCTGGCATTGGTGGAGCAGGTCGATCCGACCCGGCTGGAATGGGTGGGCGCCGGAGGCCTGGTGGCCGTGGTGTCGGCGCTCGCCTGGGGCTTTGGCTACTTCGGTCAGCCCCACATCCTGGCTCGCTTCATGGCCGCCGAGAACGTGGCCACGATTCCCCGCGCGCGCCGCATCGCGATGACCTGGATGATCCTGTGTCTGGTGGGTGCGATATCGACCGGGTTCTTCGGAGTGGCGTATTTCTCGGCCAATCCCGGCCTGGCTGGCCCGGTCGATGACAATCCCGAACGTGTGTTCATCGTTCTGGCCGAGTTGCTGTTCAATCCCTGGATCGCTGGCGTGCTGTTGTCGGCGATTCTGGCTGCGGTGATGAGTACGCTCTCGTGCCAGTTGCTGGTGTGTTCGAGCGCGCTGACCGAAGATTTCTATCGCGGTTTCCTGCGGCCGGACGCAGGGCACCGCGAGCTGGTCTGGGTGGGCAGGCTCATGGTCGCGGCGATTGCATTGCTGGCAATCTGGATCGCACGCGATCCCGACAGCCGTGTGCTCGGATTGGTGGCCTACGCTTGGGCCGGCTTCGGCGCCGCGTTCGGGCCCGTCGTGCTCCTGTCGCTGTTCTGGCAGCGCATGACCCGCAATGGCGCGATCGCTGGCATGCTCGCCGGCGCATCGACCGTCGTGCTGTGGAAGCTGACCGGCAGCGCGCTCTACGAGATGGTGCCTGGCGTGATCGTCTCGACCGTGGCGATCGTCGTCTTCAGCGTGCTGGGCAGGGCGCCGCCGCAGCACGTCCAGGACACGCATGAGCAGGTGCGGATGGCGCTGAAGGAAAGCGGCTACTGAGCTGCTGGACGCGATCGCCGTGGTCGACCCGCCGGCTGGACGAGAAGAACGACATGAGAGATCGCGCATGACCGACGCGCGACCGCCCGCGATCGCGCTGATGGGCCCGACCGCGTCGGGCAAGTCCGCGCTGGCGCTGGCCCTGGCCGAGCGCTTCGGTGGGGAGATCGTCAGCGTCGATTCGGCGCTGGTCTACCGCGGCCTGGAGATCGGCGCGGCCAAGCCCGATGCCGCCGAGCGCGCCCGTGTCGCGCATCACATGCTCGACCTGCGCGATCCGTGGCAGACCTACTCGGCGGCCGAATTCGCCGACGATGGGCGCCGCGCGATCGACGCCATCCTCGCGCGTGGGCGGCTGCCGATCCTCGTCGGCGGTACCGGGCTGTACTTCGCCGCCCTGCTCGAAGGCCTGTCGCCGATGCCGGCGGCCGATCCGGCGGTGCGGGCGGAGATTGCCGCGCAAGCCGCCGCACTCGGCTGGCCGGCACTGCACGCCCAGCTTGCGGCGGTCGACCCGGACGCCGCGGCGCGGATCGGCCCGGGCGATCCACAGCGTATCCAGCGGGCGCTCGAGGTGCATCGCCTGAGCGGCGTGCCGATCAGCGAATGGCAGCGCCGCCCGCCCGAGGCGCCGCCGCTGCCTGTGCGCGTGCTGCAACTGGCGATCGCGCCGCCCGAGCGCGCCGAATTGCATGCGCGGATCGCCGCGCGCTTCGACGCGATGGTCGCGGCCGGCTTCCTCGACGAAGTGCGTGCACTGCGCGCCTTGCCGCAGTTGCGCGCGCATCCGGCGCCGCTGGAACTGCCGGCGATCCGTGCGGTCGGCTACCGCCAGGCCTGGGAGCACCTCGATGGGCTGGGCGATGCGGCATGGATGCGCGAGCGCGCGATCGCTGCGACCCGGCAACTGGCCAAGCGCCAGTTCACCTGGCTGCGCGGACGCAGTCAGGTGCGCTGGTTCGACCCGGCGCGCGAACGTGCCGCGCTCGATGCCGCCGTGGAACAGGCACTGGCTGCGCATCCCGGGGCGCCGGCAGTCGGCGGCTGAGCGTCTGGTTCGGCCGCGCGGGCCGCTCGAGACGAACCGTCCCGTACGCGTGAGGCGAGGGTTGTGTAACATCGGCGGGTCGCGTCACGGGGAGTGGCGTCGACGGGCCAGCGCCCGACAACAATAACCAAGCTGGGGAACACGATGTCCAAGGGACAGTCCTTGCAGGATCCTTTCCTGAACGCACTGCGCCGTGAGCGCGTACCGGTCTCGATTTACCTCGTCAACGGCATCAAACTGCAGGGCACGATCGAGTCGTTCGACCAGTTCGTGGTGTTGCTGCGCAACACCGTGAGCCAGATGGTCTACAAGCATGCGATCTCGACCGTGGTGCCGGCGCGCAATGTGCGCATGGCGTCCGGTGGCGGTGTCGTCGAGTCTGCCAACGGGGCAGGCGATGATCCCGCCGAACAGCCCGAATGACCCCAGAGGCCTGACCCCGCTTGTTTGAACGCTCCCGCAAGGGTGAAAACGCGCTGCTGATCCAGCCCCACGCGCACGGTCCGGCCGACGAAGGCGTGCTCGAGGAATTTTCCGAGCTCGCACGGTCGGCCGGTGCCCATGTCGCGATGGTGATCCCTGCGCGCATCGACCGCCCCAATGCCGCCACGCTGATCGGCAGCGGCAAGCTGGAGGAGGTCAAGGCCGCCGCCGAGGCCAGCGGCGCCGACCTGATCCTGGTCAATCACCGTCTCTCGCCTGGACAGGAGCGCAACCTCGAGCGTGCGCTCGAACGGCGCGTGGTCGACCGTACCGGGCTGATTCTCGACATCTTCGCCCAGCGCGCGCGCAGCCATGAAGGCAAGCTGCAGGTCGAGCTGGCGCAGCTGCGGCACATGGCCACGCGCCTGGTGCGCGGCTGGACCCACCTGGAGCGCCAGCGCGGTGGTTCGATTGGCCTGCGTGGGCCCGGCGAGACCCAGCTCGAGACCGACCGCCGCTTGCTGCAGAAGCGGGTCGAGCAGTTGCAGGCCAGACTGGGCAAGGTCGAGGTGCAGCGCACGCAGATGCGCCGTGCACGCGTGCGCAGCGAACTGCCGCGCGTCGCCCTGGTCGGCTACACCAACGCCGGCAAGTCGACGCTGTTCAACACGCTCAGCGGCGCGGATGCCTACGCGGCCGACCAGCTGTTCGCGACCCTGGACCCGACCGTGCGCCGGGTCGATCTGTCGGGCGGGGCGATCGTGCTCGCCGACACCGTCGGCTTCGTCCGCGACTTGCCGCACGAGCTGGTCGCCGCGTTCCGCTCCACGCTGAGCGAAGCGCGCGAGGCCGACCTGCTGCTGCATGTCATCGACGCCGCCGATCCATTGCGCAACGAGCGCATCGCCCAGGTCGACGCGGTGCTCGGCGAGATCGGCGCCGGTGAGCTGCCGCAGTTGCTGGTGTTCAACAAGATCGACCGTATCGAGGGCGCCGCGCCGCGCTACGACATGGATCCGGCCGCGCTCGCCGACGATGCGGTACGCGAGGCGGTGTGGATGTCCGCGCGCGATGGGCTCGGCCTGGATCTGTTGTCGCAGGCGCTGGCGCGTCGGCTGGGGATACGGCGGATCGTCGGCAGCTTGGCGCTGCCGCCCGAGGCCGGCCGGTTGCGCGCACGCCTGCATGCGCTCGAGGCGGTGCGCGAGGAAGCGGTCGAGGAGGCCGGCGGCTGGCGGCTTGAGATCGACCTGGCGCATGCCGACGCCGCGCGTCTGGCGGCACAGCCCGAAGGTGCTCCGTTGCGCGCGCTCTTGCCTGTCGACGACCCCGACACCATCTGATCCGTAGGGTGCGGGCGTGGGCGCGCCGGCGCCGGCGCACCGATCACGTCCGTTCCCCGATCTTCCCCCGCGTTTCCCCGACATCGACGACCGTGTTGCCTGCTGCCGCCGTGGCGTTCGCAGACCGGGAGCCGGTTAGACTATGCAATCCCCGCGCCGTCGCCGACGCAGGCTGCGCGCCCGAAACTGGAGCAGGCATGGCCTGGAACATTCCCGGCAAGAACAAGGACAACGAAACCCCGGACCGTCGTGGATCCGGCGGTGGCGACCGCAATCCCTGGCCACCGCGCCGCAATGGCGGTCGGCGTGGTCGCGGCGGTGGCGGTGCGTTTGACGGCCTGATCGACCAGTTGCGCGGCCTGTTCGGCGGCGGCGGTGGCGGCAACCCGCTGCGCTGGATTGCCGTCGCGCTGGTCGTCGTGCTGCTGCTCAACTGCTTCGTGCTGATCGGCGAACAGCAGCGCGGCGTCGTGCTGCGTTTCGGCCAGGCTGCGCGCGTCATGGGCCCGGGTCCGAACTTCAAGCTGCCCTGGCCGATCGAGCGCGTGACCAAGGTCGATGCGACGACGGTGCAGTCCTACAGCAACACCGTGCCGGTGCTGACCCGCGACGAGAACATCGTCGTGGTCTCGTTCAACGTGCAGTACCGGGTCGGCGATCCGATCAAGTACCTCTACGGGACCCGCAACGCGCGCGAGATGCTCGAGCAGACCGCGGTCAGCGCGGTACGCGAGCAGATCGGCCGTGCCAACCTCGACGCCGCGCTCAACGCCCGTGGCCCGTTGTCGACCGCTGCGCAGGAATCGCTGCAGGCCTCGCTCAACAGCTACCAGACCGGTCTGGCGGTCACCGAACTCAACCTGCAGGACGCGCGTCCGCCCGAAGAGGTCAAGCCGGCCTTCGACGAGGTCAACAGCGCCCAGCAGATGAACGAACAGCTGGTCAAGGAAGCCGGGGCCTACGCCGCCAAGATCGTGCCCGAGGCACGCGGTGAGGCCGCGCGCATCCGGGCGCAGGCCGAGGGTTACAAGACCGCCGAGATCGCCCGCGCCACCGGTGATGCGACCCGCTTCTCGTTGCTGGTCGACGAGTACGCCAAGGTGCCCGAGGTCACCCGCAAGCGCCTGTGGCTGGATACCGTGCAGCAGGTGCTCGCCAAGAACCGCACCGTGGTCGGCGGCGATGGCCGCCAGTTGATCTACGTGCCGATGGCCGGGGGTGGGGCGTCGTCGCAGCCGGCGCCGTCCCTGGTTCCGCCCGAGGTGCTGTCGCCGACCGTCGAGGCCACCCGCGAGGCCGCCCAGGCGCCCGCGCGGTCCTCGCAGTTGCCGCGCCCGCCGCGCGATGGAGGCTCCCGATGAGACTGAACTTCGTCATTCCGCTGCTGATCGTCGTACTGCTGGGCCTGATGGGCTCGGTATTCGTGGTCCGTGAAGGCCAGGTCGCCCTGGTGCTCAACCTCGGCCGTGTGGCCCGTACCGATATCGGCCCAGGCCTGCACTTCAAGATCCCGCTGATCGAGTCGGCGCGGATCTTCGACCGTCGCTTCAACGCCAGCGCGTTCTCGCCCGAGCGCTCGCTGACCTCCGAGCGCAAGGACGTCAGCGTCGACTTCGTCGCGATCGTCACCATCAGCGACGCCGCCGCGTTCTATCGCGCCACCCAGGGCCGGGAGGACGATGCCAGCCTGCGTCTGGAGCCGATCATCAAGAACTCGCTGCGCAACGAGATCAACGCCAACACGCTGACCGAGCTGGTCTCGGGCAACCGGGCGCAGTTCGTCGACCGCCAGCTGCCGGGCATCAACGAGGCCGCCAAGTCGCTGGGCATGCAGATCGTCGATATCCGCCTCAAGCAGATCGACCTGCCCACCGACAGTCAGGTCATCGTGCAGGTCTACGACCGCATGCGCGCCGAGCGCCGCGAGGTCGCCACCCGGCTGCGTGCCGAGGGCGAGGAGCAGGCGCGCGCGATCCGTGGCCAGGCCGACCGCGAGCAGACGGTGCTGCTGGCCGAGGCCGAGCGCGATGCGCAGAAGCTGCGAGGTGAGGGCGATGCCGAGGCGACCCGCATCTACGGCGAGGCCGCCAGCCGCGATCCGGGGTTCTATGCGTTCCAGCGCAGCCTGGAGTCGTACCGCAAGGCGTTCGAGAAGGGCGACAGCGTGATCGTGCTCGAGCGCAACGACCCGTTCCTGCAGTACCTGCGCAGCGACCGCTGAGTACGTCGATGTCGCAGCTGTGGGCGGCGCTGTGCCTGGTAGCGGTGATCGAGGGCCTGATCCTCTTCGTCGCTCCAGGGCTGTGGAAGCGCACCGCCGCCCAGATGCTGGCGATGTCGGCAGGATCGCTGCGGCGCGTGGGCGGGGTGATCCTGCTGCTGGGCGTGACCGCCCTGGTGTTGGTGCGCGGCGCAGGCTGAAAGGCGCCCGTGCGCGGGGGCTGAACCTCTGGCCCCACTGGGGTGGCCCCGCGCGAAGAAAACCCGGAGAATGCACAAAAGCCGGCTGGCCGCCCCTGTAAGGGCGCGCTTGCCGGCTTTTTCCGTGTCCGGGTCCGGCGCGGCGGACGTGCCCCGATGGCACGGTCCGCAGCAGCGCGTCGTCCCAGGTGCGGACCCACTCTGCGGCCCCGATGGCCGCACGCAACAGGAGTCATCAAGATGGGTCAGTCAGTCGTAGTGCTCGGCGCGCAATGGGGCGACGAAGGCAAGGGCAAGATCGTCGATCTGCTCACGCAGGATATCGGCGCCGTGGTGCGCTTCCAGGGCGGCCACAACGCCGGCCATACGCTGGTCATCGGCGGCAAGAAGACCGTCCTCCACCTCATTCCCTCGGGCATCCTGCGCGACGATGCGCTGTGCCTGATCGGCAACGGCGTGGTGCTCAGCCCCGCGGCGTTGATCAAGGAGATCGGCGAGCTCGAGGCTGCCGGTATCGAGGTGCGTTCGCGGCTGAAGATTAGCCCGGCCACGCCGCTGATCATGCCCTACCACATTGCTCTCGATCAGGCCCGCGAGAAGGCCGCCGGCGGCAAGGCCATCGGTACTACCGGCCGCGGCATCGGCCCGGCGTACGAGGACAAGGTCGCCCGTCGGGGTATCCGCGTCGCCGACCTGCACTATCCCAAGCAGCTCGAGGACCAGCTGCGCACCGCGCTCGACTACCACAACTTCGTGCTGACCCAGTACCTGGGCGTGGAGGCGGTGGACTTCCAGAAGACCTACGACGAGGCGCTGGCCTTCGGCGAGTACGTCGAGCCGATGAAGTCCGACGTCGCCGGCATCCTGCACGACCTGCGCAAGCAGGGCAGCAAGGTGCTGTTCGAGGGTGCGCAGGGGGCGCTGCTGGACATCGACCACGGCACCTATCCCTACGTCACCAGTTCCAACACCACCGTCGGCGGCGCGCTGGCCGGCGCCGGCGTGGGCGCGGATGCGATCGACTACGTGCTGGGCATCGCCAAGGCCTATGCCACGCGCGTGGGCGGCGGCCCGTTCCCGACCGAGCTCGACGACGAGATCGGGCAGGGCATCCGCGACCGCGGCCAGGAGTACGGCGCCTCGACCGGTCGCCCGCGTCGCTGCGGCTGGATGGACATCGTCGCGCTCAAGCGCGCGGTCGCCATCAACGGCATCTCCGGGCTGTGCATCACCAAGCTCGACGTGCTCGACGGCATGGAGAAGCTCAAGGTCTGCATCGCCTACGAGTACCGCGGCAAGCGCACCGAGTACGCGCCGCTCGATGCCGCCGGCTGGGACGAGTGCACGCCGGTGTACCTCGAGTTCCCGGGCTGGGAAGAAACCACGCACGGCATCACCGAATGGGACGATCTGCCGCCCGCAGCCCGCGCCTACCTGCGCGCGCTCGAGGAACTGGCCGGCTGCCCGATCAGCATCGTGAGCACCGGCCCCGACCGCGCGCACACGATGGTGCTGCAGGACCCGTTCGCCTGATCGCGGACGCGGTCTGAACGACACGGCCCGGCACGTCCGGGCCGTGTCGTATCCGGGCGCCGGCATTGCCGGCCGCGGCGGCCCGGCGGGCAGGCCACGTGCGTGCACGCCGGGCTTGCGCGCAGCGACGCCGGACGCAACGATGCGTCCATCACGCCGCCTCCGGCGTGCGATCGCCCGTTGCCGCCACCGAGACCCCGATGCGCCTGTTCCCCGCCGTCCTCGCCGTCGCCGCCGCCTTGTGTGCAGGCTGCCAGGCCGACGCGAAGGATCCGCCGCTGCCGTCGTTCGGCATCGACCTGTCGCATCCCGACAACCCCTATCTGGTCACGCCGGTCGAAGGCCATGTCGTGCTGCTCGACGGCCGTCAGGTCGCGCTGCCCTACGGCAGCAGTTCGGGTACTTGGGGCCAGTCGGGCAAAGGCGCCGGCGAGGACCGCGGCATTCCGGTGGGCGTACAGATCGTCTACTACGCCCGCTACGACGACACGTTCTACCGGCTGGATGCGGCCTTCCCGCGCGCGTTGATGGAAACGCTGGCCTACCGGGCCTATCCCAACAACGAGTCCGATTCCAGCGAGCAGCCGCTCCAGCCCTATATCGACGTGCGTCAGGTGCCGGACTACGCACGGCAGTTCAATCGCTTCGGCACGAGCTACTACCCGATGCGCGGGCTGGTGTTCGGCTTCGCGCCCGAGGGCCTGGTCGCGGTCTGGGTGCGCTACGGCGCCCAGCAGGTCCAGATCGGCACGTTCCGGGCCCAGCCGATCGAGGACGATGCGCGCTATGCGGACGCGCTGTTTTCGACCATCTCGGTGACGCGCGCGCAGATGCGGGCCCAGGTAATGCCCGACGCCTCGGCCCGTCCTTGGCTGGACTACCAGCAGCGCTACGACTGGGCCCCGGTGTTCGAGCCGCCCAGTTCCGATGCCGAGCTCTACCAGGTCGTCACCGAGTACTTCAACGGCGAGCGCGAGATCATGCTGCGTCCCTGGGTGGGGCAGGGGATCGCCCAGTCGCGCGCGGTGCCCCGGGAGATGACCCTGTACTGGCGCTCGCCCAGCGGCACGACACTCGAGACCGCGGCCCGGTTCGACTGGGCCGTGTTGAACCGGCTGTTCGCCACCCAGTCCGGCGCCCGTGCGCTGCGCTTCGTCGACGATGGCCACGGCGGCCTGGACGTCATGCTGGGCGATGTCGCCGTGCCGACGCTGCACCTGGATTCGGCGCGCAGCGGGTTCACGTTCAAGCCCTGAGCGGGGCCCGCCCGGCGCCGGGCCGAGACCGCCGCTGACAGTGGTCGGCGGGGCGCCGAGAAGGCGGCGATTGTCGGCGGCATCGCGGCTTGCCATGATGCGGGCGAGGGTTCATCGGTTTGCCGGATGCAGGCCACGCATTTCACTTTTGCAGGGCTGGTTCGTCCAGGCATCCATGGAGTCCGTCCGTCATCCCATCGAGCCCTTGCCCGAGGCCGGCGCGCCCGCTGCGCCGCCGCCGGGCCGGCCTGCTCCCGGCGCCCCCGGCACACTCGATGCGGCCGAGTTGGTCCGCAACCTCAACACGACCCTCGTGCGCTCGCTGCAGCATCGGCTGGGGTCCTACGAGGACGCGCGCGAGGTCGCCCAGGAGGCCTATGCCCGGCTGCTGCACTTGGGCAATGCCCAGGTCGTCAGCTTCCAGCGCGCGCTGCTGTTCAAGATCGCCCAGAACCTGGCCACCGACCTGCTGCGGCGACGCGCCTACACCGAGCTTCCCGAGCCGGACGGTCTGGAGCTGTGGCCCGACCCGGGCACCGATCCCGAGCGCTCCGCGCGCGCCCGGCGGGTGGTGGAGCGGCTGCCGGCCGTGCTCGCCGAGCTGCCGGAGAAGTGCGCCGAGGCGTTCCGCCTGGTGCGGATGGAGCAATGCAGTTTCAAGGAAGCGGGGGAACGTCTGAACCTCACCGACCGGATGGTGCGAATCCATGTCGCGCGCGCGTTGGCGCTGTGCCAGCAGCGTTTCGACGAACTCAGGGACGATGCGGAAGGCGACGACCATGCATGACCCCACTGCCGCGCGCCGCGCCCAGGCGCTCGAAGAGGCCGCGACCTGGCTCATCCGGCTGGGCGAGCACGACCTGAGCGACGCCGACGTCGACGCCTGGAATGCCTGGATGGAGGCCTCGCCGCTACATGCGCAGGCGTTCGCCGACATCGATCTGCTCTGGGAGGCGGCCGCCGACGTCGACCCCGGCCGCGTCCAGGCCGCGCGCGAGACGCAAGCGACGCGCGCAGTCCCGGCAGGCGGGGATGGGGCGCGCGCCGCGACGATTCCGGCCGTCACTGAGGCCACGTTCCGGCCGCGTCCGTCGGTGCGCACGCCGCGTGCGGGCCGCCGCGGTCGCCGTGCCGGCGCCTGGGCGGCGCTTGCCGCGGGCGTCGCCGCGGTCGCAGTGACGGTGGGCCTGTGGCGAGCCGATGTGCCGGACGCCGGGCCCGAGATGCACCTGGTCGCTGCCGTCGGCATGCCGCGACAGGCGACGCTCGCCGACGGCTCGCGCATCGATCTCGATGCCGGCAGCGAGGTCGTCGTGCAGTACAGCAGCCAGCGGCGACAGGTGGAACTGGTCCGCGGGCAGGCCTATTTCTCGGTTGCGAAGGATCCTGCGCGGCCGTTCGAGGTTCGCGCCGGTGGCGCGATGGCGCAGGCGCTGGGCACCCGTTTCGTGGTCGCGCGCCGCACCGAGGGCGAGCGCGTCTCGGTCACCGAGGGCCGCGTGCAGGTGACCGACCTGCGGGTCGACGGCGGTTCGGCGCACCAGGTGGTGCAACTGGCGGCGAACCAGAGCACCACCCTGGTCGAGGACGGGCCGCTGCTCGCGCCCGTGGCGCACGAGCCCGCGTCGACGCTGTCCTGGCTCGACGGCAAGGTGACCTATCGGCGCGAGTCGCTGCGCAACGTGGTCGCCGATCTCAATCGTTACTCGTCCCGCCCGATCGTGCTGCAGGACGAGGCCATGGCGCGGTTGCAGGTCACCGGCCGCTGGCAGACGGGCGACCTGGACGCCTGGCTCGACAGCGTCGCCCGTGCGCTGTCGCTGCGCGTCGTACGCGATGGCAAGCGGATCGTGCTGACCCGGTCCGGCCCCGACCCGCGCACGTCCGATCACAGTGGGCCGGATGCGGCGGCCGCGCGGGCGCTGCAATGACCGGGAGACGCCGAAGAACTTGAGCGCACACCGTCGCCGGGCGGCATCCTGCGTTCCCCGCGCTCTGCGGTCGGGGGCGGGCGCGCGATGGCTGCTGTCGGCGGTGGCGGCGTTTTCGCTGTGGACCGCCCCCCTGCACGCCGCCGAGCCAGCGGCCACGCGGACCGTCTTCGATCTGCCGCCGCAGGCGCTCGAGGATGCGTTGATCCAGTTCTCCGAGCAGTCGGGGCGGCAGTTCGTGGCGATCGGCGATCTGCGCGCCGCGCCCAGGACACCCCGGGTGCACGGCGCGATGGACGATCGCGATGCCTTGCGGCGATTGCTCGCCGGCAGCGGCTTCGATTTTCGCGTCAGCGAGGACGGCGTCGTCGCCATCGCGCCGGCGGCGGCGCCACCGCGCGTCCCGGGGCCGCCGAGGCAGCCGGCACCGGCGTCGACGCGTACGCCGGTCGATATGGGCAAAGTGCAGGTGACCGCACGGCGCCGGAGCGAGCGCAGCCTGGATGTGCCATTGGCGGTGACCGCGCTGCGCGGCGCGCAGCTCGAGGCTGCCGGTGTCATGAATGTCGCCCAGGCGATCGATTCGGTGGCCGGCGCCTCGACGGTCGATGTCGGCGGCGGCTTCACCCAGGTGCAGATCCGCGGGGTGTCGAGTTCGCTGGGCGGCAACGACAACGGGTACTACATCGACGAAATCCCGTTCACCGGCGTCACCGTGCCCTGGCATCCCGACGCGCGCGCATTCGACCTGGACCGCGTCGAGGTTCTGCGCGGCCCGCAGGGCACGCTGTTTGGCGAAGGCTCGATGGGCGGAACGGTGCGCATCCTGACCCATGCGCCGGCCTTCGATGGCGTCGCGCTGCGCGCCACCGCGGGCCTGTCGACCGTGCGCGGCGGCGGCAACGGCCGCAGTGCCAAGCTGATGGCCAATCTGCCGCTGGTGGTCGAACGCCTGGCGCTGCGTGCGGTCGCCACCGACGAATCGCTGCCCGGCTGGGTCGATGACGCCCGCGACGGTCGACGCGACATCAATACCCAGCACGTGCGCACCGGCCGCCTGCGCCTGTCCGCGCTGCCCACCGACCGCTGGCGGCTCGACGCCGCGCACTGGACTTACGACTCCGACGCGCCGGGCGGCGGTTATGCAGCCGATGACGCGATGCGGACGTCGTACTTCTACGGTCGCGATGTGCGTTGGACCACGTCCAACCTGGTCAGCACCTTCGAGGCCGACGCCTCGACGCTGGTCTACACGCATGCCCAGGCCGACCTCGCACAGCAGCAGGCTGGCGAGATCCTGCCCGGCGTCGCCTACGCCAGCGCGATCGACATCGCATTGCGGACCGACGAGTTGCGCTGGAGCTCGACCGGTCGCGGCGCGCTGTCGTGGACGCTCGGTGCCTACCGGCGGCATGCGGCCCGCGCCGATGTCGCCGCGATCGGGGCCGTTGCGCCCAGCCGCGCACGGCAGACCAACGACGGCGCGGCGTACTTCGGCGACGCGACGCTGCAGCTGCCGATGCCGGACTGGAGTGTCAACCTGGGGTTGCGCTACTTCGAGGATCGTGTGCGCGGCGCGTCGCTGACCACAGATGCCCAGACGCTGCTCGACGAGACCTTCCACAGCTGGAATCCCCGCTTGGGGGTGTCGTGGAAGCCGACCGCGGACGCCACTGTCTACGCGAGCGTTGCCAAGGGCTTCCGCTCCGGCCAGTTGCAGCCGGTGACCTCGGTGCTGCTGGCGCAGGCGGCCGGCATCGCACTGCCGACCAAGATCGACGCCGACCGCATCCTGACCAGCGAAGTCGGGGCGAAGCTGCTGCTGCACGATCGCCGGGTGCTGCTCGAGACCGCGGTGTTCGACAGCCGCTGGCGCGACGTGCCCATTCGCGTGCCGGTGACTGACGTGTTCAACGGCCTGGCCAATTCGGAAGGGGCGCACATCCGCGGGGCCGAACTGGGGCTGACCGTGCAGTCGCGCGCCGACACCGACTTCCAGCTCGAGGCCGCATGGATCGATGCCGCCTACATCGCACGCGTCGAGGGCACGACCATCGTGCCGGGCACGCCGGTCTACAACATTCCGCGGCTGACCGCGGGGGCATCGGCCGAGCATCGCTACGATGTGCGCAACGGCCTGCAACTCGTCACGCGTGCCGGGCTGCGCTATCACAGTGCGCGCCGGGTCTCGTTGACCCAGGGCACGCCGGGCGACGCCATCGTGTGGGCGAATGCCCGGGTGGGATTGGAGTCGGACGCGGGCTGGAGCCTGGCCCTGTACTGCGACAACCTGACCAACGAATCGGGCGCCGACGATGCCCGCAACATCCGCGGCATGGCGACGCGCCTGCGGCCGCTGACGGTGGGCGTGGAGTTCGAGACACGCTACTGATCCATGCGCATGACACGCGCATTTCACTTTTTCTTCATCCAATCGTCACGGCTTTCGGAAGGCCACGCACACCGCGGGTCTTCGACGCGCACATCGCGCCCCACCGATCGCCAGGAGAGAGCCGTGACCCGTATCGCCCGAGCTTCGCATCGTCCATCCGCCCCCGTTCGCCAGGTGCTGTGCGTGGGTATCGCCACGGCCCTGCTGTTCGCGGCGAATGCGCTTGCGAACGACGCCATCGCCACCGACGCCCAGGCCGACGGCGCGGCCCAGGCCACCTCGCACGACGCCACGGTCAAGGAGCTGGGCAGCGTCACTGTGACCGCGCGCAAGCGCAGCGAGCGCCAGATCGACGTGCCGATCGCGATGTCGGCCATTACCGGCGAGCAGATCGACGCCTTCGGCATCAACAACGTCTCGGAGATCATCACGATGACGCCCGGTGCCGCCTCGGTCGACAACGGCGGCGGCTTCACCCAGGTGCAGATCCGCGGCGTGTCCAGCTCGCTGGGCGGCAACGACAACGGCTACTACCTCGACGAGATCCCGTTCACCGGCGTCAGCGTGCCGTGGTATCCCGAAGCGCGCTCGTGGGACATCGACCGTGTCGAGATCCTCAAGGGGCCGCAGGGCACGCTGTTTGGCGAAGGCTCGATGGGCGGCACGGTGCGCATTCTCACCCGCAAGCCCGACTTCAACACCTTCGGCGGCGCCTTCGAGGGGTCGGCCTCGACGACCAAGGGCGGCAGCAACGGCTGGGGCGGCAAGGGCGTGGTGAACATTCCGCTGATCGAGGATCGTCTGGCCGCGCGCGTGGCGATCACCGACGAAAAGCTCTCGGGCTGGACCGACGACAATGTCACCGGCAACAAGGACATCAACGAACAGCGCGTGAAGACTGGACGGGTGAAGGTGCGCTTTGCGCCTGTCGACCAGTGGACCATGGACCTGGCGTACTGGAAGTACGAATCCAAGGCGCCCGGTGGCGGCAATGGCGCACTCGACGACCTGACGACCAACTCGTTCTACAGCAATGACGACAAGTGGCACACCGCCAGCTTCGTCAGCACCTATGACTTCGGCGGCTCGGAACTGTTCTACTCGTTCGCCGATGCCGAGCTCGATTACGCCAACGACGGCAAGCTCAACCCGACGACGACCTACGTCAGCAACATCAACCTGCAGGTGCGCACTCAGGAATTGCGCTGGTCGTCCACCGGCGACCGCCAGGTCGACTGGACCATGGGCTACTACCTGCGCAAGGCGCAGCGCAATGACGGCTCGCAGGTCGGCGGCGCGCCGCCGAGCCGGTCCAGCCAGACCAATGACGCCTACGCGGTGTTCGGCGAGGTCACGGTGAAGTTGCCCGATCCACGCTGGGCACTGACCGGCGGTCTGCGCTACTTCAGCGACGACGTCGACGCGATCTCGGTCTCCACCACGCGCACCTCGACGCTCAATGCGAACTTCGACAGCTGGAACCCGCGCGTGTCGGTGTCCTTCAAGCCTGAGCGCGACACCACGCTGTACGCCAGTGCGGCGCGCGGCTTCCGCTCCGGCCAGTTGCAGCCGATCTCCTCGATCCTGCTGGCCGAGCAGAACGGCATCGTGTTGCCGTCGACCATCGATCCCGACTCGATCACCACCTACGAGCTCGGTGCCAAGTCGCTGTTCCTCGACGGCAGCCTGCTGGTGGAAGGCGCGCTGTTCTACAGCGACTGGAAGGACGTGGCGGTGCGCGTGCCGATCACCTCGACCATCAACGGCCTGACCAACTCCAAGGGCACCGAGAACAAGGGCGTCGAATTCAACCTGGTCTACACGCCGACCGCATCGCTGATGCTGCAGCTCGGTGGCGCGGTCATCGACGCCACCTACGTTGCCGACGTGCCCGGCACCCCGCTCAACAAGGGCACTGACGTCTACAACGTGCCGCGCAATAGCCTGTCGGCCTCGGCCGCCTACAGCTGGGACATCCGCAGCGACCTGCGCGGCGTGGTGCGTTCCGGTCTGGTCCACGACTCGGCGCGCAAGACCGCGTTGACCGCGGGTTCGCCAGGCGATGCGATCACGATGCTCGATGCGCGCATCGGCGTCGAGGCCGATGCTGGCTGGTCGGCCTTCCTCTACGGCGAAAACCTCACCAATGAGGACGGTGCGCTCAATGCCCGCACGACCCTGGGCGTGGCCAACCGCTTGCGGCCGCGGACCTTCGGCGTGCTGGTGCGCTACAGCTTCTGACCCGCCCCGGCCGGCGCCCGGTGACGGGCGCCGGTCTTTCGACAGGACCGACCTCATGCCTTTCTCGCAACGGATTCACCCCGGTGCCCGGCTGCTGGCACTCTCGGCGCTCGCGGCCCTCGCACCGGCGATGGCGCAGACCGCCGATCCGCAATGGCTGGAACCGCCGCACGACGCCCGCGCGTTGGAGTGGGCGCGCGCCAAGACCGCGGCCTCGGAAGCCGCGATCCGCGCGATGCCCGCCTATGCCCAGGTCAAGGCCGAACTGGCCGGTGCGCTCGCCACCGGCGCCGCTGAACCGGACATCACCTTGATGGGCCCGCGGGCGCTGCGCTTCTTCCGCGACGCCGCGCATCCCTATGGCCTGCTGCAGCGCGCCGACCGCGACGCAGACGGCCTACCTGGGCCGTGGCGCACCGTGCTCGATGTCGGGCAACTGCGTCAGGCCGAAGGCACGCCGTTCGAGCTGCAGGCCTACGACCTGTCCAGCGCCTGCCTCGCGCCGACGTTCGCGCGCTGCCTGCTGCGATTGTCGCCGGCGGGCGGCGACGAGGTCGAGATCCGCGAGTTCGATCTGGACGCCGCGCGCTTCGTCGACGACGGCTTCCGCACACCGAAGGCCCGCGCCTTCGCCGAATGGATGGGCCCCGACCAGGTGCTCGTCGAACACACTGCCGATGGCGCGCCGACAACGATGGCCGGCTGGCCGGCGTCGGTACGTCTGTGGCAGCGCGGCGAACCATTGGCGCGCGCGCGTGAGGTTTACGCCGCCCAGCCGACCGATGCGATCGTGCAGTTGTTCGCGGTCGGCGAAGGGGCGCAGCGCCGCGGCGTGATCGTGCGCGCGATCGATTACTCGACGTTCGAAGTCTTCGGCGTCGGCCAGGATGGCGCCGTCGAACAAGCGCCGCTGCCGCGCGCGCTCAAGCCGATGGCCGTGCAGGCGCTGGTCGGCGGGCAGGTGGTCGTGCAACTCGGCGTCGATGCCACGGTCGAAGGCACGGCGTACCCGGCCGAGACGCTGCTGGCTTGGAACACCGATCCGGCGACGGCCGGTGCGCGCGTCACTCGGATCTATACCCCCGCCGACGGCGATTACCTGGGCGGCCGCAGCGACATCGCCAGCGCCCAGGGCAAGCTGGCGTTCGTGGTCAACCAACTGCTGGTGCCGCGCGTGCTGCTGGCGACGCCGGGCGAGGCGGGCTGGCGCGTGGACGAAGCGATCGCCGGCGCACCGGGCGATACGCTGTCGGTGCGTGGCGGCGGCAGTTCGGCCGACGACCTGATCATGACTCGCGAAGGGTTCGTCGCACCGCGCCGGCAGTCGCTGTACCGGCCCGGACAACCGCTGCGGCTGCTGGCCGAGGACCGCAGCCTGTTCGACGGCGCGGGCTACATCACCGAGATCCGCACCGCGACCTCGCGTGACGGCACCACGGTCGACTACTGGCTGCTGCGACCCAAGACACTGGCACCCGGCCCGCAGCCGTTGTTCATGACCGGCTACGGCGCGTTCGGCATCTCCTACCGCCCCGGTTACTTCGATCACACGGTCGGCGGCCCGGCCTTCAAGCTGTGGCTCGACCGCGGCGGCTCGCTGGCGATTCCGGCGGTGCGCGGCGGCGGCGAGCGTGGCGAGGCCTGGCACCAGGCGGCGATCCGCACCCAGCGCCAGCGCTCCTACGACGACTTCATCGCCGTGGCCGAGCAACTGGTGTCGAGCGGCTACACGGTGCCGGCGAAGATCGGCGTGTTCGGCATGTCCAACGGCGGCCTGCTGTCGGCGACGCTGGGCACCCAGCGTCCCGAGCTGTTCGGTGCGGTGGTCAGCGATGTGCCGCTGACCGACCTGATCCGGATGCGGCACATGGGCATGGGCGCGGCCTGGATCAACGAGTACGGCGATCCCGACAAGCCCGACGAGGCGGCGGCGATGCTCGCGTACTCGCCGATGCAGAACGTGCGTGCGGGCGTGACCTATCCGCCGTTCCTGGTGACGATCTCGACCGAGGACAACCGCGTCGGACCGGGCCATGCCCGCAAGCTGGCGGCGCGGCTCGACGACGTCGGCGCACCGGTGTACTTCCTCGAGAACGAGGAGGGCGGGCACGGCGTCAGCGACGCATTCCGCAACCCCGAACTCATGGCCTTGCGCATGACCTTCCTGATCGACACCTTGCTGCCTGCGACGAACGCCACGCCCTGACGGCGTTGGTATGACTGCCCCAAGACCACGCCGGGCTCGACCTGGCGTGGTTTTTTGCACGTGGCGCTGGCAAGGGCGCCGGCCTGCGTACCCTCCAGCGCGTGACGCCTGGCCCCACCCAATCCTCCCCCGCGAGCGGGGGAGGGCGACAGGGACGCGTCCGGCGTTTCGGTCGCTGATGTGACCCGGACTCGTGTGCGGTCGCTGATGTGAACAGGGTTCGTGTGCGTGGGAGCGCTTCAGTCTGGCGTAGAGCAGGCGCGCGATCGCGCTGCTCGCATCACGTGGCATGACGGGACTCGGGGGCACGATCGCGCCCGCGACCCACCGCAAGACCCGACGGCTCGAGGGAGCGCCCGTGTACCTGCAGACTGTGTTCGGCGATGCGCGCCATCCCAATCCCTGTCGTGGCTGTGGCGCCGACGATCCGCTCGGCTTCGATGTCCGCATGGCCTTCCAGCCGATCGTCGATGCGCGCGACCGCTCGATCTTCGGCTATGAAGCGCTGGTGCGGTCGATGGATGGCGGTGGCGCTGCGGCGCTCATCGCCCAGGTGCGCCCCGAGCAGCTTTATCGCTTCGACCAGACCTGCCGGGTCAAGGCGATCGAGACCGCCGCGCGTCTGGCCTGCGCGAGCGCCTGTCGATCAACTTCTTTCCCAACGCCGTCTACGAGCCGGCGACCTGCATCAGTCTGACGCTCGCCGCCGCGCAGACCTTCGGCTTCCCGACCGACAAGCTGATCTTCGAGACTGCGGAATCGGAACAGGTGCACGACCACGGCCACCTGACCCGGATCTTCCGCGACTACCACAGCCGCGGCTTTCTGACCGCGATCGACGATTTCGGCGCCGGCTACGCCGGCCAGAGCCTGTTGGCGGACTTCCAGCCCGACCTGCTCAAGCTGGATATGGCGCTGGTGCGCAATGTCGACGCCGACCCCAACCGCGCCGCGATCATCGGCGGTGTGGTGCGAATCGCCCAATCGCTGGGCTGCACGGTGCTCGCCGAAGGCGTCGAACGCGACGCCGAGTACCACGCGCTGCGGGCGCTGGGCGTGCCGCTGTTCCAGGGCTATCTGTTCGGCAAGCCCACGCTGGAAGCCCTGGCGCCGGTCCCGGACGCCCTCTGGGCCCATCTCGAGGCCTGAGGCGCCGGTGGCGGCCGCCTGGGCGTGGTCGGCGCGGGCAGGGCGCCCACATTGCGGCCGTTTCACCAGCTCTTGCCGCCGCTTCGGGGAGGATGGCCGGTGCCGCGCGTAGCCCGCGCGCGGCGCGTCCCGCCCTCATCGAGACCGTCCATGGACACACGCCCTGTCGTCGTGGCGCCATTGCACAGGCCGCTGCACCCCTTGCACATGCTGCTGGTCACCAGCGCATTCCCGCTGTTTCTCGGCGCGCTGATGGCCGATATCGCCTACGCGCGCAGCTACGAGATCCAGTGGACCAATTTCGCGTCCTGGCTGCTGGTCGGCGCGATGGTGTTCGCGGTCATTGGCCTGGTCTGGGCGCTGGTCTCGCTGGCCACGCCGACCGCGCGCACGCGCACTCGGTTCCTCTATGTCGGCCTGCTGGCGCTGACCTGCGTGCTGGGCTTTCTCAATTCGCTGATCCACGCGATGGATGCGTGGCAGAAGATGCCGCAGGCACTGGTGTGGTCGACGCTGTGCGTGCTGTCGATCGCCGCGACCCTGTGGTTTGCACTGGGCGGCACGCTCCGCCGCCGGGAGGTGGTGGCATGAACATCCGGCATTCCCGATCGAAAACCGCCTTGCGTGTGCTGGTGCCCGCGCTGGCGTTCGTGCTCGCGTCCTGCAGCGGTACGCCGGACGAGACCTATGTCGGCCCGTCGCCCGACCTGCCCAAGCCGCAGCGCGGCCTGTTCCCGACGCTGAAGGTGTCGCTGCCGGCGCAATGGGGCGACGCGCGCCCGCAGGTGCCCGAGGGCTACGAGATCACGCCGATCGCCGACAACCTGCAGATTCCGCGACAGATGCTGGTGCTGCCCAACGGCGACATCCTGGTCGCCGAGGGCCGCGGCGGCCGCGCGCCCAAGCTCACGCCCAAGGACATCATTGCCGGCGTCATCAAGGGCCGCGGCAATACCCAAGTCGAAAGCGGCAACCGCATCACCTTGCTGCGCGACGGCGATGGCGACGGTGCCTACGAGAGTCGCTCGATCTTCGCCGAGGGCCTGGATGCGCCGTATGGCCTGGCCTTCGGCAACGATTCGATCTATGTCGCGACGCAGGATGCGCTGCTGCGCTTCGACTACACGCCCGGCGCGGTCAATGCCGCCGGGCCGCCGCAGGAGATCACCCGGCTCCCGGCGGCGATCAACCACCACTGGACCAAGTCGCTGGCGATCAGCCATGACGGTCGCTACCTGTTCGTGGGCATCGGCTCGGACAGCAACATCACCGAGCGCGGGCTGGCAGTGGAAGAGAACCGCGCGATGATCTGGCAGGTCGACGCGCAGACCGGCTTCCATCGCGTCTTCGCGACCGGCCTGCGCAACC
This sequence comes from Luteimonas sp. TWI596, assembly GCF_039674105.1. Lineage (NCBI taxonomy): Bacteria > Pseudomonadati > Pseudomonadota > Gammaproteobacteria > Lysobacterales > Lysobacteraceae > Luteimonas > Luteimonas sp. TWI596. The sequence goes on from NZ_JBDJMU010000006.1 coordinate 29,125, forward strand.
CGACCGCGCTGGCGATGCAGCCGGGCATGGACCAACTGTGGGCGGTGGTCAACGAACGCGACGAGATCGGCGACGAGCTCGTACCCGACTATCTGACCAGCGTGCGCCCCGGCGGCTTCTACGGCTGGCCCTACAGCTACTGGGGGCAGCATGTAGATGAGCGGGTGCGGCCACAGAAACCGGACAAGGTCGCCAGCGCGATCGTGCCGGACTTCGCACTCGGCTCGCACGTCGCCGCGCTCGGCCTGGCGTTCTCGTCGCCCGCGATGGGCGCGCAGTTCGCCAACGGCGTGTTCGTCGGCCAGCACGGTAGCTGGAACCGCGATCCGCCGGTTGGCTACAAGGTCTCGTTCGTCCCGTTCCGCGACGGCCGTCCGTCGGGCGAGGCGATCGACTTCGCGACCGGCTTTCTCGGCGAGGACGGCAAGGCCCGTGGCCGCCCGGTGGGCGTGGCGGTGGACCCGCGCGGCGCGCTGCTGGTCGCCGATGACCTGGCCAACACCATCTGGCGGATCGTGCCGACCGGGGCAGCGGCGGCCACGGCCCCGGCCGCAACCTCCGCGCCCGCGGAGCCCCCATCTGCCGACGCGCCTGCGCCGGCATCACCGCCGCCCGCCGGCTGACGGCGCTTCACACACGATGACGGACGGGGCCTGCGGGGCCCGTCCTGCCGATTGCCTTGATTGCGCCGTGGCGGCTCAGCCCGCGTCGCGCGGGAGCTTGGCGACCACCTTGATCTCGAAATCGAAGCCGGCCAGCCAGGTCACACCGACCACGGTCGCAGTCGGGAACGGCGCCTGTCCCCAGTACTCGGGCACGATCGCCCACGCCTGCTCGAAGCGGGTCGCCGGGTCGACGACGAAGAACGTCACATCAATCACGTCGTCGAATGTGCAGCCGGCGGCATCGAGTACCGCATTGAGGTTCTCGAACGCCCGGTGCACCTGGCGTTCGAAGTCCGGCTCCGGCGATCCGTCCTCGCGGCTGCCGACTTGACCGGAGACGAACAGCAGGCCGTCGGCGCGGACTGCCGGCGAGTAACGATGGCGCTCGTACAGCGCATGGCGGTTAGCGGGAAACACGACATCGCGTGCGGTCATGGCGGTGCACCTTCCAGAACAGGACAGACCCCAGTGTGGTGGCCGCCGGCGGCGGGATAAACGCGCTGCGCTGTCCAGCACTGTTCGTAGAATCCGGACAATCCTTTCTGTGGGACGCCCGATGGACCGTTTCGATGCGATGCAGGCCTTCGCGCGCGTGGTGGAGACCGGCAGCTTCACCAAGGCCGCGGCCACGCTGCACATGAGCCGCACGACAGTGACGCAGTTGGTCCAGCAGTTGGAGGCGCGGCTGCGGGTGCGGTTGCTCAACCGCACCACGCGCCAGGTCAATGTGACTGCCGATGGCGCCGCCTATTACGACCGCGTGGTGCAATTGCTGGCCGACATGGATGATGCCGAGACCAGCCTGTCGAGCGCCGTCGCCGCGCCGCGCGGGCGGCTGCGCGTGGACGTGCCCAGCCCGTTCGCGCAGTTGGTGCTGGTGCCCGCGCTGCCGCAGTTCCATGCCCGCTACCCGGACATCCAGCTCGACCTCGGCGTCAGCGACCGCCGCGTCGACCTGATCGGCGAACACGTCGATTGCGTGGTGCGCGGTGGCACGATCACCGACCAGTCCCTGATCGCGCGGCACGTCGGCGACCTGCAGCTCGGTGTGTACGCCGCGCCCGCGTACTTGCAACGCATGGGCCTGCCGGCGCATCCGCGCGAGCTCGAGGACAGCGCGCACCGCATCGTCGGCTTCCTGTGGGCGCGCACCGGCAGGGCGCTGCCGTATGCGATGCGCCGCGGCGACGAACACCTGCAGGCGCAAGGGCGCTACGTGGTCGCACTCGACGACGGCAATGCCTACCTCGCCGCCGGCCTCGCCGGTCTGGGCGTGCTGTGGCTGCCCGACTACATGGCCAAAGCCCCGGCGGCGAGCGGCGCCCTGGTGCGCCTGTTCGAGGACTGGCAACTCGATCCGATGCCGATGCACATCGCATTCCCGCCCAATCGCCACGTCAGCGCGAAGGTGCGGGTGTTCATCGACTGGATCATCGCGCTGATGGCCGAGCACGCCCCGCTGGCGCGACAGCCACCCACCTGACGCCCACCGCACGCAGCATCACTCCCTCCCCCGCATGCGGGGGAGGGCTGGGGTGGGGGCGGCCTCCGCCCACACGCGGATTCGCGCCTCCTTGACGATTCGCTGGCGATCCTGCGGTGCCACACAACGGAGATTTGCATGATGATGCGCGCCTGCGGCCTCGGCCGCGTCCCGATCGCAGTGTGGGCCAACCGCCTCACGTCGGCTTCGCCCCTTGCCCGCGGCGCACGCCGCGCGGAGCGCTGAGCGATGGCGCGGCTCCGTCACACCGATTGGCCTGACCGGCTGTGGATCGTGCGGCATGGACAAAGTGCCGGCAATGTCGCGCGCGATGAGGCCGAGCTCGCACAGACCCATCTGATCGACATCGAGACCCGCGACGCCGACACCCCGCTCTCGGACCTCGGACATCGCCAGTCCGAAGCGCTGGCCGCCTGGTTCGCCGAGCTGCCGGCCGACGAACGCCCCAACGTGCTGCTGACCTCGCCGTTCGTCCGCGCCCAGCAGACCATCCATGCGGTGGCCGATGCACTGTGCATCGATCGCGCCGACATCGGCGTCGACGAGCGCCTGCGCGAGAAGGAGTTCGGCATTCTCGACCGCTACACCGTGGCCGGCATCCAGGCCACGTTCCCGGAGCTGGCGGCGCAGCGCGCGCAGGTCGGCAAGTTCTACTTCCGCCCGCCAGGCGGCGAAAGCTGGTGCGACGTGCTGCTGCGCCTGCGCAGCGTGACCGAGGTGTTGCGCCGCGACCATGTCGGCGAGCGCGTGCTGATCGTCGCCCATCAGGTCATCGTCAACTGCTTCCGCTATCTGCTCGAGTGCATGGACGAACAGCAGATCCTCGCCATCGACCGCGAGGCCGACGTGCCCAACTGTTCGATCACCGAGTACGCACTCGACCGCAACTGGCGCGACGCCCGCTTCGAGCTGAAGGTCGCGAACTTCGCGCTGCCGGTCGAGGCGGGTGGGGCGCCGGTGACCGACGCGGCCGACACCCCGGCCGGACCAAAATGACCGCACGCACGCCGCGCCGGCCTGCCGTGCGCCGGCTGACTGCGCCGCTGCTGCGTGCCTGGCCGTTGCCGGACCCTTCGGCTGGCGAGAGCAAGGAGGACCGCGGCCGCGTGCTGGCGATCGGCGGCAGTGTGCAGGTGCCAGGTGCCGTGCTGCTGGCCGGTCTGGCGGCGCTGCGTGCCGGCGCGGGCAAACTGCAGGTAGCGACCGTCGCCGAGGCCGCGCTGCCGCTGGCGATCGCAATGCCCGAGGCCAAGGTCATGGGGCTGCCGGGCACCCGGCACGGCGCGATCCGCGACCTCGGCCGCGACGTCGTCGACGCAGCCCGCAGCGCAGGCGCGGTGCTGGTCGGCCCCGGCATGGACTGCACCACGGCCACGCGACGCGTCGTCGCGGCGGTGCTCGAGGCGGCGGCATGCCCGGTCGTGCTCGACGCGGGTGCCTTGCAGTCCGACGTCGTGCGCGCAGTGCGGCGACGGGCCGGGCAGGGCGCCACGATCATGACCCCGCATCTCGGTGAGATGGCCGGCATGCTGGACACCGATGCCGACGCGATTTCCGCCGACGCGCAGGCCGTCGCCCGCGATCACGCACGCGACTGGAACGTGGTGCTGGTGCTCAAGGGCCCGACCACCACCATTGCCGCGCCCGACGGCCGCATCTGGAGCAACACCACCGGCAGCGCAGGTCTCGGCACATCGGGCTCGGGCGATGTCCTCTCCGGTCTCATCGCCGGTCTTCTCGCGCGCGGCGCGGCGCCCGAACAGGCTGCCGCCTGGGGCGTGCACCTGCATGCCCGCGCGGGCGCACGGCTCTCGCGGCGGCGGGGCCTGGTCGGTTTCCTCGCCCGCGAAATCGGCGACGAGATTCCCGCGCTGATGCAGCGGCTGTAACCGGGCAGGAAGCAGGCGCGATTCGTCGCCATTGCGCGATGCCGCATGAGCAAAGGCGCCGCGGGGCGCTGGGCATCGCCGCGTTGCAGCAGAACTCAGCTCAGCGGCCCGGCCGGAATCAGCATCGGTCCGATGGGCCTGGCAGGCGGCCGGTTGCAGGCTGGGCTTGTCATCCAGGCAGGAGCAAGGCAATGCCGATCATCGACACCAACAAGAAGGCCACCACCGCCCGCAACAGCGCGATCAGCGAACGGCACAGCGAGAAGCAGAAAGGCATCGCGAAGTGGAAGTCGTACCTCAACCCCAAAAACACCAACCCGGACCTGTATGTCCTGGCCGGCGCCGTCGTCGTGCGCCTGGATCACTTTGAACCGAGCACCGACGACGGCGCGGGCACGGTCTACAAGGACAAGAGCGGCTATTACTACGGCGAAATCGTGCCGCCGAGCGACCAGGGCGGCGACGACATCCCCCCGCAGCCCGACCGCGGCATGCCGCCGTCCTCGGACGACGAGGACGACTAATGCCCCCAACGAAGTCGTCGTCAGAACACCCGCGGCTATCCGCCATCAGCGCGCCTATCCACTCCCTCCCCCGCACGCGGGGGAGGGCTGGGGTGGGGGCGAGCGTGCCTCAGAACGACCCGTGGATGTCCGTCACCACGACGACCTTCTCATTGACGAACTCCGTCAATCCCAGGTCGATCAACTCATGGCCGTACCCCGAGTTCTTGACCCCACCGAACGGGATATCGGCCTTCACGCCGGTGGGCTGGTTGATGTAGACCATGCCGGTCTCCAGCCGCGCGGCCACGCGCTTGGCACGCTCGGTGTCCTGGCTGAAGACCGAACCGCCCAGGCCGTAGGGCGAGTCGTTCGCCAGCTGGATCGCCGCGTCCTCGTCAGCCACGCGGTAGACCTGGCTCACCGGTCCGAAGAACTCGGTGCGATAGGCCGGGTTGTCGCCGGTGATGCCGGTCAGCAGCGTCGGCTGGTAGAACGCCCCCTGCGTGGGCACCGGCGCACCCAGCGTCTCGGCCTTGGCGCCGTTGGCGATCGCTTCTTCGACCTGCCGCGCCAGCCCGTCGCGCGCGCTCTGCGAGGACAGCGGCGCCAACGTCGTGGCCGGGTCCATCGGGTCACCGGCCTGCAGCGCGGCCACGCCGGCGCGGTAGTGCTCGAGGAACTGCTCGTACACCGGCGCCTCGACGATGATGCGCTTGGACGACACGCACACCTGGCCGGCGTTCCAGTGGCGGCCGAACACCGCCCACTTCGCGGCTTGTGCCACGTCGGCATCCGACAGCACGATGAACGCATCGGCGCCGCCCAGTTCCAGCGTGCTCTTCTTCATGTACTTGCCCGCCAGCGCCGCCACCGCCGAGCCCGCACGCTCGCTGCCGGTCAGCGCCACACCGCGCACGCGCGGGTCGGCAACCACGCGCTCGACGTTGTCATGCGAGACGAACAGATTGGTCAGCAGCCCGTCCGGCGCGCCCGCGTCGCGGAACAACTGCGCCATCGCCAGTGCCGACTGCGGCACATTGGCCGCGTGCTTGAGCACGATCGCGTTGCCCGCGGTCATCTGCGGCGCGGTGATGCGGATCACCTGGTAGAACGGGAAGTTCCACGGCTCCACCGCGAACAGCACGCCCAGCGGCTCCTTGACCAACTGCACGTCGGTCTCGCCGAAGCCCTCGGCGGGCAGGTAGCGCGGGCCCATCGCCTTGGCGCCGTGCTGGACGTAGTAGTCAAGGATCTTGGCGCACAGCTCGACTTCGGCCTCGGCCTCGCCGATCAGCTTGCCCATCTCCAGGGTCAGGATCTGCGCGAACGCACGCGGCTCGGCGCGCAGCAGCTCGGCGGCGCGGCGCAACACCTGCGCACGCTGCTCGAACGAGGTCTCGCGCCAGCGCAGGAACGCGGCGTGCGCGCGGCCGACGGCCGCGTCGATCTCAGCCGGCGTGGCCTCCTCGAACGTCTTGACGGTCTCGCCGGTGTAGGGATTGGTGGTCGCAAATGCCATGGGTGTCTCCTTCGCGGGGATGGGCAGCTCGTGGACACAACAGGCAGGGAGAGCTGTCCAAGGAGACCCTGCGTCGGCGGCGTCGCGATGCAAGCGGCTGCGTCCGGTCCACAGCACGTTGGGGCGAACCGGCGGGGTGCCAATGCGACACGATGCCGCGGGCGCAGAACGATGCGTGCCGCACGCAGGCGTGCCGCCGGCGGGAAGATCTGCACAAGACGGCGGCCAGCGCGTGTCCGCTGTACGCCGGTGTCCTACGATGCCCGCCCGCTCGTCCACGACTGGGTCATGTCCGCCCGACCATCTGCCACGTCGCCCCGTAGCGCCCGCTTCGCGAGCGCCGATTCGCCTGACGTCGCCGCCGCCCGGCTGGCTACCGGGGTACGGCGACGCGGCATCCTGCCGCCACACGAGGAGGTCATGATCGGCCGCGTCTCCGCGGGCCGGGTCGTACTCGAGCGCCACGTCCCACGCACGCGCAGCGCCTTCAAGCCGGTGTTCGTCGGCAGGTTCGAACCCGCGGGCACCGGCAGCGTGCTCGTCGGCCGCTTCGCGATGCACTGGAGCGTGCGCGCCTTCCTCGCGTTCTGGTTCGGCTTCGCCTTGCTTTGGACGGGCGGTGCCGTCTTGCAGGTGATCGCCGGAACGCCACGCGCCTGGCTGTTGCTGCCGGTGGGCGGCGTGTTGGGGCTGATCGGCGCCGGTCTCGTCGCATTCGGCCGGAGCCTGGCGCAGACCGACGTCGCCTGGCTGTCGGCCCGCATCGCCGCCGCGCTCGACAGCCCGCCCGATCGCTGATGCGACTAAGGCGTCTGGGCTTCCGGCGCCAGGGTGTGCACCACTTTGCCCTGCGCATCGAGGAACTCGATGGCGCCATAGCCTTCCGGCGTGACGGTCAAGCGCAGCCGGGTCCGGTCTTGCGCATCGCTCAGGGCGATCGCCGGCGTGCCATCGGCGGCCACGCGCATCTCGATCCGCGTGGGGACCTGCACGCCCGGCACCAGCTTGTTGTCCAACGCGGGTTCGCGGATCGGCGGCGGTGCCTGGTTGATCGAGAACCGGACGTCGCCATCAGGCGACACCCGCCAGCCGATCGCATCCATGGCCGGATGATCCAGTGCGAGCACCGCCATCCCCCCATCGATATCGGCGGTTCCCAAGCCGCCGCGCTCGCTGCCGGTCTCGTCGTACAGCACCATGCCCGCCACGTTGAACGCGCGCTTGTACTGGATGCCGTCGATGATCGGCGCCGGGGTCTCCCCCGAAAGCGTCATGCGGATCACGCCCTTGTCATCCACGATGTCGATGCGCCGTGCAGTGATGCGCTCGCTGTCGGGCGTGTCCACCCGCGTCTGCGGAGACCGATCGACGATCAGGCGCTGCAACTGCTCGGCCGAGGGGCGCTTGGGGGCGTCCGTGGAGTCGGCCCATGCATCGGCGCCCAGGAGTGCGGCCATGGCGATGGCGAACTGTCCGATCTGCTTCATCTGATCCCCTTCGTGGCGAGTGTTGTCCGCAACAGGTGCTTGCCGCACCGAGTGCCTACCAGAACGGCACGCGGACGCGCCAAGATGGCACGGTCCGCGACCGGGGCCGCGGCGCAGTCGGCGGTGCACGCAGTAGACCACAGCGCAGGCCGTCGGGATCGAATGCGCCTCCGGCCGATGCGCGTCCACGGGGCGTCGGCGGCAAGACAGCAGCGGCGCGACCGGCGGCGACCGCGCCGCGCGCCTACAATGGCGCTCCTCTCCAGATGGCCTGCGCATGGCGCCCAACGCGACGATCTACCGGCTGGAACTGCAGGTCAGCGACATGGACCGGCATTACTACGCCGAACACAACCTCACGCTCGCCCAGCATCCGTCGGAGACCCCGAACCGGCTGATGGTGCGGCTGATCGCGTTCGCGCTGTACGCGCACGAGCGGCTGGAGTTCGGCCGCGGCCTGAGCAACGACGAAGAACCCGACCTGTGGCTGCGCGATTACACCGGCGACACCGAGCAATGGATCGACCTCGGTCAGCCCGATGAAAGCCGCATCCGCAAGGCCTGCGCCCGGGCGCGCAGCGTCGTCGTGGTGAACTACAGCGGCGGCAGCGCCGAGATCTGGTGGAGCAAGCAGGCCGCCACGCTCGCGCGGCTGAAGAACCTGACCGTCCTCGATCTCGACCCGGCCGACGTCGAGGCCGCTGTCGGCCTGCTGGAGCGCGGCATGCGCCTGACCGCGATGATCCAGGATGGCGAACTGCAGCTGATGAGCGACCGCGCCAGCATCGCGCTGACGCCGCGGGTGCGGATGGCGCCCGCCGGATAGGGCACGCGTCGCCTTCGGAACGAACGCGGGCGGCATCTCCCGCATGCCAACACGCCGATGACGCAGAGCCTGGGCAACGGGTGCGAAGCGGACTGTTCGTCCTTCTCCGAGTTCATGCTCGACGCGATTGAGACGAGTCTTCAGGAGGCCATCCAACCAGAGACGCCGGGGAAAACGCCGGGGAAAACGTCGGACCGCATCCTGGACGTGTTGGCCAACGCGCCGACACTGTCGTTTCTCGAGATCCGCCCGGCTCGGCAAGTCCGAACATGCCGTTGAACGCGCCATTCGCACGCTGCGCGATGCCGGGCGTCTGGCCAGGATCGGCCCGGCCAAGGGCGGGTGCTGGCAGGTGTTGTCCTAGCGGCGAGCCGTGGCATTTCGAATGCGCTCGGCCGGCGAACCGCAACCGCTGCGCCGCCGATAGGCAATCGCGCTGACCCCAGGGCACGCACCACCGCCGAACAGCTCCCATCTTGCCTACCGCGCCGCGACGCCGCTGGCCCTGCTGCCACCGCGCCGGGTCCAGCCTCGCACCGCCAGCGCAAACGCCAGCAACACCAGCAGCGCGGGCACGAAGCTGCTCGGACCCAGGCGTTCGAGCAGGAGGCCGCCGATCAGGCCGCGGCCGGCGATCGCCGTGTTCCATGCCGGGCGGACGGCGGCGTTCCACCTGCTCTGGCCGGCAAGCCGGCATCCCGCACCGAAGGTCCGCGCGCTGGTCGACGTCCTCGGCGCACGGCTGTTTCCTGCGACCACGCCTGCCCACGATGCCGGCCCGTCCCCCACGAGGGATGCAACGTGATGCATCCCACCTCCCACACGTGACCATCATCACGTAATCTTCACTACAGGTCGGGCAGCCGCTGCCGATACGAGACATCCGGGCAATGCGACACCGCGTCGCAGACCGGGGAGGGCGATCGACGGCGGCGCGCCGGTCGGCCAGGGAGCGCCAGCGCGCCAGTGTCTTGCTGGGGACCTGTCCATGTCGCATCGCGCCCGTTCGCATTCGTTGCTGTTGCCGTGGCTGCTCGCTGCCGTGGGCCCCTCGCTGGCCGCCGACCCGGCCACCGCCGCATCCTGCACGACGCCGGACGACCTGCCGGCCTGCGTCGCCGACCTCACCTCGCGCGACCCGGCCGCGGCCCTGCGCATCGGCGAGCCCGCCTGGCAGGCGAGCGTGGCCGCTGCGCCGGATGTCGCGCTGGGCCTGGCGCTGGTCGACGCCGCGAGTGCCGCCGGCCGACGCGATGCCGTGATCGAGATCGGCAGCGCGCTGCGCACCGGCGCGCACCTGACGCCCGAGCAGACGCTGCGCCTGCTCAAGAAGCTCAACGGCGCCATCGGGCAGGCCCGCGATGGCGCGCGCATCGCCGAACTCGAAACCGAGACCGCGCGGCTGGAAACTCGTCTCGGCGGCGAGCAGGACCTTGCCGAACTGTGGCGGCAGCTCGCCGCGTCCTACTACAACATGGGCGCGCAGGACGACGCCTTGCGCGTGGCGCGCATCGCGCTGTTGAAGGTGCCCACGCACCCGCACCTGGTGGAATACAACGCCAACCAGATCGTCTTCATCATTTCCGCCCAGCAAGGCCGCATGCCCGAGGCGATCGAGGCCTTGCTGGAGGTCGAGCGCGTGGGCAAGGCGCTCAACCGCCCGGCCGACCCGGCCTTGCTCCAGAACGCCACCGGCGTGTTCGTCTACGCCCAGGACTGGCCCAAGGCCGTCGAGTACGGCCGTCGCGCGCTGGCCGCCTACGACGCCAAGCCCCGGCCCGGCCTGCCGCGTGCCGAGATCCTCAGCAACCTCGGCTCGGCCTACGAAGGCGCCGCCCGCCTGGGCCAGGCCGAAGCGCTCTACCGCCAAGCGCTCGACAGCGCCCGCGCCGAGGGCGCCTCGCCCGTCGCCGCCCTCAACAACCTGGCCAACGTGCTGCGTCGCCTCAATCGTCCGCGTGAAGCATTGCCGCTGCTGCGCGAGGCCGCGGACGCGATCGAAGGGGCCGGCGACAACGGCGATGCCGCGATCGTCTACTCCAACATCGGCGCCGCCCATGCGGACCTGGGCGAACACGAGGCTGCGGCCGTCGCGTTCGAGCGCTCGCGTGCACTGTTCGCCCAGTCCGACAACGTGCCGCGCCGGCTGGAGCTCTACCCGCGCATGATCGACACCCTCGATGTGCTGGGCCGCCACCGCGAGGCGCTTGCGCTGATGCGCGAATACAAGGCACTCAACGACGCATCGGTGAACGTCGAATCGCGCACGCGCATCGCCGAACTCGAATCGGCCATCGGCCTGGCCCGCAAGGAGAGCGAACTGGCCGCCGTCGAGCGTGCCCGCGCCGACGAACAGGTCGCCTTTGCCGCGCTGCAGACCAGCGAACAGCGCCAGCGCAGCATCGTCTACGGCCTGCTGGCGGCCCTACTGGCGCTGGGCACCTTCGTCGTACTGAAGCTGCGCGAAGGCCGCCGCCGCCGTCAAGCCAACGCCGAACTCGCCCGCAAGAATGTCGAGATCGAGGCCCAACACCGCGAACTCGAACTGCTCAACGCCGCGATCCGCCGCCAGAGCGAGGAAGACGCATTGACCGGCCTGCGCAATCGCCGCTACGTGCAGACCTGGTTGGACACGCGCGTCGCCGCCCAGACACAAGGTCAAGTGCAGGCACCGATGCTCGTCGCGCTGCTCGATCTCGACCACTTCAAGCGCGTCAACGACCTGCACGGCCACGAAGGCGGCGACCACGCCCTGATGCACCTGGGCGACATCCTGTGCGACTGCGGCCGCACCGGCGACGTCATCGCCCGCTGGGGCGGCGAGGAGTTCCTGTGGATCTGCCCCGGCAGCACGTTGGCTGACGCGCCCGCGCTGTTCCGCCGCCTGCGCGAACGCCTGCAGGCCGAACCGCTGGTGCGCCCCACCGGCACCGTCGTGCTCAGCGTCTCGATGGGCGCCAGCCTATTTCCCGCCCACCCCAGCCGCAGCGGCGACTGGCCGCTGAGCCTGCGTATCGCCGATGCCGCGCTGTATCGCGCCAAGCACGAAGGCCGCGGCCGCTGGGTGGGCTATGCCGTTGCCGGCGACGGCCCGCTGCTGGCCGACGACGAACTCGACCTGGCCGTGGACCTGCTGGAAACGCGGGGGCGGCTGCGCCTGGTGGGGGATGTGGCGCCTATGACGGTGTAACGGGGCGGGCAGGGCGGACGATGCAAGGCTGCTGTCACGCCGAGGTGTAGGCCACGCCTCTCCTTTGCTGATTGCAAGCGCGCTCGACTTGCAGCTTCACGCTCAACGCCGTCGGTGTCTCGGTTGTCATCGTACCTGTGACCCTGAGGCCATATACGGTCTGAAACGCACGCAGCGCCGTTTGGATCCCGAGTCTGACGAATGCGACCGGTGCGAACTGTGGGACCGGTGTGAACGATGGCTTCGATGGCCTGCATGGAGGTTGTCGAGCCCGGCGTTGAGCGATGAGCTCAATACAGTCGAATACTTGGCATCAGCGGCGACGAGTCCAGCAGGTCTGTCGGGCGCTGTGGGGGGGCTTTGGCGCAAAGGCGCTTGTAGATTCGGCCCATAAATAGTGTGGGCGATCTGCCGCCCGTGGTGTCCACTGCGTCATGGAGAACGAAGACGCACGCCGACTTAGCCCGTCAGAGCAACACGAACGTCGCCGGCAGGTCATCCGCAGCTGGAAGCGGGGCATCAACAAAAGGCTGATTGGCCGTGATGTTGGCTGAGCTACTCAGCGGTCCGCAAGATCATCGACCGGTACGAAGCTGGTGGGCCGAAGTCGCTGGTACGGCGCACACGCGGGCGCAAGGCAGGCGAGCAACGCAGGTTGAGCACCGGGCAGGAAGAGCACATCCAACGGCTGATCTGCGAGCGTCGGCCCGAGCAGCTGAAGATGGTTTTCGCGCTGTGGAGCCGGCCTGCGGTGAAGTATCTGGCGTGTTGGGGATTCACGCCACAGAAGCCGATTCGGCGTGCTTAAGAGCAATCGCCGCAGGCGGTGAGGGTTTGGCTGGACGATGAATATCCGGCCATCGCCAAGCGCGCGAAGGCCGAGAGTACCGAGATTCACTGGGGCGACGAGACGGGGTTGGAGGATAGGCGTGGCGCTTGCGTGCAGTGAGTTTGGAGACCGCGCGCCCCTTGGCAGCCAGCGGCTTTGCAGGCAACCTGTGTGCATGACGATGAGCGAGTTCGAGATCCACCGTGTCGAGCGGCTGCTGGCCGGTCTCGTGGAACGCAAACGCCCGCCACCGCATCTCCGCCCGCAGTTGGACCTGGCCTGGCGGCGCGAGGGGCATCGGTTCGAGGTGTTCGAAGTGCGGGCGCGCTGGCAAGGCGCTCCGGGCGAGACCATCGAGAACCCTGTGGCCCGTACTACCTGGGTCAAGAGCCGCCGGCTCTGGCGGCTTTACTGGATGCGTGCCGACGGGAAATGGCATCGCTACGACCCCTTACCCGAGGCCAGGACCCTGGAGGCAGTGCTCGAGGAAATCGAGGCCGACCGCTTCGGATGCTTCTGGGGGTGAAGCGGACCCTCGTTTGGCGCGGCGTGTCGGCATCGCGCGACCACCATGGTCTGAAACGCCGATAGCGGCGTCATGGCGCGCTCCTGCGCTCGTGGTGGCGCCTCAGCGCGGTTTGCGCTTGCGGCCACGGCCGGGGCGCTGCGTGTCCAGCCCCAAGCCGCCCGACAGACCGAACAAGGTTTCGAACTGTGCCAACTCGGCTGCAGCCTCCCGTTCCTCGGCGCGGAAACGCGCCTGCAGTCTGCGGGTCAACATGTCCACGCGCCGCGCATCGCCGAGTGCATCGATCTCGTCCTGGATTTCCTGGCACCACTGCCGGCACTGGGCGATGCGCATCCGCAAGGCACGTTCCAGCTCGCTGCGGCGAGGCCGGGCACCGATCAGGTCCATCTCCATCGCCACCGGATACAGCAGGGCGTCGAGCTCGCCGTCCAGGGCCTGCGCCTGATCGCGCAGGACCGCGTTGTAGTGCTTGAGCCGCACTGGCGGCAGCGCGGCCATGTGCGCCGCGTCGATCTGCTCGATCTGCAGTTGCAGGGTCAACAGCTGCAGCAGATCGTTGGCGCGGTAGGCGCGGTTGACTTGCTGCATCAGCTCGGTTTTGCGCGCACGTTGCGCAGGATCGGGCTCTCGGTCGGGATGCAGGCTGGTGATCAGCTTGCGGAAGATCTCCTTGACCGACTGGCTGGCTTCGCGCTCGGCCTGTGCCCGACGCTCGGCGGCCGCCCGCGTGCGTCCGTCGACCGGCTCGGCTTCCTGCTGCTCGGCCTCGCGCTCGCGTAGCCGCGCCTGGACGTGTTCGAACAGGCTCTGCGCGTCCTCACCCTCGTGGCCATCGACCACGTCATCGCCCAAGAGCCCGCCCAGCATCGTTTCGGCCATCGCCTTCTCGAATACCCGGTCCTGGTCGCGCAGTGCCTCGATGTCGTCGCCGGTGTGCTTGCGCAGCAGTGCGGCCAGTTCCGCCTCGTCCGGGCCGTCGTGGATCTGGAGCAGTTCGAGCGCGCGCTCGCCGAGGTAGGTGCGCAGGGTGTCGCGCTGCGCCTTGCGCAACTGCGGCTGTGCATCGGATGCGAGTGCGGCGTCCAGGCGGCGTACCAGCTCGACCTCGGCCGCGTACTGCTGCCGCCGCAGCGGCGCGTACTCATCGGTCATGCGCTCGGCATAGGTGTCCAGCCACGCCCGCCAGTCGGTGAGTTCGGTGCGCTTGCGTTCGATCTGCCCGACCAGGCGCGCGAAGGTCTTTTGCTCGCGCGTGGGAGCCGGGCCGGGCGTGGCGAGCGCGACCAGTGCATGGCCACTCGAGTGGGGCGATGCGGCCGCGCTGTGCGATGCCTTGGCCGATGCTGTCGCCTGTGGCTTGGACGGCTCAGGCCCCGGCGCCGCAGCGGCGCGTCCGGATGGCGGCAGCAGCGCATCGTTGGCGTAGCGGCCCTGCGCACGCAACTGCGACAGTGTGGTGGTGTAGCTGCGGCGCAAGTCCGGGCCGAGCCAGGCGCTGCTCAACAGCAGCGAATCGCAGACCAGGATGCCGCGATAGGGCAGTACCGCCGTCTCGACGAATAAGCCGGAACCGCCGGTGATGTCGCGCAGCCGTTGGGTCAGGCCGAGCACACCGTAGGCGACATCGCCTTCTGGATCGATGAAAATCGAATGGCTGCGCGTGTCGCGCAGGTAGACCCAGCGCTGAACGTGCAGCGCTCGCATTGCGTGCAGCAACTCGGCGTCCAGCGCCGTGCCGGCCTTGCGCAGCGTCTTGATCGCGGTCTCGAGCAACGCCGGCTCGCGGACCAGACGCGCGCGCGCATCGACCAGATGCTGGTGGAAGGCATCGCCGTCGGGCGGCGGCCCGCCGATCTGCAGCAGGACCGCCTTGTAAGTCTGGATGAACGTCTGGGCCGAGGCCGGATCGAGCATCAGCGGTTGCGAGGCGGCGCGGGTCGTGTTCGCAGACCGTTCCGCGCTCGGGGCCTTCGCCGCGTTCTCAGTGACCGACGGCAGCTTCCAGCGCCGCGCAAGCTTGACCAGTGCGGCATTGATCGCCTCGACATCGCAGGCATCCGGGTCGAACCCCTCGCCGAGCCATTCGCGCAGATCGTCGTGATCCTCGTGATCGGGATCAGCCAGCGCATCGCGCAAGTGCGCATAACCTGGCGGGCCGCCGCAGTCTTCCGGCGGGCAGGCGCCCGTCGCGCCCAGGCAATGCAAGGCGACCGTGGTCGGTGCAGGCGCGTCCACGGCCTCGACCACGATCGCGTGTTGCCAATCGTCGCCGAAATCGTAGCAATACCCGAACCGGCTGCCGGCATGCGGCGCGATCTGCGACAGCGTGTGCGCCGCCTCGCTCAGCGGCGGTGGGCCGAAACCGAAGGTTTGCAGGCGCGGGCCGAAGCGCTGGCGATGGCGCCCCTTGCCAACAGAGAACTCGTGCAGATGTTCGTCCTGCCAGCCCATTACGACCTGGATGACGGTGTGCAGCCGGGCCAGCGACAGATCGGCGGGCACCAGACAGATGCGTTCGACAGGCGGCGCGACATGGTTGAGGCGGAGACGCAGGCGGTAGAGCGGTGCGGACATCAGAGCGGCGGAAGGATGCGAAGCGATGTGGAGGGTCAGCATACTGCCGCCTCGGGCGGTGGGGGCAGCCCGGCCTGGGTGAGGGCCGGGCTGCTCCAACGTCGATGGCGCAGGGGACCCGTCCCGCGAGGTGATGGCTCGGTGTCGGTCGCGATATCGAGCCGGACACTTGCCGGAGGGCGTCAAGCGCCGCGTCGGCTCTGCGCCCCTATGCAGGACGAACAACGATCTGCATTTGTTGCGCTCGCTACTTGTCAGATGCCTGGGCTGCATCGAGCTTGTGCTGCAGGCGCTCCCTGACGGCATCCGGGTGGCCCCAAGCAGCTACGCGCCGACATGGGGGACGATCGGCGGCTGTGGTCGCGTACTGAGGGGGGGCAGGGCGTCCGCCTCGTGCCTCAGCGCGCGACAGGCGTCGCCGTCACCTCGATGGCGGCATCGCCCTGCAGCCGCGCCACGACCTCGGCCGCGCGCGTGGGTTCGTAAGCGATCGCGACGAAGCGCAGCACCGCCCCGGCGCCCGTGCGTTCGAGCGACGGCGCTGCGTAGGCGCCCCCCAGCGCGGCGATGGCCTCGATGTCGGCCGCGTTGCGTGCGTGCACCGCTTTGCCCTCGACGGCATCGGCGAAGCGCGCCACCACGTCCGCCCACCAGTCCGCCGGTGCGTCCGCACCGCAGGTCGAGAGCAACCGGGCCAGCCCCGCGGCGTCGCCTGCCGCCACGACCGTGCCGTCGGGCAGCGTGGCGAGCGCCCGCTCAGGCGCATCGAAACGGTCCTTGACGAGCGCGGTGTGGAACTGGCAGCCGGCATGATTGAGCCGCGTGTTGCGCAGGATCTCGATGTCCTCGCCGTGCGTGCCCGCAGCCGTGGCCGCCTCGAGCAAGGCATCGTGTCGGTCGGTGTGGTCCATGGTCGTATCCCGTGCGCAGGCGGTGGTGGCGAGCGCCAGGAGCAGGGCGGAGCCGAGCATCCTGGCCATATCAGGCGGGGTCATGCGTTGTCGATATTGCCGGGCGGCACCGGCGCATCACCGGTGGGATCGGCGTACTGCGAGGACGGCAGATCCACCTGGTCCTGAATGTACTGCTTGAGCTCGTCATGCGTCGCATTCTCCGGTACCGGCACGCCGGTCATCAATGACAACTGCTCGGCGAACTTCAACGCCTCCTCGGGACTGCTGTCGATCGCGGCCTCCGAGCTGGCACGGTAGGCGCCGGTGATCTGGTTGCGCCAGCGGCCCATCGCCTCGGCGTTCGTCGGCTCGCGCCCGAACTCCGCCTTGAAGGCGGTGTACCAGGCCCGGTACTCCTGCTCCAGGTACTCGAAGGTGCTGGAGACGCGGTCGCCGGCCAGGATGTGGTTCACCTCGTGGGCGACCGTGTGCAGCACCACGTGCTTGGAGTTGTAGGTCTCCGTCAGCGGTCCATTGCCGGCGTTGACCATGTTGGCGTTGAACGTGATCGTGCCGTTGCCGGCCGTCCCGTACAGGCCGCCACTGGAGTTGATATCGCCGCGGAAGCTGTCGTCCCAGGCGAACACGATGTCCGAATCGGGCGAAAGTACATGGTCGAGCGTATTCGCGTTGATCTGCGCATCGCCCGCATCGTTCTGCGAGATGTATGCGATCGCCTTGAGCGTGCGCTGCTTGTCGTCGAGGTCGAAACCCTGGAACCAGTCCTTCGCCAGCAGCCGTTCGATGTTCGCCACCGAGCGTCCGTCGGGATAGTTGGCCGCTTGACTCAACACCGCTGTCTGCTCGGCAGCGCCCAGGCCCTGGAAGTCACCACTTTCGAGCAGGGACTTCAGCGCGCCTGGCAGGGCGGTGTCATCGGCGCCACGCCCCTCCAGCGCCGTACGCACCAGCCGTTGGTCAGACGCCGACAGCGCCTGATACTCAGGCGACTGCAACACCGCGAACTCGGTGAGCTTGGCCTGCTGCTGCGCCGGCGGCAGCGCCTGGAACGCCGGATCTCCGATCAGCGCCTGCAGGTCGCGTGCCACATCGGCTTGGGCGCCGCCATCGCGCAGCGCCTCCACGACCAGCGCCCGCTGCTCTGGCGATAGCGCCTGGAACGCCGGGCTGGCCTGGAGCGCGGTCACGGCCTCCCAGGCATCGCCATCCATGCCGGCCAGCACCTCGCCGACGGGCCGGCCCTCGGTGCCGGACTGCAGCAGCCGGAGCGTGTCTTTGACCTCAGCCGGTACTCCCGGATCAGCGAGGGCCGCCTCGATGTCCCGCGCGCCGATCTCCCATCGCGCGCGCCCTGCACGAACGGATTCCACGACCCGCCGCGGCCGGCTGCCGTGTCCAGCAACTCGTCGTAGTACTCGCCCGACGCAATGGTTTCCAGCGCTGCTTCCAGGTCCTCACGGCTGATCCGGCCATCGGCGCCGCCCTTGCCGGCGCCGACATCGAGGAAGTTGCGCGACACCTTGCTGTCGAGCAGAAACTGCGCCGCATCGCGCAGGTCCTGCGGCGCGTCGGCATCCTGCGCAATGCGTTCAAGGTCGCCCTCGCGGATATTGCCGCCGCCGAAGACACTCGACAGGCCCGTGCGCCCGTCAAGCACCTGGTCGTAGTGGGTGAGCAGGATGTTGGTGGCGGACTGGAGGGTGGTCATGACACGGCGTTTCCATACGGGATGTTGTGACGCTATGCCGATAGCTGGCCCGATGAAAGCTGGGGCGTGTCCCAGGGGATCGCCATCCCAGACATAGCGTGAATGGGCCGGGTTGAAAAAGCCGTGTCCAGCGCGGATGATGCATCGCAATTGCAACGCAAGGTGCCGCATGAAGACTGCCACCCTCCCATCTCTGCGTGTCGACCCCGCACTCCGCCAAGCGGCGGAAGCCGTGCTGCAGGAGGGCGAGACGCTCTCGAGCTTTGTCGAACAATCGGTACGCGCCCAGGTCCAGTTGCGGCAGCAGCAGGACGCCTTCATTACCCGCGGCCTGGCTGCGCGTGAGAGCGCACGACGCTCCGGAAAATACGCCTCCGCGCACGACGTTCTTGAAAGCCTGAAGAACCGATTGGACCAAGCTCGGGGAGTTTGATTCTTGGCGTTCGACGTTCGTTTCACGGAAGAGGCGCAAGACGACCTTGAGCGCCTCTATGACTGGCTGCTGCAACGCGCAGACGGTGACTTCACTACGGCCGAGCGTGCGCTGCAGGTGATTCGGGACGGCATGTCAGTGCTGGCAGTCGCGCCGCTCGCATGTCGAAAGGCGACCGCCCATGATCCCTTTCTACGCGAGCTAGTTATCGGTTTTGGCGCCAGTGGCTATGTGTTGCTGTTCGAAGTAGAAGACAGCCGGACTGTGACGGTGCTGGCGGTGCGCCACCAGCGAGAGGATGACCACCGCTGAAGACTCTGGGCCAACGTTTGCGCCCAAGCAGAGGGCGCTAATACTCGGTAGGGGCAGTCCGGCGGTAGGCTTAATGGTCCTTGCCCTCCGAAAGCTCGGACATTCGTGGCGGCGGGGTTGAGAGCCACCCCTTGGGTGCTGAATGACCTGCGCTAATGAGACAATTGTCCAGCGACATGGCTGGAAGAAAAATCAAGCTGGTGTAGGGGGGCACGATGGAACTGATCGACAACATCAGCCGTTTGCTGGGTGATGACCTCAAGCAAGCCATTCGGTCGCGGGCGCGGCTGAAGGTCGCGGCCTCGTGCTTTTCAATGTATGCCTACGAGGCCTTGAAGTCCGAACTGGAAAAGATCGATGAACTGGAATTCATCTTCACCTCTCCCACCTTTGTGGCCGACGAAGTCACGGACAAGATCCGCAAGGAACGCCGAGAGTTCCACATCCCCAAATTGGAGCGGGAGCGCAACCTGTACGGTAGCGAGTTCGAAATCCAATTGCGCAACCAACTTATCCAAAGGGCGGTTGCCCGGGAGTGCGCCGACTGGCTACGACGGAAGGCCAAATTCAGAAGCAATCGCAGCAAAGCGCCCATGCAGCAGTTTGCCTGCGTGCAGTCGGGCAGCACTGATACGGCCTACACGCCGCTACACGGCTTTACCGCCGTCGATCTGGGTTATCAACAGGGCAATGCAGTGTCCAACTTGGTCAACAAGATGGACGAACCTGGCTTCACGGCCGCCTATCTGAACCTGTTCGATCAAATCTGGAACGACCCGGAAAAGCTGGAGGACGTCACGGCTCAAATCTGCGACCACATCGCCTCGGTCTATCAGGAGAACGCGCCCGAGAGCATCTACTTCCTGATGCTCTACAACATCTTCAACGAGTTCCTCGACGACATCGACGAAGACGTCCTGCCCAACGACCGCACCGGCTACCAGGACACGCTGATCTGGAACAAGCTCTTCAACTACCAGAAGGACGCGGCTACCGGCATCATCAACAAGCTGGAGACATACAGCGGCTGCATCCTTGCCGACAGCGTCGGCCTTGGCAAGACCTTCACCGCGCTGGCCGTGGTCAAGTATTACGAGCTGCGCAACAAGTCCGTCCTGGTGCTGTGCCCAAAGAAGCTGGCCGATAACTGGCTCAACTACAACCGCAACCTCAAGACAAATCCTTTCGCCAAGGATCGTTTCGGCTACGACGTTCTGGCCCACACCGACTTGAGCCGTACCAGCGGCGAATCGTTTGGCACGCCGCTCAATCGCATCAACTGGGGTAACTATGACCTCGTCGTCATAGACGAATCGCACAATTTTCGCAACAACGACGTCTACAAGGATAAGGAAACCCGCTACCAGAAGCTGATGAACAAAGTCATCCGTGAAGGCGTGAAGACCAAAGTATTGATGCTCTCTGCCACGCCGGTCAACAACCGCTTCACGGACCTGAGAAACCAGCTCGCGCTCGCCTACGAGGGCGACTCAGAAAGCCTCAGCAAGAAGCTGCGCACCAGCAAATCGGTGGAAGAGGTCTTCCGCAACGCGCAGAAAGCATTCAATGCCTGGTCAAAGCTGCCGCCCGAGCAACGCACGCCACGCGCCATTCTCGATGCGCTGGACTTTGACTTCTTCGAGCTGCTGGATAGCGTCACCATCGCGCGCTCACGCAGGCATATCCAGACCTTCTACGACATTAAGGACATTGGTCATTTCCCAGAGCGCCGCAAGCCCTTGTCGTTCCATTGTGCGCTGACGACGCGCAATGACGTGATGGATTTCAACGAGATTTTCGAGCGGCTGACCAAGCTCCTGCTGGCGGTGTACGCACCGGCCAAGTACATCCTCGCCAGCAAGCGCCAGCAATACATCGAACGCTACAACGCCCAATCCGGCGACGAAAAAGGCAACCTAAGCCTGGAAGGCCGGGAAAGCGGTCTGCAACGCTTGATGACGGTAAATCTGCTCAAGCGGCTGGAAAGCTCCGTCCAGTCCTTCAGGCTCACGCTGCAATCCCTGCAAGCCAACCACCAGAACACGTTGGCGCAGATCACGGCCTTCAAGCAGACCGGCAGCGCGGCCATCGTTGATGACATGACCGGCGTGCTGGAAGACCTTGATGCCGAAGAAGACGTCCTGCTCGATGAACTCGAACAAGGCAGCGAAACCGGTGGCAAGCTCAAGGTCAGCCTGTCCGATATGGACTTGCCCTCGTGGGAACACGACCTGAAAGCCGATCTCGCCCACATCGAAGTGCTGCTGACCTCGATGGCGAAGATCACACCCGAGGACGATGCCAAGCTCCAGCATCTCAAGGGGCATGTGCTGAGCAAGATCACCAGTCCCATCAACCTTGGCAACAAGAAGATCCTGATCTTCACCGCCTTCGCCGATACCGCTGACTATCTGTACGCCAATCTGGCTCCCTCTTTGCAGGCCCTGCAACTGCATACCGGCAAGGTGACAGGCAGCGATCGCCCCAAGTCCAACTTGCCCAAAGCGTATGACTTCCAAGAACTGCTGACGCTGTTCTCCCCTAGATCGAAAGAAAAGACCGTCGCTCTGCCGAATGAGCCAGCGGAAATCGACGTGCTCATCGGCACGGACTGCATCTCCGAAGGCCAGAACCTTCAGGATTGCGACTATGTCATCAACTACGACATCCACTGGAACCCTGTGCGCATCATCCAGCGCTTCGGGCGCGTGGATCGTATTGGCTCATCCAACACCAGCATCCAGTTGGTGAACTACTGGCCGGACATCTCGCTCGACGAATATATCAACCTCAAGGAGCGCGTCGAAAACCGGATGATGATCGTGGATGTCACCGCCACCGGCGACGACAACGTCATCTCCGCGCAAGCCAACGACGTGTCCTACCGCAAGGAACAACTGCGCCGACTGCAAGAAGAAGTCATTGAGCTGGAGGACGTGAAAACCGGTATCTCCATCACTGATCTTGGCCTCAACGATTTCCGCATGGACTTGCTGAACTACGTGAAGGCTCACGGCGATCTGGACAAATCGCCCAACGGATTA
This sequence comes from Luteimonas sp. TWI596, assembly GCF_039674105.1. NCBI lineage: Bacteria > Pseudomonadati > Pseudomonadota > Gammaproteobacteria > Lysobacterales > Lysobacteraceae > Luteimonas > Luteimonas sp. TWI596. The sequence goes on from NZ_JBDJMU010000006.1 coordinate 51,054, forward strand.
CACGCCGTTGTTCCCGCCAACCCCGATCTCGGCCTCGCCCCCGGCGTCATCTTCACGCTGCGCAATCGCAACGCGGGCGTGAATCCGCCCGCCCACCTCCCACAGCACAACCGGCTGCATCCTTACTATCTCGTGTACATCAACCGTGAAGGTGAAGTTGTTCACGACCACACAGAGGTCAAGCGCCTGCTCGATCTGGTCCGCTCGTGCTGCAAAGGGCAAGCGGCACCGATTGCCGAGGTCTGCCAACGCTTCAACAAAGCCACCGCCGACGGCCGCAGGATGCAGCCGTATTCGGATCTGTTGAACAAGGCTATTCGTTCGATGATCGAGGTGAAGGAGGAGAAAGACCTAGACAGCCTGTTCACCGGAGGCAAGACCACGGCGCTCACGCACGTCATCAATGGGTTGGACGACTTCGAGCTGGTCGCCTTTCTGGTGATACAGGGGGCCGGATGAGCCAGCCTAGCCCTGCGCACCAGCATTCGGCCTTCATCGCTTACCCGACGCAGGCCGCTTTTGGCCGCGCGTTGCCCAAGAGCAAGGTATACGAGCACAGTGGCGCGAACACCCGCCTCAAAGATGTGTTCGTCAAGCAAGTCGAGCAGATCGTCTGGGCATTCAAGCTCGCGCCGGAAACGATTCACCTGCCTGCGCGGCCCGGTGTGCCAGAAATTCAGGTGTTCAGTCTTCAACTCAGGACGCCGGAGCTGCATTGTGATGTGTTGCGCTGCATCGACGGGGCTATCCCGTTCCCCATCGTGTTCGAGCTGGCCTTCGAGGGCAGGACTCAGGTCATCGCTGCCTATAAGCGTCAGAACGAGGCCGATGCGAACCGCTGGGTGATGTCGGACTACTTTGCGACAGACTGGCTGCCGGTCGGCAGCCAGCGGGCAACCATGCCAGTAGCGCTGCATCTGGGCAGCTTGTACGAACAGTTGCTGCACCGTCTGATCCCGCTATCCTTGCGTCCGCAGGAAACGCTTACCGAACTGGTGGCGCGCGTGGAGCAGGTGCAGGCCAAGCAACGTGAAGTGGGAAAAATAGCAGCAAGGCTAGCGAAGGAAAAGCAATTCAACCGCAAGGTGGAGATCAATGCCCAATTGCGGCAGTTGAAGAATGACTACGAAGCTCTGACCCGTTGAGGGGCTCAGGAACTTGACGTCATGCCGAAGGAAAGGAACCCAACACACTCAAACGATCGGTTCCCCAACATGTCAAGGTTAGAGACGATCACAAGCCGTTGCGCTTTGGACATGACGAAAAACGGAACTCTAAAGATTGCTCGAATGAAACTGGAAGCCTTGCAACGCCTCGGAGCTGCCGGTTTTGGTACAGATGAACAACCTGCCCAAGGATCAGCGGCCCAAATCGGATGATCCCGACTTCTGGGCCGTATGGTCTGGAGACGGGCTCGACAAGGATTCCGAGGGGAACGCCATTGAGCGAACCGTTGACTGGCAAGCCATTGCCGCCGACTGGCAGCAAATCCCCCTGAATTATCAGCCAGACGACGGCTCGGACAATTAACAACTTGCAAGTGATAAGAAGATTGATATGGAAAAGCTGAAGATGCACTCGCCCAACCTGACCGAGAACAACATCGCGCGCATTCGTGAGCTGTTTCCGGGTTGTGTGACCGAGACGCGTGGCGAGGACGGCAGTGTGAAGCTTGCGGTGGATTTCGACCAGTTGCGGCAGGAGCTTTCGGCTTCGTTGGTGGAAGGGCCACAGGAGCGATATCACCTGAACTGGCCGGGCAAGCGCGAGGCGCTGTTGACGGCCAGTGCGCCAATTGCTAAGACTCTGCGGCCGGTGCGCGAGGAAAGCGTGGACTTCGCTACGACGAAGAACCTGTTCATCGAGGGAGATAACCTCGACGCATTGAAGCTGTTGCAGGAGACGTACCTGGGGAAGGTGAAGCTGATTTATATCGACCCGCCGTACAACACGGGCCGAGACTTCATCTACGACGATGACTTCAGCAAGGATGCCGAAAGCTATCTGATTGAATCAAACCAAGTCGATGAGCAAGCTGGTCGCTTGGTCGCCAATACGGAGGCCAATGGCCGCTTCCATTCGGACTGGTTGAGCATGATCTATGCGCGCATACGGCTTGCAAGGAACTTGCTCAAAGATGATGGTGTCGTCTTCATCTCAATTGACGACAATGAAGTCGATAACCTGCGCAAAGCATGCAGCGAGGTATTCGGCGAAGATAATTTTGTTGCGCAGATCATCTGGCAGAAAGTTTACGCACCAAAGAACACGGCAGACTGGTTTTCAGAAGATCACGACTATGTTCTGGTTTACGCAAAGAACAAGCAGTCATGGCGTCCGCAGAAGTTGGCAAGAACTCCTGAAATGGAGGCGCGCTACAAGAATCCAGATAACGATCCGCGAGGCCCTTGGAAGGCGTCGGATATGTCGGCTCGCAATCGGTACGACGCAGGCATCTATTCCGTTATTGGCCCTTCCGGGAGAAGGATTTCTGGACCTCCCACAGGCCGGTATTGGGCAGTTGATGAAACAAAATTTAAGGCGCTTGATGCTGACGGGCGCGTCTGGTGGGGCGCTGACGGCAACAACGTTCCTGCCGTGAAGAAGTTTCTTTCAGAGGTAGCCGGTGGACGCACACCTCAAACGCTTTGGTTTTACGACGAAGTTGGGCATACGCAAGATGCAAAGAAGACGTTGCTCAAGTATGTTCAGTATCAGCACACGGAAAACGTTTTGAACTCCGTCAAACCCGTAGAACTGTTGCAACGCGTACTACAACTCGCTGGGCAACCGAACGACGGTGACATCGTGCTGGATTTTTTCAGCGGCAGCGCCACCACGGCCCATGCCGTACTGAAGCAGAACGCCGAGGATGGCGGTAACCGACGCTTCATTGGTGTGCAGATTGCCGAACCGCTTCCAAAGCCCGAGCCTGGCATGGCCTCGATCTTTGAAATGGGGCAGAGACGGATACGCAATGTGGCCAAAGAACTGGGTGAAAGCGATACGTTCCGGAAACTTGACCTTGGCTTTCGCGTTCTCAAGATCGACACGTCGAACATGGCCGACGTCTACTACGCACCCGATGCGCTCGACAAGGCCAACCTTGACCTGTTCGTGGACAACATCAAGCCCGAGCGCACGGCGGAAGACCTACTGTTCCAGGTGATGCTGGACTGGGGCGTTGATCTCGCGCTATCCATTGAGAAGAAGACGATCCAAGGCAAGGACGTGTTCTTTGTGGACGGCGACGCGCTGGCCGCCTGCTTCGACGCGCATGGCGGCGTAGATGAAGTCTTCGTCAAGGAACTGGCCACGCACAAGCCGCTGCGCGTGGTGTTCCGCGATGCGGGGTTCAAAGACAGCGCCGTCAAGATCAGCGTGGAGCAGATCTTCAAGCTCTTGTCGCCATCCACCGAAGTGAAGAGCATCTGAGGGGCGCAGATGAGTAAAGATGAATTGACTGCCAGCCCCACCGGCTATGCCGACTGGTTGGCTGAACTCAAGCAGCGCATCCATGCCGCGCAGCAACGCGCCACGCTTGCAGTCAATCGTGAGCTGGTGTTGCTGTATTGGCAGATCGGTCAGGACATTCTGGCGCGTCAGGCCAGCCAGGGTTGGGGCAGCAAGGTGGTGGACAGGCTGGCCCGCGATCTGCGCAACGCCTTCCCGAATATGAAGGGCTTTTCCCCGCGCAATCTCAAGTACATGCGGGCCTTTGCCGAGGCGTGGCCCGATGGCGAATTTGTGCAAGCGGTACTTGCACAATTGCCCTGGTATCACCAATTGGCCCTGCTGGACAAGCTGCAGACTGCCGAGGAGCGGCAATGGTACGCCGCGCAGGCGCTGGAAAACGGCTGGTCGCGCAACGTGCTGGTGATGCAGATCGAATCCGGCTTGCGCCATCGTACAGGCGCGGCCATCACCAATTTCGGCCAGCGTCTGCCGAGGCCGCAGTCGGATCTGGCCCGCGAGTCACTGAAAGACCCATACCGCCTGGACTTTCTCGGTCTAGGCAAGGAGGCGCAGGAACGTGCCATCGAAGATGCGCTGGTCAAGCACGTCACCCAGTTCCTGATGGAGCTGGGCGCGGGCTTCGCCTTCGTCGGACGGCAGGTACATGTGGAGGTGGGCGACAAGGATTTCTACATCGACCTGTTGTTCTACCACCTGAAGTTGCGCTGCTATGTGGTGGTGGAGTTGAAGGCCGGGGAGTTCCAGCCCGAATACGCAGGTAAGCTCAATTTCTACCTCAGCGCGGTGGACAGCCAGCTCAGGCATCCCAGCGACAACCCCAGCCTGGGCCTGTTGCTGTGCAAAAACCGCGACAAGGTGGTAGCAGAGTACGCCTTGCGCGACATGCACAAGCCCATCGGCGTTGCGGAGTATCAACTGGTGCAGGCGTTGCCCAAGGAGCTGCAAACCGACTTGCCTCGCATCGAGGATATCGAGAGTGAGTTGCGGGATGCGGACGATGCGTCCGGGGAAGCGCGGGCATGAAGCTGAAATTCAAGACCCAGGCCTACCAGACCGCCGCCGTGCAGGCGGTGGTGGATTGCTTCAGGGGGCAGGTGCGAAGTCATGGCGGCATCCGCTATCGCCTTGATCCCGGCACCCGCAAGGCGGCACCAGCCAGCCCACAGGGCGCGCTGGCGCTGGAGGCCGCGCCGGATGCGGCGGCAGAGCAGGAGGCAGCTTTCCGCAACGCCGACCTCACCCTATCGGAGCTGGCTCTACTGGACAACATCCACGCCGTGCAGCGGGGGCAGAACCTGCCGCTGTCGGATGCGCTGGTCAAGACCAAGGTGGCCAAGGTCAATCTCGACATCGAGATGGAAACCGGCACGGGCAAGACCTACTGCTACATCAAGACGATCTTCGAGCTGAACAAGCTGTACGGCTGGAGCAAGTTCATCATCGTCGTGCCCAGCATCGCCATCCGTGAAGGCGTGGCCAAGTCGCTGGACATCACCGCCGAGCACTTTCTAGAGACGTACCACAAGAAGGCGCGCTTTTTCATCTACAACTCCAAGCAACTGCACCACCTGGAGAGTTTCTCGTCGGACGCGGGCATCAATGTGATGGTGATCAACGTGCAGGCTTTCGCCTCGCGCGGGGCGGAAAACCGCCGCATCTACGACGTGCTGGACGACTTCCAGTCCCGCAAGCCCATCGACGTGATCAGCGCCAACCGGCCGATCATGATTCTGGATGAACCGCAGAAGATGGAGGGTGCGGCCACTCTGAAATCGCTGGAAGAGTTCAAGGCGTTGGCGGTGCTGCGCTACTCGGCCACCCACAAGACCACCCGCAACAAGATTCACCGGCTGGATGCGCTGGACGCCTACAACCAGAAGCTGGTGAAGAAGATCGCCGTGCGCGGAATCGCGGTGAAGGGGCTGGCGGGCACGGCGGGCTATCTGTACCTGCAATCCATCGAGATTTCGAGCAAGAAGCTGCCCGAAGTGCGCGTCGAGTTCGAGCAGAAGCTGGCAGGCGGCAACATCAAGCGCGTGGTGAGAAAACTCGGCAAGGGCGACAACCTGTTCGAGCTGTCGGGTGGACTGGATCAATACCGCGACTACGTGGTCGCGGACATCAACGCCAACACCGACACCTTGAGCTTTACCAATGGCGTGGAGCTGATGGTCGGCGACGCCACTGGCGACGTGACCGAGGCCGCGCTGCGCCGCATCCAGATTCGAGAGGCCATCAAAGCACACTTCGATAAGGAGCAGGCACTGTTCCAACAGGGCGTGAAGGTGTTGACCCTGTTCTTCATCGACGAGGTGGCCAAGTACCGCGACTACGTGCAGGCGGACGAAAAAGGCGAATACGCCCGCATCTTTGAAGAGGAGTACACGCAGTACCTAAACGAGATGCTCGACCTGGACGAGACGGCCTACGTCAAGTACCTGAAAGGCATCGCGGCGGACAAGACCCACAGCGGCTACTTCTCCATCGACAAGAAGAGCAAGCGGCAGGTGGATTCAGCGGTCGCTGCTCGTGGCGAGAACGCGGGCCTGTCCGATGACGTGGATGCCTACGACCTGATCTTGAAGGACAAGGAGCGCTTGTTGTCGCTTGTCGAGCCGGTGCGTTTCATTTTTTCGCACTCGGCCCTGCGCGAAGGCTGGGACAACCCGAATGTGTTCGTCATCTGCGCGCTCAAGCACAGCGACAACGCCATCTCCCGCCGCCAGGAGGTGGGACGCGGTTTGCGGCTGTCTGTCAACCAGAATGGCGACCGGATGGATCACCCAGCCACCGTTCACGAAGTGAACGTGCTGACCGTGGTTGCCAGCGAGAGCTACAAGGACTTTGTTGCCGCGCTGCAGAAGGACATCAGCAAGTCGCTGTCGGAGCGTCCACGCGTGGCGGATAAGGCATTCTTTACTGGCAAGATGGTGACCACGGCCACCGGCTCAATGACTGTCACAGAAGACCAGGCGAGCGACATCGAGTTCTATCTGATTCAGAACGGCTACGTCGACAAGAAGCGCAACATCACCGAAAAATATCATCAGGCCAAGAAGGACGTCACCCTGGCTGCGCTACCGGATGAACTCGTTCCGTTGGGCGATCAAGTGTTCGCGCTTGTGGATAGTGTCTTCAGCGAAAGCCAGTTGCCTGACATCGGCGACGACCGCCGCCCGAAGAAGAATCCGCTCAACGCCAACTTCGACAAGCAGGAGTTCAAGGCGCTGTGGAACCGCATCAACCGCAAGGCGGCCTACAGTGTCGCTTTCGACTCGGACGAGCTGGTGCAAAAGGCAGTCAAGGAGCTGGACGCGGCCCTGCGTGTGACCCAACTGCAATACACCATCCAGGCCGGCGAACAGATCGACCAGGTGACTGGCGAGGCGCTTAGGCGTGGCGATGGTTTCAAGGTTTATGAAACAAAGACCGAGTACAATAAGCAGTCGGTCCATTCAGCGGTCAAGTACGACCTTATCGGCAAGCTGGCTGAAGGCACGCAATTGACCCGCCGGACAGTGGCGGAAATCCTCAAGGGTATCAACGTTGCGGTCTTTGCGCAGTTCAAGATCAATCCCGAGAGCTTCATCGCCGAGGCCGCGCGGCTCATCAACGAACAGAAGGCGACGGTCATCATCGAACACCTGGCCTATGACCCGGTCGAGGACAAGTTCGATCTGGACATCTTCACCGCCGGGCAGGCCAAGCAGGACTTCAGCAGGGCTGGTGAGAAGCTCCAGCGGCACATCTACGACTATGTGCTGACGGATTCGAAGGTAGAGCGAGAGTTTGTGAGAGAGCTGGATACCGCCAGCGAGGTAGTGGTCTACGCCAAGCTGCCGCGCGGTTTCCTGATTCCCACGCCGGTGGGTGACTACAACCCGGACTGGGCGATCAGCTTCAAGGAAGGTGCGGTCAAGCACATCTACTTCGTTGCCGAAACCAAAGGCTCCATGTCTTCGATGGACCTGCGTGAGATCGAAAGGACTAAGATCAAGTGCGCACGCAAGTTCTTCGATGAGATGAACCGTCGTTTTGCTCCGGAGAACATTAAGTACGAGGTCGTGGATAGCTTTGGGAAGCTCATGGACGTCGTTAAGTAGCTAAGGGATGAGTGAGTTTAAGCTTGGTTTCCGGGGTTGACATTCCCATTTCGTGGTGGGATGCTCATCCCCGGAGCCTCGAAACTCCGCAAACAGCGGTGCCCACCTCCGACAAACCGGTGGGTTTTTTGTGCCTGAGATCTTTGCAGGCGCAGCCGACGTGATTGCCTACGTCGGGAGGGCGGCGAATACAACACCCGCAAGGGGAATAAGCCCGCCGACTGTTTGCGGTTTCGAGCCTCCCGACTTCCCGTCCACCGTGCGCGGTGGCGGGTACTTCCCATGGAATGGAGGCAAACGCGATGTCCAAGCATGACCATGATGATCAGAATCAGCCTGGCTACTTCGTACCGGAAGACAGCCGCACGCGGCTGCGGCAGCTGATCGAGCATATGCAGTTCTTGTCGGAACTGGCGCAGCCGCGCTCGCTGGCGGATGAGGAGCAAGGCATCCCGCAGGTGCGTGGCGGCGATGTGGCCACCTGCCTGACGCTGTTGGCCGAGCAGGCCGATCAGGTGCTCGAAGCGATGACGTGGCGCTCGTCGCGGGCGGCGCGGCAGGATGCGTACACGCCGCCGGAGGACGTGGAAGCTACCGAGGCTACGAGTGCCGATGATGCGCCGCACGAGGCCACGATGGGCGCGTACGCGAAGGCACGCGCAGCGGAGGCGTTTGATGTGCCGGACGACTTCGTGTTCGGCGTGACCATCGACCAGGCGGATGCGCTGGACCGTCTGGTGCAGACGCTGATGGCGCATGGCGATGTGCTGGCGTCCGGTCATGAAGACGATCTGGCTGACGCCACGATCTCGACGCTGGGGCTGGCGATCTCGGAAGGTGCCGACACGGTGCGCGAGATTCTGGAGCAGGTGCAGGAACAGCAGTTGCAAGCGCCGTCCCGGCCGGCCACGGGTGTGCGTGAGCCGCGTCCTGCCTATGGGGCCGCGCTGCACTGATCGGGTGAGGTGTGGAGCCGGGCGTGCGGCAACGTTGCACGTCCGGCTCCAATTATCTAAACTTCAGATTGATGGTGCAGGGAACCTCGGCTGGATGGGTGCCGCGGATGGCACGCGGCGGAGGGTTCCACGCCATGCACGTACTGACTTCTCTGGACTCACTGCACAGGAAGCTCAACGCCATGACAGCGCAAAGGATGAGGGCCGGCGTCACGCTGGACCAAGTGGATCGCCTCGACCACTTACTGCAATCGATCACCGCCCTGGGTGATGTACTCGCGATGGGGGATGTGCCCGTGCTGCACAAGGAAACCGTGCCCACGATCGGGCACGCGGTCTTCCGGGCCGGGTGCGAGGCACGGGAGATTCTGGACACGTTCGACGTGCCTCGGCCCGACGCGGACGCGTCAGATGCAACGGTGGAGGAGAGCGACGACCCGATGGACGCCGCCGCTGCGGCGCGTGCCGCAAAGGAAGAGGATGTGCGACGCCGCCTCGACGAAGCGCGCACGCCAGAGGAACTTAACGCGGTGCTGGCAGACAGCTACTTCGACAAGATTCGCCAGGTGCTGGCCGATGGGCCTGGGGGTGATATCGAGGACGAGGATGAGTAGTTCGGTGGGGCGGGCACGTGTCTTTCGATCGTGACGCGCGCGTGGCCCTGACCATCACACCGAAACGCGTACGCATCGAGGCAAACCCCGACACCGCAGACCGGACATTTCCGATAGCGCGTGTCGGGCATGCCTTCGATGATTGAGCTCGACGCCTTCTTCGACGCAGTCACGCATAAGGCGTCGTCCCCCACACACGGAGGTGAGTGATGACCGGATCATCGAACGACACGCCCGAAGGCTTGGGCTACTACCTGTCGGTGGATGCGCAGTTCCGCCTGGAGCGGCTGCGCGTGTTCATGCGCTTTATCGCGCGGTTGGCGGAGCCGCGCACCAGTGACGACGACCCGCCGCAACTGGACTGGCAGGAACTGCAGTTCTGCATGGAGCAGTTGGCCGAGCAGATCGACAGCGTGATGGAGGTGCTCGACTGGCCGGCGCGGCGGAATGCGGCTGACCACGTTGACGGGGATGCAACGTCCGCGTCGTTGGACGAGGACGTGCACGACGCGGCGCCTGCCGAACGTGCAGCCAAGACGGCACGGCCCGGCAGCCAGGCGTCGCGCGCGTCGACCGGCCAGGCTGAGGACGCACCTGCGGCGACCTCGTTCGGCCAGTGCACGGACGGCGAGCCGTTTGTCTTCGGCCTCACGACGGATCAGGCCGATGCATTGGGGCGGCTGTTGCAGACGATTGCCGCGCATGGCGACGTTATCGCCTCCGATCACGCGGACGACCTCGCCGACGACACCTTGTCGACGTTGGGCCTGGCGATCTCCGAGGGCGCGGATGACGCCCGTGTGCTGCTGGATCAGATCGAGACCCAGCGCCTCGGCGTCGCCTCGCGGCCGATCCACGGCGTCGAAGAACCCCGGCCTCGCTATGGCGCTGGCGTGGTGCAGCTCGCACATCGCCGCACCCATCTGCGCACGGCCGCACCGGCGTATCAGGTGCATTGATCGGAGTGGCGCTGCCGGACGCGGCACGGCGTCCGGCAGTGCCAGTTCCTCTTAGGGCCGTGCAGGGCAGGCCGGCGGCGATCGCCAGCAGCACCAGCGCGAGCGCGCCGACGAGGTTGGCCAGCCAGACCACGCTCCAGGCACGCAGCAGACGCGTCGAACCGAGGCGGCGCTGGGCGAGCGGCAAGGTCATCAGCGTGTTGCCGGTGAACAGTTCGGCGCCGGCCAGCAGCACCAGGATCAGGCCGAGTGCGAAGCCGGTGCCGATCGCGAGTTGCGTGGGGCCGTAGGGCAGGTCCTCGGTGCCGGCGCCGAGCAACGCGGCCATCAGGCTGCCGAAGCCGATGTAGACGCCGGCCAGGATGCCCAGGCCGATCATCGCGCCGAGCGGCCGATGGGCCTTGTCGACGCAGGTCTCGGACAGGGTCTTGGCGATGGCCTCGGGCGGTGGCATCGCAAGGGCAGGCGTCGTCATCGGCGCGGTCCGTGCGGAGGGACAGATGTAGCGGATGCGCGGTGAATGCAGCGGCCAGAGCTTTTTTCGCGAACGGCGGCCCCCATCCCAACCTTCCCCCGCGCGCGGGGGAAGGAGACCCGGTTCCTCGCCGTCTGGTGCTCCCGTGGCAATCTTCCCGCGCGCGCGCGGGAAGGAGACGGGCGGTCGCTCGCGTGGTCGCCTCCACCGCGAGCGGAGAAAGGAAACACGCGATGATCTTGATCGTGACCTTCCCCGCGTGCGCGGGAGATCGGTGCCGTGGGCACCGGCACGACACGCACGAGACGAGATTGTCGCCTTGTGCGTGTCGATGCAGAGCGCCGGATCTGCCAGAGAATGACGTCAGGCGACGTCCGGCAACCCCGGCAGCAGTTTGTCGAGTGTGATCGGGTAGTCGCGCACGCGCACGCCGGTGGCGTTGTGGATGGCGTTCGCGATCGCGGCGCTGACGCCGCACAGGCCCAGTTCGCCGACGCCCTTGGCCTTCATCGGTGAGCTGTCCGCGTCGGCTTCGTCCAGGAACACGACCTCCTGCTCGGGTACGTCGGCATGCACGGGCACCTCGTAGCCGGCGAGGTCGTGATTGACGAAGAAGCCCAGGCGCTCGTCGACGGCCAATTCTTCAGACAAGGCGGCGCCGATGCCCATCGTCATCGCGCCGATGACCTGGCTGCGCGCCTGCTTCGGGTTGAGGATGCGGCCGGCCGCGCAGACGGCAAGCATGCGGCGCACGCGGGTTTCGCCGGTCAAGGCGTCGACGCCGACTTCGCAGAAATGTGCGGCGAACGTCGACAGCTGTTTGCGCTTGTCGAGGTCGCCGAATTCGATCGCGTCTTCGACGACGATCTGGCCGTCGCCGGCCACCTCGGCGAGCTTGACCGCACGTTCGCCGCCGCGCACTTCGCCGTCGACGAACTCCACCGTTGCAGGGTCGAGATCGAGCCGGGTCGCGATCACTTCGCGCAGTTTCATGCAGGCGGCATAGACGCCGGCGGTCGCGCTGTTGGCGCCCCACTGGCCGCCGGAGCCTGCGGACGCCGGGAAATCGGAATCACCGAGCTTGACCTCGATCTGGTCGATCGACAGGCCGAGCGTCTCGGCCGCGGTCTGCGCGATGATCGTGTAGCTGCCGGTGCCGATGTCGGTCATGTCGGTTTCGACCGTGACGCGGCCGTCGGGGTGCAGCCGCGCACGGGCGCCGGACTTGGTGACCGGTGCGTTGCGGAAGCCGACGGCCATGCCGAGGCCGACAAGCCAGCGGCCATCGCGGACGCTGCCATGCGCGGCACGGCGATGCCAGCCGAAGCGCTCGGCGCCCTGGCGCAGGCATTCGACGAGCTGGCGCTGCGAGAACGGCCGCTCGGGTTTCTCGGGATCGACCTGTGTGTCGTTGCGGATGCGGAACTCCACCGGGTCCATGCTGAGCTTGTCAGCCATTTCGTCCATGGCGATTTCCAGCGCCATCAGCCCGGGCGCCTCGCCCGGCGCACGCATCGCGTTGCCCTCCGGCAGGTCGAGCGTGGCCAGCCGCATCTTGGTCATGCGGTGTTCGCCGGCGTAGAGCAGCCGGGTCTGTTGCACCGCGACTTCCGGCCCGCCGCCAGGCAAGTCGCCCGACCAGCTTTCGTGCCCGATGGCGGTGATCCGCCCATCGCGACCGGCGCCGATGCGGATGCGTTGCTCGGTGGCGGGGCGGTGGGTGGTGTTGTTGGCGATCAGCGGTCGATGCAGGGCGACCTTGACCGGACGCTTGGCGGCGCGTGCGCCGAGTGCGGCGAGGATGGCGTCGGCGCGCACGAACAGCTTGCCGCCGAAGCCGCCGCCGATGTACGGCGAGACCAGGCGCACTTTCTCCGGCGCAAGCCCCAGCGTGCGGGCGACGTCGCCGCGGCTCCAGGCGATCATCTGGTTGGAGGTCCAGATCGTTACATGGTCGCCGTCCCAGGCGGCGAGCGAGGCCATCGGCTCCATCATCGCGTGCGACTGGTCGGGCGTGGTGTAGGTCGCATCGAGCGTGACTTCGGCCGATGCGAACGCGCTGTCGAAATCGCCGACCGCGGTATCGGCCGGCGTGTCGCCGTCCGGCTTGATGGCGCGGTCCTTTTCGGCGTGCAGCGAGAAGCGGCCGGGCTCGCGCGCATAGGTCACGCGGACCAGGGCGGCCGCCGCGCGCGCCTGCTCGAAGGTCTCGGCGACGACCAGCGCGATGGCCTGGTGGTAGTGCTCGATCGCCGGGCCGCCGAGCAAGGTCGCGGTGTTCATCCTGCCTTTGCCGAGCTCGCCGGCGTTGCGCGCGGTGACGACTGCCAGCACGCCCGGCGCGCGTTCTGCCGCCGAGGTGTCGAGTGCGGTGATGCGGCCCTTGGCGATGCCCGCGCCGACGACGTGGCCATAAGCGGCGCGCTCGGTGACGTCGTGCCATTCGTAGGCATACGGGGCGGTGCCGGTGACCTTGTGCGGGCCGTCGATGCGGTCGAGCGGCTGGCCGACCACGCGCAGGCGGTCGATCGGGTTGCGGCCGGCAGGGGTGTCGAATTTCATGCGCGGGTCTCCTGTGCCTCGACGAGCACGGCCGCGATCGTGCGCTGGGCGAGCGTGAGCTTGAAGCGGTTGTCGTCGGTGGGCGTAGCGCCGTCGAACAGGCGCGCCGCGACGGCGGTTGCGCCGTTGGGCAGTTCGGCATCGGCGGCCTCGCTGCGCCAAGGCGTGTGTGCGACGCCGCCCACGGCGATGCGGCCGCGGCCATCGTCGTGCACGATCGCCGCGACCGACACCAGCGCAAAGGCGTACGAGGCCCGGTCGCGGACCTTGCGATAGAGCTGGCGACCGCCCACCGGTGGCGGCAGCGCGACTGCGGTGATCAGCTCGCCGGGAGCGAGCGCGGTCTCGCGCTGCGGCGTGTCGCCCGGCGCGAGATACAGATCGGCGAGCGCGATGCGACGTTCGCTTCCGTCGGGCTGGACGGTCTCCACGACCGCATCGAGTGCGCGCATCGCGACCGCCATGTCGCTGGGATGGGTAGCGATGCAGGTGCGACTGCCGCCGATGACCGCGAGCTGCCGGCTGTAGCCGTCCAGCGCGCCGCAGCCGCTGCCGGGCAGGCGCTTGTTGCAGGGCTGCGCGGTGTCGTAGAAGTAGGGGCAGCGCGTGCGTTGCAGCAGGTTGCCGGCAGTGGTCGCGCGGTTGCGCAACTGGCCGGAGGCGCCGGCGAGCAGGGCGCGCGACAGCACCGGATAGTCGCGGCGCACGCGAGCATCGGCGGCAAGATCGGTGTTGCGCACCAGGGCGCCGATGCGCAGGCCGCCATCGGGCGTCGCGTCGATGGTATCCAGCGCCAGGCCGTTGACGTCGATGAGCTCGGCAGGCGTCTCGATCTCGAGCTTCATCAGGTCGAGCAGGTTGGTGCCGCCGGCGATGAACTTCGCGCTGGGGGCGCGGGCGACGGCTGCGGCGGCTTCGGCCGGGGACGTGGCACGCGTGTAGTCGAAGGCCTTCATGCGCCAGCCTCCGTCGCGCGGCGGCTACCGGCCACGTCCTCGATCGCGTCGAGGATGTTGGCGTAGGCACCGCAGCGGCAGAGGTTGCCGCTCATGCGCTCTCGGATCTCGTCGGGGCTGAGCGTAGGACGCGCGGTGAGGTCGCCGGTGACATGGCTCGGAATGCCGGCGCGCACTTCGTCGAGCACCGCTACCGCCGAGCAGATCTGCCCAGGCGTGCAGTAGCCGCACTGATAGCCGTCGTGCTTGACGAATGCGGCCTGCATCGGATGCAGGCGCTCTGGCGTGCCGAGGCCTTCGATCGTGGTGACCTTGGCGCCGGTGTTCATCACCGCCAGCGTCAGGCAAGTATTGATGCGGCGGCCGTCGACGATCGCGGTACACGCACCGCACTGGCCGTGGTCGCAGCCCTTCTTGGTGCCGGTGAGCTGCAGTTGTTCGCGCAGCAGGTCCAGCAGCGTGGTGCGGGTGTCCACCTCGCGCTCAATGCGGCGGCCGTTGACCTCGAGCGTGACGCGCTGCATGACGGGTGGGCGGGGCGGCGCAGCAGTCACGGATGCGGTGGCGGCCTGGGCGATGCCGGGCGCAGCGACAGCGCCGGCCGAGGCCGCGCCTGCCTTGAGCAGTTCGCGGCGGGAGAGCGGGGACATGGCGGAATCCTTCTGGCTGGCGACCGGGGGCACGGGCTGGCGGGGATTGGGATGGCGCGGAATGCGTGCGCGGGGCGTGCGCACGCGAGCGGGATGCCAGCGAGCGTGCCGGTCGTGGCGTGTCGAGGGGATCAAGAACACGGCGGAATTTTGATCGGCGTGAGCGGTACGCCTATTCATTCGCCGCAAGCGGATGCGATGTGCGGCCTTGCGGCGTGCTGGCGGTGGGGTCCCACCTGTCGCGACCGCCACCGATCTCAGCTGCACAGGGACCTGCATGCGCGCTGGCGTTCATTCGGAGAATGGGGGCCGCGCTCGACCGTCACATGCGCTGGCGCGTGCCTACGCGTGCGCGCCGCGCCACAGCTGCAGTTGCGTGGCGATGCTCAACGCAATCGCGGCCGCACCGCGGCCGCAACCGGGAACCCCGACCGGCGATTGCAGGCGGTCGGCGAGCGCGTCGCGATCTTCAGCGCGCAGCAACTTGAACAGGTCGCGCCGCCGACGCTCAGGGCCGAGCAGGCCGATGAAGGGAATGCGAGAATCTGCCAGTGCCTCGAGCGCGTTGCGGTCGGCCTCGAAGCCATGGTGCATGACCAGCGCGACGTCGGCATCGGCATGCGCGGCGATCGCGGCGGTGGGGGTCGCCTCGATCACGTCGATATCCGGCGCAACACGGGCGCGCCACGCATCGCGCGCATCGGCGACGACGACACGCCACCCCAGTGTGCGCAGCATCGGCGCCAGCACTGGCGTTTCCGGTCCGGTGCCGAGTACGAGCACGGCGGGCGCGCGTCGCACGACGACCGGCCAGCGGTCCACGGCGGAGGGCGGCACCGGTTCGCTGGGCAGGCGCCAATGCCATCGGCGTGCGCCGATGCGGCAGTCGATGTCGCCATCGCGACCGAATACGATCGTCATGTCCTGGTGGTCGGCAAGCCAGGCCTGCAAGGCGGTGTCGATGCCCCGTAGCGCGGCGAGCGGCAACAACGCGATCAGTTGGCGGCCCCGACAGCCGACGGCCGAGCCGAGGAACAGGGCGCCATCGTCGGTCGTGTCGATCTCGAGCCAGCCCACCTGTTGGGTGGCTGCGGCGTCCATCGCCAACCGCGCGATCTCCGGTTCCAGGCAGCCGCCGCTGATCCAGCCATGCGGCCGGGCTTCGCCGAACAGCGCGAGCGTGCCGGGCGCGGCATAGGTCGAGCCCTCGGTCTCGACGACGACCGCCAGCACCGGGCGCTGACCTGCCGTCAGCGCATCGCGCGCGGCCTGCAGCACCGTGCCCGGGTCGCCGTCCGCGAAGCGGGATCGCGGCATCTGCGCACGCGGCAGCAATGCCGGCGCGGTCGGCATCGGCGGCGTGCGAAGTAGGGGGGCGACTGCGACCATCGGGATCGGGAAGGCCGGCAGCGGAGCGATGCCGGACGCAAGCGAGGGAGGCGCCAGCCTCTATCAGTGGGTGTGAAGGTGGGTTGTAGGGTGCGCGGGCGTCAGGTTTAAGGTCCAGGCGAAAGCGGCCCCCATCCCAACCTTCCCCCGTAAACGGGGGAAGGGGCACAGGCGTTGCCTATCCCGCTCGCGGGGGAAGTCGCCGCGCGCAGCGTGACGGGTGGGGGCAGGTCTTCGCCCGTCAGCCGCGGTGCGCGCGGTCGGCGCCGACCGCGGCGGCGCCGCGCAGCAGCATGCGGATCATCTTCGCGAGGTCGTCGACCAGGGCCTCGTCGCGTTCGGGCGGCGAGTCGAGTGCAGTGCCGCCCAGCGCGAACACCAGGCGGGTGATCGCGCGGGCCACCAGCGCGGGTTCGTGGAAGGCCGCGCCCTGGGCGGCGGCGATGCGCACCAGATCGGCGCGCAGTTCGTCCTCGAAGAAATGCAGTTGCCGGTCCACCGCGCGCTTGAATGCGTCCGAGCCCACGGTGCCTTCGCGCAGCAACACATGCAGCAGTTTGTCGTCGGCGCGCAGGCGTTCCATGAACGCCTCCAGCGACCCGCGCACGATGCTGCGGCCCGAGACCGCGCGCTTGCGGGCGTCGCCGACGATGCGGCGCAGCGATTCGCCGGCCTGGTCGATCAGCGCGACGGCCAGCTCGTCCATATCGTGGAACTGGCGGTAGAAGCTGTTGGGGGCGATGCCGGCTTCGCGCGCGACCTCGCGCAGGCTCAGCGTCGAGACACTGCGGTGCGGACCGATCAGGCGCAACGTCGCGGCAATCAGGTCGTCGCGCACGATGGTCGGCTTACGGCCGGGTTGACCGTCCTGAGCGGCGGGATCGCCGGCGGGCGCGGGGGCGGTGACGGTCAAAGGGAAAGCCAGATGGAGCGGGCGACCAGCATAACAGCGCCTCCGGACTCCCCGCCTGACCGCGGTCTGTGGGCGGCTGAACAATTAATGCACAACTGTATACACGCCTGTGCGGATGCCTGTACAGTCGCGCCATGTCCGCCGTCTCCCCGCTTGCTTCCCGCCCGCGCAGCCCGCTTCGTCGGCTTGCCGCGCCTTTCGTCGCGCCTCCGGTGTTCGACTTCTGGGCCCGCCGGCTGCATCCCACGTGGACCTGGGAGCGGCCGCTTGCACGGGTCGTCGGCCGAGTACCGGCCGCCGAAGGCGCGGTCACGCTGACCTTGCAGCCCAATCGTCACTGGACGGGGGCGCAACCGGGCCAGCACGTCAATCTCGGTGTCGAGATCGACGGCGTGCGCGTCACGCGCAGCTACAGCCTCGATGCGCCGGTCGGCGCCGATGGACGGCTGACAATCACGGTCAAGCAGGTCGAGGGCGGCCGCGTCAGTGGGCACCTGCTCGAGCACGCACGGCGCGGCGACGTGTTCGACATCGGTCCGGGCTTCGGCGATCTGGTCCTGCCGGAGGCGCCGCAGGGCGCCTGGCTGCTGTTGGCCGCTGGCAGCGGGATCACGCCGATGATGGCGCTGATCCGGCAACTGGCCGCGCAGGACATGCCGGTGCCGGTGACGCTGCTGTACTGGGTGCGCCGTCGTGCGCAGGCCTGTTTCGTCGAGGAACTCAGAACCCTGGCCGCACGCCATGCCGGCTTCGACATGCAGTTGGTGCTGACGGGCGAGGTGCCCGCGACCGGCGACGAAGCCGGCGGCCGTATCGATGTCGCGCTGCTGGAGACGCGGGTCCCCGATCTTGCGCAGCGCCAGGTGTATGCGTGCGGGCCCGGCGGCTTCGTCGCCACCGCGCAAACCTTGCTCGACGGGCGCGTGCCGCTGTTGCGCAGCGAGGCGTTCACGCCGCCGCCGAATCCGCCTGTCGACGACAGCGGCACGGTGTCGGTGCATCTGGCGCGCAGCGGGCGCGCGCTGACATTGCCGCGTGGCACCAACCTGCTGGCAGCGCTCGAAGCCGAAGGACTCAAGCCACGCTCGGGCTGCCGCATGGGCATCTGCAATACCTGCGCTTGCGGCAAGGCCACCGGCGCCGCGCGCGACCTGCGCACGGGCCACGTCCACGGTGAGCCCTCGGCCGCGCTGAAGCTGTGCGTCAGCAGTGCGGTCACCGATCTCGTTCTCGATCTTTAAAATTGCGGAGCTCCCTGATGTCCAAGACCACCGCCCGCCGCCTGGGCGCGCAGGAACTCGAAGCCTTCGGCGCCGAACTCGATGCGCTGCACACGCGCACGATGGCGCAGGTGGGCAAGGTCGATGCTGACTATATCCGTCGGGTCGTCGCGGCGGTGCGCTGGACGGGCCTGGCCGGTCGCGCGCTGTTGATGCTCGGCGCGGTCGTCGGCGCGTTCGTGCCCTGGGTGCTGTGGGCGGCCTGGCCGACGGGCGTGCTGTTGCTGGCGCTGGCCAAGATCCTGGAGAACATGGAGGTCGGGCACAACGTGATGCACGGCCAGTACGACTTCATGGGCGATCCGCAACTCGAGGGCCGGCGCTACGAGTGGGACATCGTCGCGACCGGCGACAACTGGCGGCATTCGCACAACTACCGCCACCACACGTATACGAATGTGCGCGGCATGGACGATGACATCGGCTACGGCCTGCTGCGGATCTTCCCCGAGCAGCGCTGGAAGCCGTTCTACCTGTTGCAGCCGCTGATCGCGCCGGTGTTCGCGCTGTATTTCCAGTGGGGCGTGGCGATCCAGGAACTGAAGGTCGGCCGCTGGTTCGCCGGCAAGATGCCCAAGGGCAAGCTCGCGCGCGATTTCGCGCCGGTCGGGCGCAAGATGGGCCGACAGCTGCTCAAGGACTACGTGGTGTTCCCGGCACTGGCCGGCCCGTTCTTCCTGCCAGTGCTGCTGGGCAACCTGGTCGCCAACGGCCTGCGTAACATCTGGACGTTCGTGGTGATCTTCTGCGGGCACTTCACCGCCGATGCGGAGGTGTTCCCGAAGGACTGCCTGCGCCAGGAGACCCGCGGCCATTGGTACCTGCGTCAGCTGCGCGGTTCGTCGAACATCGGCGGCGGCCGGCTGATGCATCTGCTGACCGGCAATCTGAGCCACCAGATCGAGCATCACTTCTATCCCGACGTGCCGGCGCATCGCTACGGCGCGATGGCGGTCGAGGTGCGCGAGATCTGCGCGCGTTACGGCCAGCCCTACAACACCGGTTCGCTGCTGCGGCAGTTCGGCCAGGTGACCTGGCGGATCGTGCGGCATGCGTTCCCGAGCCGGCCGCGCCGCGCGCCGGCGCCGCGCGTCGGCGCCCCGCAGCAGGCCTGACAGGCCGGCACGCGCCGCGAGGTCAAAGACTCGCGCGCAGGTCGGTCAGGGTCGCCATCAGCAGCATCGGATCGAGCGGCGAAGGCTCGAATCCCACCTGCCGGTAGAAGCGGGCGGCGTCTTGCGACAGCGCGTGCACCAGTAGGCCGCGGATGCCGATGGTGTCGGCCGCCTGCAGGACGCGCAGCGCGGCATCGCGGACGAGCGCGCGTCCGATGCCGCGCCCCTGCAGCGATCGATCCACGGCCAGGCGGCCGAGGACGACGACCGGGATCGGCTCGGGCATGTTGCGTCGGAAGCGGCCCGGCGCCGAGGCGACGGCGACTGCGCTCGAGGCCAGTGCGTAGTACGCCATGACGCGTCCATCGGCGCATGCGACGAAGGTTCGCGACGCGCCGCTGGTCTGGTTGGCGAGCGCGCGCCGTCGCAACCACCGGTCCAGCCCGTCTTCGCCCGAGTCGAACGCGTCGACATCGTGCAGGGCGGTCAACGGTTCAGGAGCAGAGATCGTCATCGCGTCTGCGTGGCGGTGTCCCAGGGGGCCGGGGTCTGCATGGTCGTACGCAACTGGACGTTCGGCTCGGGCGGCTGGTCCAGCCGCGCGAGGAAGGCAGCGTAGGCCTTGCTGTCGACATGGAAGGTCGCCTGGTCGAGCAGTGCTTCCTCGGCAGCGGCGCGGGCGGCTGCCAGCACGAAGTCGGTGCGGTTTTTGCCGAGGGTCTTGGCGGCGCGATCGATCAGCGACCGGTCCTCTACCCGGATCCGAAGATTCAGGGTCTCGCGCTTGATGGGGGGGCGGCTGGTGGTGGGCATGACGACGGGCCTAGCGTGGGCTGATGGAATCATCGCACAGGTGTAATGACGATGTCGTTACGCCGGGCCGGGGCGGCGCGCCGGCCGACGCGGCCGATACGGTGGCGGGTCGATAATGCCGGCCGCTTCCGCTTTTCAGGCCGCCCCATGCCCAATCCGCCGTCGTCGACGCCTTCCGGTCCTGCGCAATGCGTGCGTGTGCGTGGCGCGCGCGAACACAACCTCAAGGACGTCGATGTCGACATCCCGCGCGATGCGCTGGTGGTGTTCACCGGTGTGTCGGGCTCGGGCAAGTCCTCGCTGGCCTTCGGCACGCTGTTTGCCGAGGCGCAGCGCCGCTATCTCGATTCGATCTCGCCTTACGCGCGTCGGTTGATCGACCAGGCGGGCGTGCCGCAGGTCGATGCGATCGAGGGCCTGCCACCGGCAGTGGCGCTGCAGCAGGCGCGCGGCACGCCGACGGCGCGCTCGTCGGTGGGCAGCCTGACGACGATCTCCAATTCGCTGCGCATGCTGTATTCGCGCGCCGGCGACTACCCGCCGGGGCAGGCGATCATCTACGCCGACGGGTTCTCGCCCAACACCCCGGCCGGCGCCTGCCCGACCTGTCACGGGCTGGGCCGCATCTACGACGCGACCGAGGCGTCGATGGTCCCCGATCGCAGCCTGACGATCCGCGAGCGCGCGGTCGCGGCTTGGCCGGGCGCCTGGCACGGCCAGAACCAGCGCGACATCCTGACCACGCTCGGTATCGACGTCGACGTGCCGTGGGCGAAGCTGCCCAAGAAGACCCGCGACTGGATCCTGTTCACCGACGAGCAACCGGTGGTGCCGGTCTACGCCGGCTTCAGCCTCGACGAGGTGCGCCGTGCGCTGAAAAAGAAAATGGAGCCCAGCTACATGGGCACCTTCACCAGTGCGCGGCGCCACGTGCTGCACACCTTCGCCCATACCCAGAGCCCGCAGCAGAAAAAGCGCGCGGCGCAGTACCTGATCGGCGCCGACTGCCCGGATTGCGACGGCAAGCGCCTGCGGCGCGAGGCGCTGTCGGTGACGTTCGCCGGGCTCGACATCGCCGCGTTCTCGCAGCGCCCGCTCGACGAACTCGCCGGCCTGCTGGCCCCGGCCGCGGCGGGCAAGACGCATGCCCGCGCGCACCCCGAGCAGGCCTTGGCCGCGCAGCGGATCGCGCAGGACCTGCTGGCGCGCATCGCGGTGCTGCAGGACCTGGGGCTGGGGTACCTGACCCTGGCGCGCAGCACGCCGACGCTGTCGCCGGGCGAGCTGCAGCGGCTGCGCCTGGGTACCCAGATCCGCTCGCAACTGTTCGGCGTGGTCTACGTGATGGACGAGCCCTCGGCCGGCCTGCATCCGGCCGATGCGCAGGCGCTGCTGCGCGCCCTCGACCAGCTCAAGCGCGCCGGCAATTCGCTGTTCGTGGTCGAGCACGAGATCGATGTGATCCGGCATGCGGACTGGATCGTCGATGTCGGGCCAGCCGCGGGCGAGCAGGGCGGCCGGGTGCTCTATAGCGGGCCGCCGGCGGGCTTGGCGCAGGTCGAGGCCTCGGCGACGCGGCGCTATCTGTTCGCGGGGCACGCGCCCGAGGCCAGCCGCCTGCGCGCGCCGGCCGGCTGGTTGCAACTGCGCGGCATCGTGCGCAACAACGTGTGTGGGCTCGATGTCGACCTGCCGCTGGGCGTGTTCGCGACCGTCACCGGCGTCAGCGGGTCGGGCAAGTCGTCATTGGTGAGCCAGGCGCTGGTGGAGTTGCTGGGCGCGCACCTGGGCCAGGCCGGGGAGGCCGACGAGGCGCCGCTCGACCCGCTCGAGCGCGGCGTCGAGACGCCGGTCGAGGGGCGGATCGTCGGCGGGCTCGACGCCGTGCGCCGGCTGGTGCGCGTGGACCAGAAGCCGATCGGGCGCACGCCGCGCTCGAACCTGGCGACCTATACCGGCCTGTTCGACCACGTGCGCAAGCGCTTCGCCGATACGCCGGCCGCGCGCCGTCGCCGGTTCGATGCCGGGCATTTCTCGTTCAACGTCGCCAAGGGGCGCTGCGCGACCTGCGAGGGCGAAGGCTTCGTCAGCGTGGAACTGCTGTTCATGCCCAGCGTCTATGCGCCGTGCCCGACCTGCCACGGCAGCCGTTTCGACGCGAAGACGCTGACGATCACGTTGCGGGGCAAGACCATCGCCGACGTGCTCGGCATGACCGTCGCCGAGGCGGCGGCGTTCTTCGAGGACGACACCGCGATCGCGCGACCGTTGCAGGTGCTGCTCGAGGTCGGCCTGGGGTACCTGCGACTGGGACAGCCGGCGACCGAACTGTCGGGCGGCGAAGCCCAGCGCATCAAGCTGGCCAGCGAACTGCAGCGGGCGCAGCGGCGCGGCACGGTCTACGTGCTCGACGAGCCGACGACCGGTCTGCATCCGAGCGATGTCGACACCTTGATGACGCAGTTGCACGGGCTGGTGGACGCGGGCAATACCGTGATCGTCGTCGAGCACGACATGCGCGTGGCCGCGGCCAGCGACTGGGTCGTCGATATGGGGCCGGGCGCGGGCGCGGCCGGCGGCCATGTGGTCGTGGCCGGAACGCCGGCGGCCGTCGCCAAGCACCGCAGCAGCCGGACCGCGCCGTTCCTGCGCGAGGCGATGGCCTGAGTCCGTCGCGCGCGGTGGCCGCGGTGGCTGCGTGCCCTACGGCGGTTGCCGTGATCCCGGTGCCTGTGGCATACGACTCGGTCGGCCGATCGGGCCGCAGTGGCGACGGGGACGATGGCACGAGCGGACGGGCGGGGCATGAGGCGGCTGGTGGCGTGGGCGATGGCACTGCTGGCGCTTCCTGCCGCCGCGCTGGCGGCAGGCCCCAGCGCCGATGACTACGCGCGCTCGCTGGCGCTGCGCGCGCAGTGGAGTGGGTTGGCGCGCAACGTGACCTGGCCGGCGCGCTGGACCGACGACGGGCGCTTTCACTATCGCGCGACGGTCGAGGGCGGGTTCGCATTCCTGCGTTACGACCTGGCCGGTGGCGGGTCGCGCCGCGCGTTCGACCATGGCGCGATCGCGGCCGCATTGGGCCGCGCCGACGGCACGCGCCACGATCCGCTGCACCTGCCGTTCGATGCGTTCGACTACGAGGCGGGCGGTCGCGCGATCACGTTCCAGGTCGGCGACGTGCGCTGGGGCTGCACGCTGCATCCCGCGCATTGCGCGCCGAAGCCGGCGCGCCCGGGCCGTCCGCGCGCATTCGGCGTGGTGCGCGACCTCACGGTGGCCGCCGACACGACGCCGCGGCCATCGCCCGACGGGCGCTACGAGGCCCAGGTCGAAGGCGACAACGTCGTCGTGCACCGGGTCGCCGATGGCCAGGTGGTGCTGCGCGGCAGCGGCGGGAGTGCAGCGGCGTTCGACGATCCGCAGACGCTGGCCTGGTCGCCCGATTCGCGCTGGCTGGCAGGCTATCGCGTCGTGCCGGGCGATCGCCGCGAGGTCGTGCGGGTGGAGACCGCGCCGCGCGACCAGCGCCAGCCGCGGGTGCACACCCAGCTCTATCCCAAGCCCGGCGACCGGGTCGACATCGAGCGGCCGGTGCTGTTCGATCTCGCGCAGGGCCGGCAACTGGAGATCGAGGCGTCGATGTTCGCCGATCCCTACCGGCTCTCGCCGATCCAGTGGCGTCGCGACAGCGGCAGCTTCGCCTTCGAGGTCGTGCATCGCGGCCACCAGCGTGTGGACGTGATCGCGGTCGACGTGCCGGCCGGCGATGGCGCGGCGATTGCCCGGGTCGCGATCGCCGAACCCAGTGCGACCTTCGTGGATACCTGGCGCGGGTTCCGCCACGAGGTCGGCGGGCTCGGTGATGAGATCGTCTGGGTGTCGGAACGCGACGGCTGGCGTCACCTGTACCTGTTCGACGGCCGCAGTGGCGCGATCCGCCGCCAGCTCACCCGCGGCGACTGGGTCGTGCGCGAGGTACTGCGGGTCGACGAGACCACGCGGCAGGTCTGGTTCACCGCCAGCGGGATGGATGCGGGGCGCGATCCGTATTTCCGGCAGCTGTTTCGCGTCGGCCTCGACGGCGGCGATCCGGTGCGCTTGACCGAGGTGGATGCCGACCACGACATCGCACTCTCGCCCGATGGCGCGTACTACGTCGACGTGTACTCGCGCGTCGATCTGCCGCCGGTGATGGAACTGCGCCGTGCCGACGGCCGTCTGGTCGCGGAGATCGCGCGCGGCGACGTTTCGGCGCTGCGTGCGGCTGGCTGGCGGCCACCCGAGCCGTTCGTCGCCCAGGGGCGCGACGGCGTCACCGACATTTGGGGATTGGTGGTGCGCCCGCGCGATTACGATCCGGCGCGGCGCTACCCGGTGATCGAGAACATCTACGCCGGCCCGCACGATGCGTTCGTGCCCAAGACGTTCTGGCCGTTCGGCTACCACAGCGGCGGCGACAAGCCGATCGGCATGCAGGCGCTGGCGGACCTGGGCTTCATCGTCGTGCAGATCGACGGCATGGGCACGGCGCATCGGGGCAAGGCCTTCCACGACGTGGCGTGGCGCAACCTGGGCGACTCGGGCTTCCCCGATCGCATTGCCTGGCACCGTGCGCTGGCCGCGGTCGATCCGGCCTACGACATCTCGCGCGTGGGCATCTACGGCGCCTCGGCCGGCGGCCAGAGCACGCTCGGTGCGCTGCTGTTCCATCCGGCGTTCTACAAGGTCGGTGTGGCCTGGAACGGCTGCTACGACAACCGCATGGACAAGATCAGCTGGAACGAGCAGTGGATGGGCCTGCCCGAGGGCGAAGGCGACCACTACGCGCGCGCGTCGGGCGTGGACAATGCGCACCGCCTGCAGGGCGAGCTGCTGCTGATCCTCGGCGAGCAGGACGACAACGTCGACCCGGCCTCGACGATGCAGGTCGCCGATGCGCTGATCCGCGCCGGCAAGGATTTCGAACTGCTCGCCATCCCCGGCGGCGGCCATGCCGTCGGCCGGTCCAATGGGCCGATCGACTACGCCCATCGTCGCCAGGCCGATTTCTTCGTCCGCCATCTGCTCGGCGCCGCGCCGCCGCGCTGGAACCGTGCCGCGGCCGCCGCCCCATGAACCCGTTGTCCAGGAGTTGCCCGATGTCCATGCCACCGCGTCGTCGCACGACGCTGTCCGTTCTCGCCCTGTCGGTCTCGCTCGCGATCGGAGCCGTCGTGCCTGCGTTGGCGCAGGACGCGCCTCCCGCGCCGCTGGCCGCACCGGCGAACGCCGCAGAAGCCGCCCTGCGCGCGCTCTACACGCAGGAGTGGGCGTGGCGGCAGCGCGAGTTCGTGCGCGAGAAGGTCGACGGGCGCTGGCAATCCGGCGATCGCCTGCCGTCGGTGACCCCCGAGGCCTGGGCGCGCCGCGCCGACTACTGGACGCAGACGCTGGCCGCGCTCGATGCCATCGACGCCGATGCGCTCGGCGGCGAGGAGCGCATCAATGCCGCGGTGTTCCGCGCCACCCTCGAGGCCAATGTCGCCAACGCACAGTGGCGCACCTACGAAGCACCGTTCAACAGCGACAGTTTCTTCTGGGGCGGGATCAACCCGCGCCAGCCGTTCCAGACCGAGGCCGACTGGCGCCGGTTCATCGGCCGGCTGGCGGACGTGCCTCGGTACTTCGACGAGCAGATCGCGAACATGGAACGTGGCCTGGCGCGGGGCTGGAGCGTGCCGCGGGCGACGCTCACAGGTCGCGACAACACGCTCGACCCCTACGTGCAGACGGGCGAGGGCAATCCGCTGCTGGCGACCTTCGAGCGCATTCCCGCCACCATCCCCGAGCCCGTGCGCGCGCAGCTGCGCGAGGAAGGCCGGCGTGTGGTGCTCGAACGCGCGATCCCGGCGTACAGCAAGCTGCTGGGCTTCATCCGCGGCGAGTACCTGCCGCGCACGCGCACCACGATCGCCGCCAGCGACCTGCCCGACGGCCGCGCGTTCTATCGCGCGCAGATCCGCGAGTACGTGACCCGCGACATGGACCCGCGGCAGATCCACGACCTGGGCCTGGCCGAGGTCGCGCGCATCACCGCCGAAATGGAGCAGGTCAAGCAACGCGCCGGCTTCACCGGGACTCTGGCGCAGTTCATCGAGTTCCTGCGCACCGACCCGCAGTTCTATGCGACCACGCCGCGCGGGCTATTGGCCGAGGCGTCGTTGATCGCCAAGAAGATCGACGGCCAGTTGCAGTACGTGGTCGGCACGCTGCCGCGCTACCGCTTCACGATCCTGCCGGTGGCCGATGACATCGCGCCGATCTACACCTCCGGCCGCGGCGGGCTGGAGTCGTGTTTCTTCAACACCTACGACCTGCCGTCGCGGCCGTTGTACAACCTGCCGGCGCTGGTGCTGCACGAGTGCGCGCCGGGCCACAGCTTCCAGGCCGCACTTGCGCTCGAAGCGCCGGCACGTCCGGACTTCCGCCAGCAGACCTACTTCTCCGGCTACGGCGAGGGCTGGGGCCTGTACACCGAGTGGCTGGGCACGCGCATGGGCCTGTACGAGACGCCCTACGAGGAGTTTGGCCGGCTGACGTTCGAGATGTGGCGCGCGGCGCGGCTGGTGATCGACACCGGCCTGCACGAGGATGGCTGGAGCCGCGAGCAGGCGATCGACTACCTCGCCAGCCACACCGCGCTCGCCAAGCACGATGTCGTGACCGAGGTCGACCGCTACATCTCCTGGCCGGGCCAGGCGCTGTCGTACTACATCGGCTACAAGACCATCCTCGACCTGCGCGCCGAGGCCGAGCGCGCGCTCGGGCCCGCGTTCGACCAGCGGCCGTTCCACGACACGATCCTGAATCTGGGCTCGGTGCCGTTGCCGGTGCTCGAGGCGGAGGTGCGGCGCTTCATCGCGGAACAGAAGGCGACGCCGGCCGAGCGCACCTGACGACGGCGTGGGCGCCGACGGGCCGCTGGCGGGCGATCTCACGGTTTGAGACGTCGCCGCGGCAGCCTGTGCGCATGTCCCGACGTACCGGCAGCGCTGACCTTCCCCTGCATGGCGGGCGTGTGCCCGCGTGGCTGGGGCGGCGCATGACCCGGCTGGGGGCGGTGCTGTGCGAGGCCATCGTGCTCGAGTACGGGCGCGCCGAGTTGCTGCGCCGGCTGGCGCATCCGTTCTGGTTCCAGGCCTTCGGCGCGGTGATGGGGATGGACTGGCATTCGTCGGGCATCACCACCAGCGTGGTCGGCGCGCTCAAGCGCGGGCTGGCGCCGTTGTCGGGCGAACTCGGCCTGCATGTCTGCGGCGGGCGCGGGCGGCATTCCCGGGCGACCCCCGATGAACTGCTGGCGGTCGGCGCGCGCACCGGGCTCGATGGCGCGGCGCTGGCGCGCACCAGTCGGCTGGTCGCCAAGGTCGACAGCGCGGCGGTGCAGGATGGCTTCGATCTCTATCTGCACGGCTTCATCGTCGCCGACGACGGCCAGTGGGTCGTGATCCAGCAGGGCATGCACGGCGGGCGAGGGCAGGCGCGTCGCTACCACTGGCTGTCCGAGGGCCTGGAGAGCTTCGTCGATGCGCCGCACGCCGCGATCGACGGGCCGGGGCAGGGGCGGATCGTCAATCTCGCCGATCGGCGCGCGGCCGCCTCGCGCGCATCGCAGGTCGCGCTGCTGCAGGAGATGGCGCCTGCGCAGTTGGTGCGGGAATTCGGGCAACTGGAACGGATGGCCGGCGCGGTACCCGCACGTGCCACGCGCGCGGCACCGGTATCGATGGCGCCGGGCACGACCGGCGATCTGTTTGCGCCGGTCGATATTGGCGCGCCGCCGCTACAGCCGCATCTGAGCCTGCCCGATCACCACGATGTCCGCAGTGGCGATGTCGTGCTGCGGCGTCTGCACGGCGCCCTGGCCGCGGCGGCCGAATGCGGGCCGCGCGATTTCACCGAGCTGCTGCAGGTGCCGGGGGTCGGGGCCCGCACGGTGCGGGCGCTGGCACTGGTCGCCGAGGTCGTGCACGGCACGCCGTGCCGATTCAGCGATCCGGCGCGGTTCTCGCTCGCACACGGCGGCAAGGACCGGCATCCGTATCCGGTGCCCACACAGGTGCTGGACCGCACGATCGACGTAATGCGCACCGCGGTGGCGCGCGCCAAGCTCGGCAACGACGACCGGCTGGCGGCGATCCGCCGGCTCGATGCGCAATCGCGCGCGCTGGAAGCGACCGCGGGCGGCCCGTCGCTGGCGGCGTTCCTGGCCCAGGAGCGCGCCGCCTCGCACGCCTACGGCGGCCGCAGCGTGTTCGGCTGGGAGCCGCCGGCCGATGACGCAGGCGCGGCACGCGCCGGGTGAGATATCTGCGGGCGTCTGCCCCCGCCCCAGCCCTCCACCCGTCAAGGGCGCAATGCCCCGCACGCGGGCAGGGTGAGGCATCGTCGTGGACGTTCGCCCCCACCCCAACCCTCCCCCGCGCGTGCGGGGGAGGGGGCGTTACTCGGCGAGTAGGGAGGGCGCTGTCTTGTGGGGCGGGCGGCGCTTTGCGGTAGGGTCACCGCCCCCGCGACGCGGGGGCGGTCGGCGCGCATGGCGCGCCGGGTGGGGCGCGGCTCCAGGCAGGATTCTCAAGGCACCGCGTAGCCCGCCTCGCGCAGCAGGCGGGCGGTCTCGATCAGCGGCAGGCCGATCAGCGCGGTCGGGTCGTCGCTGGTGATCGCCTCGAACAGGGCGATGCCCAGGCCCTCGCATTTGAAACTGCCGGCACAGTCGAAGGGCTGTTCGGCGTCGACGTAGCGCTCGATCGTGGCCCGGTCGAGGGCGCGAAAGCGCACCTGCGTGCGGTCGAGGACCTGACGTGCCGGCTCGCCGTTGCGGACCAGGGCCACGGCGGTGTGGAACACCACGGTGCGGCCCGCCATCGCCGACAGCTGGACGATGGCGCCGTTGCGGTCGCCGGGCTTGCCCAGCGGCGCGCCGTCGAGCACGGCGACCTGGTCGGAGCCGATGACCCAGCTGTCGGGTGCATGGGTCGCTACGTCGACCGCCTTGGCCAGCGCCAGGCGGATCGCCAGCGTCTGCGCATCCTCGCCCGGCGCCGGTGTCTCGGACACCTCCGGGCGCCTGCATTCGAAGGGCAGGCGCAGGCGCGCGAGCAGCTCGCGGCGGTAGGGCGAGGTGGAGCCGAGGATCAGGGGGGCGGGCATATTGGGTCCTGTGGCGTCGCGAGGATCAGGGAGCGGACCGGCGGCGTGCGGTCCATCGTGCGTTGTCCGGATGCATGAGCGGTCGCAGCACGGCCGCGACGCTTGCCCCCGCGGTTACAATACCAATCCATCGGTCGGCGTCGGCAGCATCTCCAGGCGGAGTCGAACGATGCCGGCAGCATCGCCGGGCGGTCGAAGACGATTCCGGGGCGATGGCGTATTTGACAGGCTCTCGGCACGTCTTTAACATTCAGCGGCTTATGTCCGCGCAAATGCCCGAGTTGGTCGATGCTTGGCGTCTGGTCGCGGCCTCAAGCCGTCTGGAAGCCAAGGTTCCGTTGTCGTCGATGTCGCGTCTTCGCGACGTCCTGGCCGACACCGAGGCCGACGACGTCGTCTGCTCGATCGAGTTCGGTCGCGACGCGCTGCAGATCCCGTACGCGGAGCTGCGGATCGACGCGATGCTGCCGCTGATGTGCCAGCGCAGCCTGCAGCGGTTCGTGCTGCCGGTCGGGACGGTGCAGCGGCTGGGCCTGATCCGCGACGAGGCGGACGAGGCCGGGCTGCTGCCGGAGTACGAAGCGTTGCTGGTCCCCGAGGACGGCATGCTGTCGCCGGCCGCGCTGGTCGAGGACGAGCTGATTCTCGCGGTACCGCTGATTCCGGCGGCCCCGGGGTCGGAGACGGTCGAGCGCGACTGGCCGGTGTCGACCGAAGAAGAAACACGCGTCAATCCGTTCGCGGCATTGGCGGATCTCAAGAAAGAACGAAACAACTGAACCTGTTGCTGGAGCAATTCCCATGGCTGTGCAGAAATCCCGAGTGACCCCGTCCCGCCGTGGCCAGCGCCGCGCGCACGACAAGCTGAGCGCCAAGCTGCTGTCGACCGACCCGACGACCGGCGAGACCCATATCCGCCACCACGTCACGGCCGATGGCTACTACCGCGGCAAGCAGGTGATCCAGCCCAAGACGCGGATCGTCGAGGAAGACTGAGGTCTTTCCCGGGTCCGTCGCGTCGCGGCGGACCTTTCGGCGTGTTTCACGCTTCTTTCCAGGCGACGCGCCGCGTTGCGGCATAGCGCCGGTCGTTTTCGCGAACGTGCCGGTCGCCGCCGTCCTTCCCAAGACGTTCATGAGGCGAGGGCAGTCCGCACGATGAGCAGCGAACGCATCTATTCCCGCATCGCAGGCACCGGCAGCTATCTGCCCGAGAAGGTGCTGACCAACGACGACCTGTCGAAGATCGTCGACACCAGCGATGAATGGATCGCGTCCCGCACCGGCATTCGCGAGCGTCATATCGCAGCCGAGGGCGAGACCACCAGCGATCTGGCCTTCCATGCCGCCACGCGCGCAATGGAGGCGGCCGGGGTTTCGGCCGGCGAACTCGACCTGATCATCGTCGGCACCACCACGCCCGACATCATCTTCCCGTCCACCGCCTGCCTGCTGCAGGCGCGGCTGGGCGCGGGCGGGTGTGGCGCGTTCGACGTCAACGCGGCCTGCTCGGGCTTCCTGTTTGCGATGTCGGTCGCCGACAAGTTCATCAAGTCCGGTGATGCGAAAACCGTGCTCGTGGTCGGCGCCGAGACCCTCACCCGCATGGTCGACTGGACCGAGCGCACGACCTGCGTGCTGTTCGGCGACGGTGCCGGTGCGGTGGTGCTCAAGGCTGATCGCGAGACCGGCATCCTCAGCACCCATCTGCACGCCGACGGCGCGAAGAAGGAACTGCTGTGGAACCCGGTCGGCGTATCGGCCGGCTTCAAGCCCGACGAGCCCAATGCCGGTGTGCGCATCCGCATGGCCGGCAGTGAGGTGTTCAAGTACGCGGTCAAGGCGCTCGACTCGGTGGTCGACGAGACACTGCACGCCAACGGCCTGGATCGTCACGATATCGACTGGCTGATTCCGCACCAGGCCAATCTGCGCATCATCGAGGCCACCGCCAAGCGGCTGGACCTGCCGATGGACCGCGTGGTCGTGACCGTGGACCGGCATGGCAACACCTCGTCGGGCTCGGTGCCGCTGGCGCTGGACGAGGCGGTGCGTTCGGGTCGCGTCGAGCGCGGCCAACTGCTGCTGCTGGAAGCCTTCGGCGGCGGATTCACATGGGGTTCGGCGCTGTTGCGCTACTGAGTGTCGATCGCGGCGCGCGCGTGACCGGTCCGGCCCCGCGCGGACCGCTTGCGATCGCGTGGAGGATGCCGCCATGGGTGTGCAATCGATCGTCATCGCCGGGCGCGAGGCCTGGCTCAAGGCCTACGAGGCAGGGGACAGCCGCAAGCTGACCCTGGGTCTGCTCGACGCCGTCGTCCGCAAGCTGGAAATCGATGCGCTGCGCCCGCCGCCGCATCCCGGCGGCGAGGAGGCCAAGGCCATCGAGGCGCGCCGCCTGGCCGAACTCGAGGCGCTGGGCATCCGCGTGCCGCGGGTGCTCGGAGAGGGGGAGTCGACGTTGTTGCTCAGCGATATCGGTACCACGTTCGCCGCCCGCCTGCGCGCAGCCGATGGCGATGCAGCCACGATCGATGCGCTGACCCGGCAGGTGATCGCGGCGATCGCCGACGCGCATGCGCGTGGCGCCTATTTCGGGCAGATGGTCCCGCGCAACATCACGATCGACGATGCCGGCCGCGTGGGCTTCATCGACTTCGAGGAAGATCCGCTCGAGGTCATGTCGCTGCCGCAGGCGCAGGCGCGCGACTGGCTGCTGTTCGCGTTCGGCATCGCCAAGTACTACGACGGGCGCACCGATGCACTGGCCGATCTGCTCGCGCCGGCGCTGCGCGATGGGTGCGGCGAGGTCGCACGCCATGCCGGGCAGGTGGGGCGCCTGGAGGGGCTGGCGCGGCGCATGCAATGGCTGGGGCGCTCGGCGCGGCACATCGCCCACTCGATCCTGGTGGTGCATGCCGCGACGCTGCTGCCGCTGTTGGTGATTGCGTTCGTGCTGTGGGACTGGATCGACGACGGCGAGATCGATCTGCTGCAGATGCTGTTCTGAGCCCGCTGGGCCGACCGCTGTGTTGCCCCGCCCAAGGCGTGGCGACGCGCAGGCGATGCCGCCCTGCATACGCCGCAGTACAGACAATGTCGTATCCGGCCCCTTATCATCGCCCCGGTTTTTTCCGCTGGAAGATCGTGTGACCGCATCGCAACTCGCATTCGTGTTTCCCGGGCAGGGCTCGCAGTCGCTGGGCATGCTCGGCGAACTGGCCGCGCAGCACCCGATCGTGGGCGACACGTTCGCGGAAGCCTCCGATGGCGCCAGCGTGGACCTGTGGGCACTGGCCCAGCAGGGACCGGAGGCCGAGCTGGGGCGCACCGAGTTCACCCAGCCGGCGTTGCTGGCGGCCGGTGTCGCGGTGTGGCGTGCATGGGAGCAGCGCGGCGGTGCGCGTCCCAAGGTACTTGCCGGACACAGCCTGGGCGAGTACACCGCCCTGGTCGCGGCCGGTGCGCTGTCGCTGGCCGACGGCGCGCGTCTGGTGCGCCTGCGCGGGCAGCTGATGCAGGACGCCGCGCCGGCCGGGACCGGTGCGATGGCCGCGGTCATCGGCGCCGAGGACGCGCTGGTCGAGACGCTGTGCCGCGAGGCGTCGGTCGACGCCGCGGTGGTGGTGCCGGCCAACTTCAATTCTCCGGGGCAGGTCGTGATCGGCGGGCATGCCGAGGCCGTCGACCGGGCGATCGCGCTGCTGGGCGAGCGTGGCGTGCGCAAGGTGGTGAAGCTGGCGGTCAGCGTGCCGTCGCATACCCCGCTGATGCGCGAGGCCGCCGACCGGCTGGCCGACGCGATGGGCGCGATCGCCTGGCAGGCGCCTGCGCTGCCGGTGGTCCACAACGTCGATGCGGCCGTGCACGAGGACGTTGCCGCGATCCGCGACGCGCTGGTGCGCCAGCTTTACCTGCCGGTGCAGTGGACGCGCTGCGTCGAGGCGTTGGCCGCGCGCGGCACCACTCGCATCGCCGAGTGCGGGCCGGGCAAGGTGCTCGCGGGCCTGGTCAAGCGCATCGACAAGTCGATCGAGGCGCGCGCGCTGGGCCTGCCGGCCGATTTCGACGCCGCGCTGGCCGATTGGGCCGCCTGATCACCGCGTGGCGGCTCGGCCAGCCGGCGCGATCGCGGACAGGGCGGACGGCCATCGCACCGCGCGCCGTTGATCCCGAACGATCCGTGACCCCGCTGTCGATCCGTCGCACCCCGACGTCCTTTTTCCGGAGCATTCAATGAGCACACCGCTTTCGGGCGAGATCGCCCTCGTCACCGGCGCCAGCCGCGGTATCGGCGCCGCCATTGCCGACACCCTGGCCGCGCAGGGCGCGACCGTGATCGGCACCGCGACCAGCGAGGCCGGCGCTGCGAAGATCGGCGAACGCCTGGCCGCGCACGGCGGCCACGGCCGCGTGCTGGACGTGGTGCAGGCCGGTGCGATCGAGGCGCTGGTCGAGTCGATCGCCGCCGAGTTCGGCGCGATCTCGATCCTCGTCAACAACGCCGGCATCACCCGCGACAACCTGCTGATGCGGATGAAGGACGAGGACTGGCAGGCCATCCTCGACACCAACCTGACCAGCGTCTACCGCAGCTCCAAGGCCGTGATGCGCGGCATGATGAAGGCGCGCCGCGGCCGCATCGTCAACATCGCCTCGGTGATCGGCGTGACCGGCAATGCCGGCCAGGCCAACTACGCCGCCGCCAAGGCGGGGATCATCGCTTTCAGCAAGTCGCTGGCCAAGGAGATCGGCTCACGCGGGGTCACGGTCAACGTGGTCGCGCCCGGTTTCATCGCCACCGACATGACCCGCGACCTGCCCGAAGCCTCCAAGGCCGCGCTGACCGAGCAGATCGCACTCGGCCGCCTGGGCGAGCCGAACGACATCGCACAGGCGGTGGCGTTCCTGGCCGGCCCGGCCGCCGCCTATATCACCGGTGAAACCCTGCACGTCAACGGCGGCATGTACATGCCCTGAGACGGCGGTCACCGTTCTCCCGATTTCGAGGGCAAGTCGTTGAATGGCAAGGGCTTTGATGGTGGTGCGCCCACTGCCCGGCTTTCCCTTACACTATCCACCGCAAATCGCCTCCCCGGAGCAGAAGACCTATGAGCAACATCGAAGAGCGCGTCAAGAAAATCGTGATCGAACAGTTGGGCGTCAAGGAAGACGAGGTCAGCAACAACGCCTCGTTCGTCGACGACCTGGGCGCCGACTCGCTGGATACCGTCGAGCTGGTGATGGCGCTGGAAGAAGAGTTCGAGTGCGAGATCCCGGACGAAGAAGCCGAGAAGATCACCTCGGTGCAGCAGGCGATCGACTACATCAAGGCACACGCCAAGGGCTGATGCCCGCGTCCTGCGTCGTGCCGCTCGGCGGCGCGCGCAGGTGCCGACCGGTCCGCCGGTCGGCTGCCCGATCCGAATCTGTCACGAGGCCGCACTGCGGCCTCGTGCGTATCGGCGGCCGCGATCTGCGCCGCATCCACGTCAGGAGTTCACCATGGCCAAGCGCCGCGTCGTCATCACGGGCATCGGCATCCTCTCGCCGCTGGGCAACGACCTGGCCTCGAGTTGGGACGGCATCGTCAACGGGCGTTCGGGCATCGGCCCGATCACGCATTTCGACGCTTCCAACTTCGCCACGCGCATTGCCGGCGAGGTCAAGGGCTTCGATGCCGGACAGTGGATCGGGGCCAAGGACATCAAGAAGATGGACCCGTTCGTGCACTACGGCGTGGCTGGCGGCCTGATGGCGATCGCCGATGCCGGGCTGGAGATTCGCGAGGCGGACGCCGAGCGCATCGGTGTGGCGATCGGCGCGGGCATCGGTGGCCTGAAGGGCATCGAAGAGACCGCGATCAAGTACCACGAGGGCGGCCCGCGCAAGATCTCGCCGTTCTACGTGCCCAGCACGATCATCAACATGATTTCCGGCCAGGTCTCGATCATGACCGGTGCCAAGGGGCCGAACATCGCCGCAGTGACCGCGTGCACGACGGCCACCCACAACATCGGCCTGGCGATGCGCATGATCCAATACGGCGATGCCGATGTGATGATCGCCGGCGGCGCCGAGTTCGCGACCACGCCCACCTCGGTCGGTGGCTTCTGCTCGATGAAGGCGCTGTCCACGCGCAACGACGACCCGACCGCGGCCTCGCGGCCGTGGGACCGCGACCGCGACGGCTTCGTCATGGGCGACGGTGCCGGCATCCTGGTGCTCGAAGAGTACGAGCGCGCCAAGGCGCGCGGCGCACGCATCTACGCCGAGGTCGCCGGCTTCGGCATGAGCGGCGATGCGTACCACATGACCGCGCCCAGCGAGAATGGCGAGGGTGGCGCCCGCTGCATGCGCGCGGCGATCGCCGATGCCGGCATCGACGCTTCGCAGATCGGCTACATCAACGCGCACGGCACCTCGACACCGGCCGGCGATCTGGCCGAGACGATGGGCATCAAGAGCGTGCTCGGCGACCAGGCCGGCAAGGTGATGGTCAGCTCGACGAAGTCGATGACCGGCCACCTGCTCGGCGCGGCCGGCGGTGTGGAAGCGGTGTTCTCGGCGATGGCACTGCACGCCGGCATCATTCCGCCGACGATCAACCTCGATCACCCAGGCGAGGGCTGCGACCTCGACTACGTGCCGCACACCGCGCGGCAGGTGCAGGTCGAGTACGCGATGTCGAACTCGTTCGGCTTCGGCGGCACCAACGGCTCGTTGGTGCTGCGTAAGGTCTGACGCCTCTGGTGTCCAGACGTTGATGGCATTCAAGAACCCCGCGTGCGCGCGATCAAAGTTCGCCTCCCTAGGCCGGGGCGGCGCACGATCCAGCCCTCCCAGCGTGTGGGCGAGGCAAACGATCCAAGCCCTCCCCCGCGTGCGGGGGAGGGTTGGGTGGGGGCTGTCAGTGTAGCGGGTTCTCGCATCGCGCGCAGGAGCAACCCCCACCCGGCGCCTGCGGCGCCGACCGCCCCCGCAGGCGAGGGCGGTGAACGACAGAGCCTTCCCCGCGTGCGGAGAAGTGCGCGATCAAGGCTTCCCGCGTGCGGCGAGGCGAGCGATCCAAGCCCTCCCCCGCGTGCGGGAGAGGTGGGGGACGTCAGCCGCGCTTCCAGCGCACGCCCTGGGGCGTGTCTTCGAGCACGATGCGTTCGGCCGCCAGTTGGTCGCGGATGGCGTCGGCGCGGGCGAAGTCGCGAGCGGCCTTGGCGGCGATGCGTTCGTCGATCAGGGCCTGGATGCGGGCGTCGTCGTCGTCGCTGGCGCCGCGGCCGAACCAGTCGGCCGGCGCCTGCTGCAGCAGGCCCAAGGCCAGGCCTGCGCCGAGCAGCGCGGCCTTGTGCGTGGCACGGGCCTCGAGCGTCTCGGCGCGCCGGGCCTCGCCGGCGATGCGCGCCAGTTCGGCCAAGGCGGCCGGCGTGTTGAGGTCCTCGTCCAGGGCCCGCTCGATGCTGTCGGGGATCGCCGGTGCGGCGTCGACGTCCCGCAGGTCGCGCAGGGTGCCGTAGAGCCGGTCGAGCGTGCGCACCGACTGCGCGATCAAGGCGTCCGACCAGTCCAGCGGCTGACGGTAGTGCGCCGACAGCAGCGCGTAGCGCAGCGCCTCGGGCGGGTGGGCGCGAACCAGATCGTGCACGCGCTCGATATTGCCCAGCGACTTGGACATCTTGCTGCCGGCGAAGGTCAGCATGCCGTTGTGCAGCCACACACGCGCGAACGGCGCGCCGCCGTGGGCGCATTCGCTCTGCGCGATCTCGTTCTCGTGGTGCGGGAACTGCAGGTCGACGCCGCCGGCGTGGATGTCGATCGTGGTGCCCAGGTGCGCGGCGGCCATCGCCGAGCATTCGATGTGCCAGCCCGGGCGGCCGCGGCCCCAGGGCGAGTCCCAGCCGGGCAGGGCGTCGGTCGAGGGCTTCCACAGCACGAAGTCGCCTGGGCCGCGCTTGTAGGGCGCGACCTCGATGCGGGCCCCGGCGAGCATGTCGTCGGGGTCGCGGCGCGAGAGCTTGCCGTAGCCGTCGAAGGTGTCGACCGCGAACAGCACGTGACCTTCGGCCGCGTAGGCGTGACCGGCGGCGATCAGCGATTCGATCATCACGATGATGCCGTCGATGTGCGCGGTCGCGGCCGGCTCGATGTCGGGCGGGGCGACGCCGAGCGCGGCCATGTCCTCGCGGTAGGCAGCGACGAAGCGGTCGGTGATCGCCGAGATCGGCACGCCCTGGGCGGCTGCGGCGGCGTTGATCTTGTCGTCGACGTCGGTGATGTTGCGCGCATAGCGCAGCGCCCCGTACCGGCGGCGCAGCAGGTCGGCCAGCACGCCGAACACGACGGGGCCGCGGGCATTGCCGATGTGCACGTAGTTGTAAACGGTGGGCCCGCAGACGTACATCGTCGGGCAGGCAGGGTCGAGTGGGGCGAAGGGCTCCACCTGACGGCTCAGGCTGTTGTACAGGTGCAGGGACATTGCGCGCTCGCCGGATAACCGCCCGATTCTAGCGGCGGGACGCCGCGGGCGACAGGCCGCGCGATGGCGTCCGGACGTCGGCCGATCGGGCCGGGCCACGACAGCGAGGATTCAGCCCCGGTCGTCGGGGGGCGCCTACACTGCTTCGGTGCCCACACTCGCCCGTCGAATCCGTCGCTCGTCCATGCCAGTGCCCGTCCTGGCCCTGCTCGCCGTCGCTGCGCCCGTCGCGGCGTTTGCACAATCCTCGCCTGCCGCATCGCCGACGCCGCAACAGATCGAGAACGCGCGGATCGAGTACGCCCAGGTGCTGCGCGCCGAGCCGGTGTATCAGACGCTGCGCGCCACCAGCATGGTCGAGCGCTGTGAGGCGACCACGCCGGTGACGGCCGAGTCGCAACGCCGCGGCTTCGCGCGGGTGGTGGGAGCGGTCAAGGACGTGCTGCGTTCGGACGACGAGAAGGTCGAAGAAGTCGACCGCTCGGCCGGCGGCGACTGCCGCATGGTGCCGGTCGAGCGCGAGTTCCGCCGGCCGATCGCCTATGACGTCGACTACGTGCACAAGGGGGTCAAGTACCGCTCCCGGCTGCCCTACGACCCCGGCAACCGGCTGCGGGTGCGGGTCTCGGTGACTCCTGTCGTCGAACCGCGTTGAGTCCGCTGCGGGCGCCTGTTGCAGCGCAGCGCGGCGCGTGCGAGGATGCGCGCCCATGACCGCATGCCGCGCCGACGCCGACATCCTGACCTCCGCCCGCATGGCGTCGGGCATGACCTCGCGCGCGCGTCGACCGCAAGCCCACATCCTCCCGGGCTAGACGGAACCTGCCTGCGCGTTTGCGCGGTATCCGACCAAACCCGGCCCAGGCCGGGTTTTTTCGTTTCCGCGCCGACCATTTCCTTTCCCGCCTTCCACGAGCCCATTGCCGATGACCGTCATCCGCCATTTCCTCAACACCCAGGACTGGAGCCGCGCCGACCTCGACGCCGTGCTGGCCGATGCCGCGCGCTTGAAGCGCGAGAAGCTCGGCGACGCGCTCAAGGGCAAGTCGATCGCGCTGGTGTTCTTCAATCCGTCGATGCGCACGCGCACCAGTTTCGAACTCGGCGCGTTCCAGCTCGGCGGCCACGCCATTGTGTTGCAGCCCGGCAAGGATGCCTGGCCGATCGAGTTCGACCTGGGCACGGTGATGGACGGCGAAACCGAGGAGCACATCGCCGAAGTCGCGCGGGTGCTGGGCCGCTACGTCGACATGATCGGCGTGCGCGCGTTCCCGAAGTTCGTGGACTGGCAGTACGACCGCCAGGACATCGTGCTCAAGTCGTTCGCCAAGTACTCGCCGGTGCCGGTCATCAACATGGAGACCATCACCCATCCCTGCCAGGAGCTGGCGCACGCGCTGGCCTTGCAGGAGCACTTCGGCACCTCCGATCTGCGCGGCAAAAAGTATGTGCTGACCTGGACCTATCACCCCAAGCCGCTCAACACCGCGGTCGCCAATTCCGCGCTGACCATCGCCACGCGCTTGGGGATGGACGTGACCCTGCTGTGCCCGACGCCGGACTACGTGCTCGACGAACGCTATATGGACTGGGCCAGGCAGAACGTCGCCGAGAGCGGCGGCTCGCTGGCGGTCAGCCACGACATCGACAGTGCCTATGCCGGCGCCGATGTGGTCTACGCCAAGAGTTGGGGCGCGCTGCCGTTCTTCGGCAACTGGGGCCCGGAGAAGCCGATCCGCGACCAGTACCAGCACTTCATCGTCGACGAGGCGAAGATGGCGCTGACCAACAACGGCGTGTTTTCGCACTGCCTGCCGCTGCGGCGCAACGTCAAGGCGACCGACGCTGTCATGGATTCGCCGCAGTGCATCGCCATCGACGAAGCCGAGAACCGCCTGCATGTACAGAAGGCGGTCATGGCGACCCTGATGCGCTGACGCGCACTGCATCCATATCGACTTCCTCTTTCGCATCTCCACGGACCACAGCCCATGACCAGCGCCACCACGTCCCGCGACATTGTCCTTGCCTTCTCCGGCGGCCTCGACACCAGCTTCTGTGTGCCTTATCTGCAAGAGCAGGGCTGGACCGTGCACACCGTGTTCGCCGACACCGGCGGCGTGGATGCCGAGGAGCGTGCGTTCATCGAGCAGCGTGCGGCCGAGCTGGGCGTCGCCAGCCATGTCACCATCGATGGAGGGCCGGCGATCTGGGACGGCTTCGTCAAGCCGTTCGTCTGGGCCGGCGAGGCCTATCAGGGCCAGTACCCGCTGCTGGTGTCGGACCGTTACCTGATCGTCGACGCCGCGCTCGCGCGCGCCGCCGAACTCGGCACGAATGCGATCGCGCACGGCTGCACCGGCATGGGCAACGATCAGGTGCGTTTCGACCTGGCCGTGAAGGCGCAGGGCGATTACCGCATCGTGGCGCCGATCCGCGAGATCCAGAAGGAACACACCCAGACCCGCGCCTACGAGCAGGCGTATCTGGAAGCGCGCGGTTTCGGCGTGCGCGCCAAGCAGCAGGCCTACACGATCAACGAGAACCTGCTGGGCGTGACCATGTCCGGCGGCGAGATCGACCGCTGGGAAGCGCCGGGCGAGGGCGCCCGGGGTTGGTGCGCACCGCGCGCCCAATGGCCGGAAGCGCCGCTGCAGGTCACGCTGCGTTTCGAGCAGGGCACGGCGGTCGCCCTCGATGGCGAAACGCTGCCGGGCGCGCAGATCCTCGCCAAGCTCAACGCCCTGTTCGCGCCCTACGGCGTGGGCCGCGGCGTCTACACCGGCGACACCGTGATCGGGCTCAAGGGTCGCATCGTCTATGAGGCGCCGGGTCTGATCTCGCTGCTCGCCGCGCACCGTGCGCTCGAGGATACCGTGCTCACCAAGCAGCAGAACCGCTTCAAGCCCGAGGTCGCGCGCAAGTGGACCGAGCTGGTGTACGAGGGCTTCTTCCACGACCCGCTCAAGACCGACATGGAAGCGTTCCTGGCCTCGTCGCAGGCCAACGTGACCGGCGAGGTGGTACTCGAGACCCGCGGCGGACGCGTCGATGCGGTGGCGGTGCGCTCGCCGCACATCCTCAACGCCAAGGGCGCGACCTATGCGCAGTCGGCCGACTGGGGCGTGGAGGAAGCGGAAGGCTTCATCAAGCTCTTTGGCATGAGCTCCACGCTGTACGCGCAGGTCAACCGCGGCTGACCGCGGTTGGCTTGGCTGGGCATTTCACCTTAAACCCCGCGTCGTTGGCGCGCCCCCTTCAGCTGGAAGGGGGCTCTCCTCCAGCCGGATAGAAGCAGTTCTGAAGGCGTGCCAATCCATGCTTGGACAGACTCTCGACCATCTCGAACACCTGGTGGCCTTCGATACCCGCAATCCGCCGCGGGCGATCGCCGCCGAGGGCGGAATCTTCGACTACATCCGTGCGCAGTTGCCGGGCTTCGCGGTCGAGGTGATCGACCACGGCGCCGGCGCGGTCAGCCTGTATGCGGTGCGCGGCGCGCCGAAGGTACTGTTCAACGTGCACCTGGACACCGTGCCCGACTCGCCGGCGTGGTCGGCCGATCCGCATACGATGCGGCGCCTGGACGACCGCGTGGTCGGGCTGGGCGTATGCGACATCAAGGGCGCAGCCGCGGCGTTGATCGCCGCGGCCAATGCCTGCGACGGCGACGCGGCCTTTCTGTTCTCATCCGACGAAGAAGCCAACGATCCGCGTTGCATCGCCGCGTTCCTGGCGCGTGGGCTGTCGTTCGATGCGGTGCTGGTCGCCGAGCCGACGCAGTGCGAGGCGGTACTCGCGCATCGCGGCATCAGCTCGGTGCTGATGCGCTTCGCCGGCCGCGCCGGGCATGCCTCCGGGCGCCAGGACCCGGCCGCGAGTGCGTTGCATCAGGCGGTGCGCTGGGGCGACCGTGCGCTCGATCACGTCGCCTCGCTTGACGCCGAGCGCTTCGGCGGTCTGACCGGGCTGCGCTTCAACATCGGCCGGATCGACGGTGGAATCAAGGCCAACATGATCGCGCCCGAGGCCGAACTGCGCTTCGGCTTCCGGCCGCTGCCGTCGATGGATGTCGATGGGCTGCTGGCGACCTTCGCCGGCTTCGCCGAGCCTGCCGCCGCGCATTTCCAAGAGACGTTCCGTGGGCCGAGCCTGCCGTCGGGCGCGGCTTTTGATGGAAGTGCTGCGCGGGCGGAAGAGCGGCGGCTCGCCGCACGCGACATCGCCGATGCGTTCGATCTGCCGATCGGCAACGCGGTCGATTTCTGGACCGAGGCCTCGCTGTTCTCGGCCGCCGGCCATACCGCGCTGGTGTACGGACCGGGCGACATCGCCCAGGCGCATACCGCCGACGAGTTCGTGACCCTCGACCAACTGCAGCGCTACGCCGCCGCGGTGCATCGGATCATCGCCGGCGGCTCGCGTCCATGAGCGCACTGCCCGTCGCGCGCCGTCGTCGCGCTGCCGCGGCCTGATCGCGCGGCGATGCCCGTCCTTCCTCATCCGTCCGCGCCTCCATGCGCG
Source organism: Luteimonas sp. TWI596 (assembly GCF_039674105.1). NCBI lineage: Bacteria > Pseudomonadati > Pseudomonadota > Gammaproteobacteria > Lysobacterales > Lysobacteraceae > Luteimonas > Luteimonas sp. TWI596. The sequence goes on from NZ_JBDJMU010000006.1 coordinate 93,508, forward strand.
ACACATCACAAGCCCAGACCCATGCACGCACACCAACAGACCCGCCAGACCATCGTGCGCCTGCTTTCGAGCATGGCCAGCGCGAAAGAGATCAGCCAATACCTCAAGCGCTTCTCGCAGCTCGATGCCAAGCGTTTCGCCGTGGTCAAGGTCGGTGGCGCGGTCCTGCGCGACGAGCTCGACGATCTGACGTCGTCGCTGTCGTTCCTGCAGGAAGTCGGCCTGACGCCGATCGTGCTGCACGGCGCCGGTCCGCAGCTCGACGCCGAACTGTCGGCGGCCGGGATCGAGAAGAAGACCGTCGACGGCCTGCGCGTGACCACGCCCGAAGCCCTGGCGATCGTGCGCCGCGTGTTCCAGGCCGCCAACCTGCGCCTGGTCGAGGCGTTGCAGAAGAACGGGGCGCGCGCGACCTCGATCACCGGTGGCGTGTTCGAGGCCCATTACCTCGATCGCGAGACCTACGGGCTGGTGGGCGAGGTGGAGCGCGTCAACCTGGCGCCGATCGAGGCCAGCCTGCAGGCCGGCTCGATCCCGGTGATCACCAGCCTGGGCGAGACCGCCTCGGGCCAGATCCTCAACGTCAACGCCGACTTCGCCGCTAACGAGCTGGTGCGCACGCTGCAGCCCTACAAGATCATCTTCCTGACCGGCACCGGCGGGCTGCTCGATGAAAGCGGCAAGGTCATCGACTCGATCAACCTGTCGACCGAATACGATCACCTGATCCGGCAGCCGTGGCTGCACGGCGGCATGAAGGTCAAGATCGAGCAGATCAAGGACCTGCTCGAAGGGCTGCCGCTGGCCTCGTCGGTCTCGATCACCCGGCCCGCGGACCTGGCCAAGGAACTGTTCACGCACAAGGGCTCGGGCACGCTGGTGCGGCGCGGCGAGCGCGTGCTGCGCGCGACCGCGTGGCACGCCCTCGACCTGCCGCGGCTGCGCACGCTGATCGAGTCGAGCTTCGGACGTACGCTGGCCGACGACTACTTCGAGCGCACGCCGCTGTTGCGCGCCTACGTCAGCGAGAACTATCGGGCTGCGGTCGTGCTGACCGCGGCCGAGGGCAGCACCTACCTCGACAAGTTCGCCGTGCTCGACGACGCTCAGGGCGAAGGCCTGGGCCGAGCAGTCTGGCAGGTGATGCGCGAGGAGACGCCGCAGCTGTTCTGGCGCTCGCGTCACCAAAACCCGGTCAACATCTTCTACTACGCCGAATCCGACGGCTGCATCAAGCAGGAGAAGTGGAAGGTGTTCTGGTACGGCCTCGATGGCTTCGAGCAGATCCAGCGTTGCGTGGCACACTGCGCGACGCGCGCCGCGACGCTGGCGGGCTGAGGACACCGACATGAGGGACAAGAAGACCATCGGCATCGTCGGCGCGCGCGGCCACACCGGCAGCGAACTGATCCGCCTCGTCGCCGCGCACCCGGGGCTGGACCTGTTGTTCGTGTCCTCGCGCGAGCTCGACGGCCAGCGCGTGGCCGACCACAACGACGCCTGGCAGGGCGCACTGCGCTTCGAGACTCTCGATGCCGACGCAGTCGCGGCCAAGGGCGCGGACGCGGTCATCCTGGCGCTGCCCAATGGCAAGGCGGCGCCGTTCGTTGCGGCGCTCGACGCGTCCCGGCCCGAGACGGTGATCGTCGACCTGTCGGCCGACTACCGGTTCGATCCAGCCTGGTACTACGGCCTGCCGGAACTGACCCGCGATACCTACAACGGCCAGCGACGCATCAGCAATCCGGGCTGCTACGCCACCGCGATGCAGCTGGCGATCGCGCCGCTGCTCGACCAGCTCGCCGGCCCGCCGCAATGCTTCGGCGTGTCCGGTTACTCGGGCGCGGGCACCACGCCGTCGGACAAGAACAATGTCGCGCTGCTGGCCGACAATCTGATGCCCTACGCGCTGACCGGCCATGTGCACGAGCGCGAGGTCTCGGCCCGGCTCGGCGTGCCGGTCGAGTTCATGCCGCACGTGGCGCCGCATTTCCGCGGCATCACGATGACCGTGAACCTGTGGCTGCGCGCACCGCTGTCGCGCGATGCGGTCAAGGCGCGCTTCGAGACCCGCTACGCTGACGAGCCGTTGATCGAGGTAGTCGACGAGGCACCTTGGGTGAGCCGCATCGCCGGCCATCACGGCGCCCAGGTCGGCGGCTTCACGATGGCCCAGGGCAACGGCCGTGTGGTCGTGGTCGCCACGCTCGACAACCTGCTCAAGGGCGCGGCGACGCAGGCGATGCAGAATCTCAACCGCGCGCTGGGGTTCGCCGAACTGACTTCGATCCAGTGACGCGAGTCGCTGGCAAGCGCTCGCACATCCCTGTGCGGGCATCCAACACAAGCCCATTCCGAGACGCATTTCGATGAGCAATCTTCTCTGGCAGAAGCCTGGCGTCGCTGTCGACACCCAGATCCAAGCGTTCCTGGCCGGCGACGACGTGATCCTCGACCGAGCGTTCTTCCTGCACGACATCGCCGCGAGCGCTGCGCATGCGCAAGGACTGCAGCGTGTGGGCATCCTGTCGTCTGACGAACTCGCCGGCCTGGAGCGCGAGCTGGCGACGCTGGCCGAGGACTTCCGCAGCGGCGCGTTCGTGCTCGACGACCGTTTCGAGGATGGCCATTCGGCGATCGAGGCGCGCCTGACCGAGCGCCTGGGCGATGCCGGCCGGCGCATCCACACCGGCCGCAGCCGCAACGACCAGGTGCTGGTCGCCACCCGCCTGTGGCTGAAGGAGAAGCTGGCGCGTCTGGCCGCGCTGTCGCGCGAGATCGCCAAGATCGCGCTGGATCGTGCCGAGGCCGAGCGCGACCTGCCGATTCCCGGCTACACCCACATCCAGCGCGCGGTGCTGTCCTCGGGCGGCATGTGGTGGTCGGGCTGGGCGGAGGCCTTCATCGACGATGCGGTGCGCGCGGCCGACACCCTGGCGCTGATCGACTGCAATCCGCTGGGCACGGCGGCCGGTTACGGCGTGAACCTGGCGCTCGATCGCGACCACACGACGGCCGCGCTGGGGTTCGCGCGGTTGCAGGTCTCGCCGGTCTACGCGCAGCTTTCGCGCGGCAAGTTCGAACTCGCCGCGCTCGAGGCGCTGGGCAGCGCGACGCTCGACCTGCGTCGCCTGGCCTGGGACCTGTCGCAGTTCACCAGCGCCGAGTACGGCTTTGTCGCGTTGCCGGCGCAGTACACCACCGGCAGCTCGATCATGCCCAACAAGCGCAATCCCGATGTCGTCGAGCTGATGCGCGCCACGCACGCCAGCGTCGCGGCGGCGCGCACCGAGATCGAGCAGCTGCTGTCGCTGCCGTCGGGCTACCACCGCGACCTGCAGAGCTCCAAGGGCGCGATCGTCCACGGCTTCGGTCGCGGGCTGGCGGCGCTGGAGCTGTTGCCGGCGCTGCTGGCGAACCTGGAATGGCGCGAGGACCGGCTGCGCGCGGCGGTCGATTCGGGCATGTACGCGACCGACGTCGCGGTCGAGGCGGCGATCGCCGGCGTGCCGTTCCGGGAGGCCTACCAGGCGGCTGCGGCCAGCGCCGACACCGCCGGCCAGGGCCGCACGCCCGAAGGCAGCCTGGCCGCGCGGACCTCGCCGGGCGGGGCCGCCGACCTGCGGCTGGATGCCTTGCGTGCGCGCTGGGAGGCGCTGGCATGAGCACGGTCACCCGATATCTGGTGCTGGCCATGCGGCGATCGGATTTCGACGACGCGGTCATCGCACCGCACAAGGCCTTCCTCGATGATCTGCGCGCGCGCGGCGTGCTGGAGATGACCGGCGGTTTCGGTGATGGCAGCGGCGGTGCGTATCTGTTGCGCAATGTCGCCTCGCTGGAGGCTGCGCGCGCGATCGTCGCAGCCGATCCGCTGGCGCTGCAGCAGACCAGCGATCTCATCGTCTACGAGTGGCATACCCGCTGAAATCCGGCCGATGACCGCCTCCGACACGCAAGCGTTCCCCGAGCAGCCGCTGCCACCCTGGCGGCGCGCGGTGCTCAAGGTCGGCAGCAGTCTGCTGGCCGCCGATGGCGGCGGGCTGTCGCCGCAGTACGCCGCCGCGCTGGCCGGCTTCGTGCGCGTCGCGCATGCGGCCGGGCGCGAGGTCGTGCTGGTCTCGTCGGGGGCGGTGGCCGCCGGCCGCGCGATCCTGCAGGCCGGCGGCGAGCCGGGCGCGCCGATGGCCGAGCGCCAGGCGCTGGCCGCGCTCGGCCAGGCCCGGCTGACCGGGTTCTGGCAGGGCTTCTTCGAGCGGCCCGTGGCGCAGGTGCTGCTGACCCACGACGACCTGCGCAACCGTCGCCGGTATCTCAATGCGCGCGCCACGTTGCAGGCGTTGCTGCGCCACCGCGCCTTGCCGGTCGTCAACGAGAACGACACGGTGTCGGTGGACGAACTCAAGCTGGGCGACAACGACAACCTCGCTGCGATCGTCGCCGCGCTGGTCGATGCCGAGGTGTTGTTCATCGCCACCGACATCGATGGCCTCTACGACGCCGACCCGCGGGTCGAGCCGTTCGCACGGCCGATGCCGGTGGTCGCGCAGATGAGCGGGGCGTTGCTCGCGGTGGCGGGCGGTGCGGGCAGCAGCGTCGGCACCGGCGGCATGCGCACCAAGCTCGAAGCCGCTCAGCGCGCGGCCTCGGCCGGCATCGCGACCGTGCTGTTCAACGGCCGTCGCGCCGATGTGCTCGAGGCGCTGGCCCATGACCGGCTGACCGGCACCCGCATCCATGCGCTGCGCACCCGGCTGGCGGCGCGCAAGCACTGGCTGCGCAACGCGCCCGCAGAGCCTGGCGCGCTGGTCGTCGATGCCGGCGCCGCGCACGCGCTGGTGGAGAAGGGCGCGTCGCTGTTGCCCGGCGGCGTGGTCGCGGTCGAGGGGGCGTTCCGTCGCGGCGACCTGGTCGAGATCGTGCGGCGCGATGGCGATGGCCAGGATGCGGTCGCGCGTGGCGTCAGCCAGTATTCGGCGGATGACATCCGCCGCCTGTTGCGCCGGCACACGCGCGACATCGAGTCGGTGCTCGGCTATAGCTACGGCGGCAATATCGTCCACCGCGACGATCTGGCGCTGACGTGAATCCGCGGTTGGCGACCGGTGAGAGCGCCGGACCGGCGCGGCCGCGCGCCGCGGGCGTCGAAGCAACGGGGGAGCGATGATGCGCGGCTCGATGTTCAAGACCGTCGCGGCTGTGGGCCTGGGCCTTGCGCTGGTGGCCGGCCTTCCGTTGCTGGTGAGCTGGCAGCTCTCGCGCTATGCCGATAGCCGGATCCAGTCCGGGCCGCTGCTGCTCGACGATGCAAGCGCGCCGCAGATGGCGTTCGTGCTCGAGGACACGCGCGCGCACGCGGTCGAGAACGGCATCGTGCGCAGTCGCTCGCGTCAGTACGCGCAAGTCGTGGACGTGCGCGACGGCCGGTTGCTGTGGAGCCGGCGCTTGGACGCCGAGGATGCGCAAGGCCGCGACTGGGGCCGCGGCGCACTGCTGGGTGCATCGCAGCGCTATCTGTTTGCCTGGCGCAATGCGGTCTATGCCTTCGGCCGTGCCGATGGCCACCGTGAAAAGCCGGACGGCCCCCTGGCCGCACCGGTGGAACGGGCGCGCTACGACGCGCAGGCCGGGCAGTTGGCCGTCGTCGACGTACAGGGCCGCAGCTGGCGTATCGACGGCGACACGCTGGCGGCGACGGCTGCAGACGAGATCGATCCGGCGACGCTGTTCGAGAAGGCCGACCCCGGGATGGCCGCGTCTGCGCTGGCGTCGGCCTCGGCGGCGGTCGACGCCGACGGTAGCTGGACGCTGCTGGCGACACCGGCGCAGGCGCAGGCGGTGGCCGCCGGGCGCGAGCGCGCCGGCGACGACATGCTCGATGCGCGCCGTCAAATGCTGCGTGGACGACTGGATTGGCGATCGCCCTAGACCAATCGCTTCGCGCCGGTGGGCGAGGCGGTGTTCATCCGTGGCGTGTTCCTGCGTGATCCGGTGCGCGCGCCGCTGGCCGTCGACACGGCGCTGTCGCAGGTCGGACCGGAACATGACGTGCCGAAGCCCGAGTCGCCGCGCATGCCGCATTTCGGGCGCGAGCCGTCCGACTTTCCCAACGAGGCCGCCTATCGACAGGCACGGGCGCGCTACCGTGCGCAGCTGCCGGCCGCGCTGCGCCAGTTCAGCGCCGAGCAGTTGGAGTACACGCGCGCGATGGCCGCCTACCGTGCGCAACGGCAGCAGGCCAATGCGCAAGCACGGCAGACGCGCGCTGCGCGCAATGCGTACGTGAACGCGATGCGCGGCCTGCTGCGGCATGCGCCGCTCGCGGCCGACAACGCCCTGTGGACGGTCGGCGCGGCGCGCGATCGCCTGGTGCTTCACGCCACCCATGCGGCGCGCGGTGCGCCGCAACTGCTCAGTGCGGTCGGCGAGGACGGGCAAGTGCGCTGGACGCTGGCGCTGGAGGTGGAGCGGCTCGATGCGATCTGGCGCGCACGCGACGGCGCGCTGCTGGCCGTTGGACGTAGCGACGATGCGCGCTCGGATGTGCTGTTGCGGGTGGAGCCGGGCAGCGGCACCGGCTGGCGCTACCTGGCGCGCACACGCGACACGCAGCCGTTGGCGCCGGGCGCGCCGGCGTCGGAGGCGACCCGATGATCGAACTGATGGTGGTGCTTGCGGCGATGGCACTGCTGGTGCTGGTGGCGCTGTGGGCTGCGGCGTGGCCGCTGCGGCACTGGTGGCGCTTGCGCCGGATCGCCGCCGCTGGCGTTCGCCGCGAGGCCGAGGTGCTCGCGGCGAGCGCAGGGCCGGGCCCGGCGACCACGGTGACCTTGGCGTTCGACAACCTGAGCGGACATCGGATCCAGGACGCGGTGACGCTGGTCGACACCCGGCCGCAACTGCGCCGATTCGTGCCCGGTGGGCGCCTGATGGTGCGGCTGGCGCCGGACCCGCGTCGCGCGCCGCGACTGTTGATCGAGGGCGCGCGTTCGCGCCCGGGCATCTGGGCCGGGGCCTTGCCGCTGCTGCCGCTGGGCATCGCCGCGCTGTGCGCCTGGCGCCTGCGGCTGCGCCATTACCAGGCCGGCGGCGAGTGGTCGGAGATGTTCGGTCATGGGCAGGCCGAGTTCGGACTGGCGATCGCGATGCTGCTGCTGGCGGCGGCGCTGGCCTTCGTCGTGCGGTTGCTGCGGCGCCACGTCGTACCTGTCTCCGTCGAGCTGCGCTACGCCGGCGCGCCGGCGGTGGCCGAGGTGCTGTCGGCCGAGCACACCGGTACGGTGATCAACGAAGCACCCGTCATCGCCCTGCGCCTGCGCTTCGTCGATCGTGCCGGCGTCACCCATACGGTCGTCGCCAAGCGCGCGATCGCGCCGTTGCGGTTGGCGCGCGTGGAGGCGGCGCGCACGCTCGAGGTGCTGTACCTGCCTGCACGCCCCACGCGTGTGGCGTTGCCGACGCTGGATTAGCCGCCCCGGCGCGCCGACGCCGGCTCGGCGATGCTAGGGTGACGCCCTGTTCATTGGGCACAGGAGCCGACATGCAGACCATCCGCGATCAGGCCCTGGCGTGCCGTGACGCCGCCTGTACGCTGGCCGGCCTGGGGACCGCGGCACGCGACGCGCTGCTGCGCGCGATGGCCGATGCACTGGACGCGCATGCCGAGACGATTCTGGCCGCCAACGCGCGCGACCTCGAGGCGGCGCAGGCGCGCGGCACCGGCGGCGCGTTGCTCGATCGCCTGCGCCTGGACGCGGTGCGGCTGGCGGGCGTGTCGGCGGCGGTGCGCGAGGTGGCGGGGTTGCCCGATCCGGTCGGGCAGGTGACCCGCGACGATGTGCGCCCCAACGGCCTGCACGTGCGCAAGATGCGCGTGCCGCTGGGCGTGATCGCGATGATCTACGAGGCGCGCCCGAACGTGACCGCCGATGCCGCGGCGCTGTGCATCAAGGCCGGCAATGGGGTGATCCTGCGTGGCGGCAGCGAGGCGATCCACTCCAGCACCGCGATCGCCGCCGCGCTGCGCGAGGCGATCGCCGCGCACGGCGTCGGCCCCGACGCGTTGACCCTGGTGACCGACCTGCGCCGCGAGACCATGCTCGCCCTGTTGCAGCTCAACGAGATTGTCGACCTGGCGATCCCGCGCGGCGGCGAAGGCCTGATCCGCTTCGTCGCCGAGCACGCCCGGGTGCCGGTGATCAAGCACTACAAGGGCGTGTGCCATTTGTTCGTCGATGCCAGCGCCGATCCCGAGGTTGCATTGCGGATGCTGATCGACGGCAAGACCAGCCGCCCCAGCGCCTGCAACGCGCTCGAGACACTGCTGGTGCATGCCGACATCGCCGCGACGTTCGTGCCGCGTGCGGTGCAGGCGTTGCAGGCGGCCGGCGTCGAAGTCCGCGGCGATGCGCGCGTCCGTGCCCTGGCCGGCGACGTCGCCGAGGCGAGCGAGGACGACTACGCCGCCGAGTTCCTCGACCTCATCATCGCCGCGCGCGTGGTCGACTCGCTCGACGACGCGATTGCGCACATCCAGCGCTTCGGTTCCGACCACACCGAGGTCATCGCCACGCGCGACGACGACAACGCCACCCGCTTCGTCGCGGCGCTTCGCGCAGCGGTGGTGATGGTCAACGCCTCGTCGCGCTTCAGTGACGGCGGCGAGCTGGGCCTGGGCGCGGAGATCGGCATCTCGACCACACGCCTGCATGCCTACGGGCCGATGGGTCTGGAGGCGCTGACCGTCGAGCGCTTCGTCGTTTGCGGGACCGGTCAGGTGCGGCACCCGTAGCGGGCTGCCCGCTCTGCACCTGACGCGCCGGCCGTCAGTTCGGCGCGGACCTGCGGCCTGAAGCGATCTCGCGCATCAGATACTTCTGCACCTTGCCGGTGATCGTCATCGGGAAGCCATCGACGAATTCGATGTCGCGCGGAATCTTGTAGTGGGCGATGCGGCCGCGGCAGAACGCGCGGATCTCATCGGCGGTGCACGTCGCACCCTCGGCCAGGCGGATCCAGGCGCAGACTTCCTCGCCGAAGCGCGCGTCCGGCACGCCGAACACCTGCACGTCGGCGACGGCAGGGTGGGTGTGCAGGAATTCCTCGATCTCGCGCGGATAGATGTTCTCGCCGCCGCGGATGAGCATGTCCTTGAGCCGGCCGACGATCCGGCAGTAGCCATCGGCGTCGAGCGTGGCCAGGTCGCCGGTGTGCATCCAGCCGTCGGCGTCGAGCACTTCGGCGGTGCGTGCCGGTTCGCCCCAGTAGCCGCGCATGACCGAGTAACCGCGGGTCTGCAGTTCGCCGGTCTCGCCGCGCGCCACGACCACGCCGTCCTTGTCGACGATGCGCACCTCGACGTGCGGATGCACCCGGCCGACCGAGTCGACGCGCCGGTCGAGCGGGTCGTCGGGTGTGGTCTGGAAGCTCACCGGACTGGTCTCGGTCATGCCGTAGGCGATGGTGACCTCGCGCATGTGCATGCGCTCGACGACCTTCTTCATGACCTCGATCGGGCAGGGCGAGCCGGCCATGATCCCGGTGCGCAGCGACGACAGGTCGAAGTCGCCAAAGCGCGGGTGGTCGAGCTCGGCGATGAACATCGTCGGCACGCCATGCAGGCCGGTGCAGCGCTCGCGCTCGACCGTCTGCAGGGTCGTCAGCGGGTCGAAGCCTTCGCCGGGAATCACCATGCACGCCCCGTGGGTGACGCAGGCCAGGTTGCCCAGCACCATGCCGAAGCAGTGATAGAACGGCACCGGGATGCACAGCCGGTCGGCCTCGGTCAGGCGCATGGCCTCGCCGACGAACCAGCCGTTGTTGACGATGTTGCGGTGGCTCAGCGTCGCGCCCTTCGGCGCGCCCGTGGTGCCGGAGGTGAACTGGATGTTGATCGCATCGTCCGGGGACAGGCGGTCCTGCAAGGCCGCCAGCCGGGCGTGTGCGTCGGGGGCGTCGCAGGCGGCCACGGTGTCGAAGCGCAGCGTGCCGGGCACATCGTCACCGTCGCCGAGCACCAGGACCTGGCGCAAGTCGGGCAGGCGGGCGGCCTGCAGTGCGCCGGGTGTCGCGCTGTCGAGTTCAGGGGCCAGTTCGCGCAGCAAGCCAAGGTAGTCGGAGGTCTTGAACGCACGCGCCAGCACCAGCGCTGCGCAACCGACACGCGTCAGCGCGTACTCGAGCTCGTGCGTACGGTAGGCCGGGTTGATGTTGACCAGGACCAGCCCGGCGCGCGCGGACGCGAACTGCATCAGCACCCATTCGGCGCGGTTGAGCGACCAGATGCCGATGCGATCGCCCGGTTCGAGTCCCAGCGCGAGCAGGCCCGCGGCCAGCCGTGTGACCGCGGCATCGAATGCGCGGTAACTGAGCCGCACCGATTGCGACGGGACGACCAGCGCCTCGCGATCGGAGTGCTGGGCCGCCACGCGCGCGAGCATCGCGCCGACGGTCTCCTCGAGCAGGGGCGTCTCGCTGGGGCCGGTGACGTGGCTGGGCGTTTGGTCCATGGGAATCGGCTGCGCTATCGTGAGTGCGCAGGATACGAGGCCCGCCCGGGAAGTTCACGGCGCAGCGACTGCGGTGCAGCCGCCGCGCTGCGCAGATTCAGGCGTCTGTGACCGAACGCGACCACCGATCCCTGCGATTGGCCTCGCCGGATATGGACCGCTGTCTGTTGATCCCCTTCGTCTTTCTCTTCCAACTGTTCGGCGGCATCGTCGGCCAGGTCGCGTTGATGCAAGGTAGCTTCGCGCTGCGTCCGGCAGAGGCGGCAATCGACCATCCGTCGCGTCCGCATCGCCTGTTCTATCGTGGTATGGCGCTGCTGATGTGCAACCTGTGGTCGTTGCTGGCGACGCTCCTGTTGCTCGATGCGGTCGGCGTCGATGTGCCGGCGCCGGGCCTGTCGCCACCGGCACGCGTGGCGACCCTGGTGTTGCTGCCGCTCCCGTTGCTCGGCGTGTTCTATTGGCTGTACGTGCGATTCCTGCGTTGGGTGGCGTAAAGCGATCCCCGATCGAACCGCTGACGGCAGCCCCGGCGCCAGCGTGCGTCGCCGTTACCAGCTGTCCTCGAGCGCGCGCGGCTTGCAGGCCAGCCAGCCACCGACCAGCAACACGCCGACGAAGCCGTAGAGCATCGCGAACGGCCAGTGCCAACCGCCGGTCGCGCCGTGCAGCACGCCGAACAGCAGCGGGCCGGCGCAGCTGAGCGTGTAGCCCACGCCCTGCATGAAGCCCGACAGCGCGGCCGAGCCGGCGGGCGTGCGCGTACGCAGGTTGATCAGCGTCAGCGCCAGCGGAAACGTCGACGGGCCCAGGCCCAACAGCACGACCCACAGCACCGGCGCGGCCATCGGTGCGAGCAGCAAGCCGGAGAACGCTGCGATATGGCAACAGGCGCACAGCAGCACGATCGCGAACGGATTGCGTACACGTACCGCAAGCGCGGGCATACCCAGTGCACTGACCAGGCCGAGTGCGGAGAACAGCGCCACCATCGTGCCGCCGAAGGCAGGCGAGGCGCCGGCTTCGCTGAGCAGGGTCGGCAACCAGGTGAACATCGCGTAGGTGATTAGCGAGGTGGTGCCGAACATCATCGCCATGCCCCAGGCGACCGGCGAGCGCCACGCCCGGCCGCGCGCGCCGCCGGACGGGACGCTGGCCACGGCGGTCGACGGGCCATCGACGCGGACGCCGCTGCCGCGTCGCCGCGCCATCGCCAGCAGGCCGACCCACGGCAACGCCGCGGCCAGCGCGGTCAAGGTCCAGGCGCCGAGCGCCACCCGCCAGCCGGCGGCCTCGGCCAGCGGCACGGCCAGCAGTGCGGGCAGCATCGTGCCCAACTGCAACACGGTGATGTAGAGCGTGGAGACCGCGCCGACCCGATCGGGGAAGTAGCGTTTGACCAGTGGCGGCAGCACCACGTTGCCGATGCCCATACCGGCCAGCGCGACGATCGACCCGGCCATCAGCAGGCCCACGCCACCGGCGCACGAGCGCAGCACCAGACCGGCAGTGGCGAGCAGCATCGCCAGCAATGCCGTGCGCTCGATGCCGACGCGGCGCGCGAGCATCGGCGTGGTCACGCCGAAGACGGCGAAGGCCGCGGTGGGCAGCATGCCCAGCACGCCTGCAGTGGCCGAGCCGAAGCCGAATTGGGCGCCGAGCAGGTCGAGCAGCGGGGTCAGCGAGGTCACCGCGGTGCGCAGGTTGAAGGCTGACAGCGCGATGCCCAGCAGCACCACCAGGCGCACCGTGCGCAAGGCGATCGGTGGACGGACGGTGTGGGGCGTGGGGGTCATGGCGGGCGGCATCGCATGCCGCGAACCGGGCACGGCCTTAGATAAACGAAAACCGGCACGACGGCCGGTTTCGGATCACCAGATTGGTCGGGGAGACAGGATTCGAACCTGCGACCTCTACGTCCCGAACGTAGCGCTCTACCAGACTGAGCTACACCCCGACAGGTGTAGCCGCGCATTCTACCGATGCACCCGTCACCAGGGCAAGGGGGGCGTGTTCGACGGGGGGCGATCGGCCTCTGGAGGAGGGCGGTGGCGTCGTCGGCGCGGCGGGCTGCGATAATAGCGGGCACGACGCGATACCGACAATGGGGTCGCCGTCATCCGCTGCTGGATGTTTCCGATTCATGACCTCGCCGCCGCAAGGAAAGGACCCGACCGGTCCTCGTCGTCTTCGCCTGCAATGGCTCGATGCGCAACTGCTGCCGAGCCGGTCGCGCCATCGCGTGGCCCAGGCCAGCCAAGTGCTCGCCGGCTGGCTGCTGGTGCCCCAGGCCGCGGCGATCGCCTGGGGGCTGGATGCGGCGCTGATCGACGGACGCGGACTCGATGCGCTGCGTGCGCCGCTCGCGCTGCTGGCGGTCGCCTTGCTGGCGCGCACGCTGCTGGGATGGATCGGGCAGCGCGCGGCCGCCGATGCGGTCGAGGACACGCTGACGCGCATGCGCGTGGGGCTGGCACGTGCAGCGATCGCGCGCGGTCCGGTGTGGCTGCGGGGGCGCCGCAGCGGCGAACTGGTCGCGCTGTCCACCGGCCATGTCGATGCCGCCGCGCCGTACTTCGGCGGCTACCTGCTCGCGCGCGCCGAGGTGATGCTGGTGCCGCCGGTGCTGCTGGTGGCGGTGTTCGCCGCCGATTGGATCGTCGGTCTGCTGCTGTTGGCGGCCGCGCCGCTGGCGCCGTTCTTCATGGCGCTGATCGGCATGCGCGCCGAGGCCGCCGGCCGCGCGCAGCTGTCGGCGCTCGCCAGGGCCGGGGCGCATTTCACCGATCGCTTGCGTGGGCTCGACCTGATCCGGGTCTACGGCCGCGGTGAAGCGGAGCTGGCGCAGGTCGGCGAGGCCACCGAAACCATCCGCGTGCGCAGCATGCGCGTGCTGCGCATCGCGTTTCTGTCCTCGACGGTGCTCGAGTTCTTCGCCTCGGTCAGTGTCGCGCTGGTGGCGCTGTATTTCGGCTTCAGCTACCTGGGGCTGATCGCGTTGCGCGACCCGGCCCCGAGCCTGGCGATCGGCCTGTTCTGCCTGCTGCTGGCGCCGGAGTTCCACGGGCCGATGCGTCGTCTGGCCGGGCATTACCACGATCGTGCGAACGCACTGGCCGCAGTCGCCGAGGTCGAGGCCGCGTTCGACGGCACCCGGCCTGCGCTCGATGCCGCGCCGGCGATCGATCCCGCACCGGTGGCGACCGGTGCGCCGGCGGTGCGGATCGAGGCGATCACGCTGCGCCATCCCGGCGCTGCAATGCCGGCGCTGGCCGGCGCCTCGCGCGATATCCCGGCCGGGCAGCGCCTGGCGATCGTCGCGCCCAGCGGCGGCGGCAAGAGCACGCTGCTCGACGCGCTCGCCGGCTGGCTGCCGCCCGAGTGCGGTCGCATCCACGTGCCGGCCGGCACCCGGATCGCCTTGGCCGGGCAGCGGCCGTGGCTGTTCCAGGGCAGCCTGCGCGACAACCTGCGCATCGGCGCGCCGCAGGCCGATGAGGCTGCGGTGCACGAGGCGGCGCAGATCGCGCAGGTCATGCGGTTTGCCGCGCGCCTGCCCGAGGGCTTGGACACGCCCATCGGCGAGCATGGCTTCGGGCTGTCGGGTGGGCAGGCGCGTCGTGTGGCGCTGGCGCGCGCGTTGCTGCTGCGGCCGCAGTTGCTGCTGCTCGATGAGCCGACGGCGTTTCTGGATCCTGCGACCGAAGCCGACCTGCTCGCCGCACTCGACGCTTCGCTGCGCGACTGCACCGTGATCGTCGCCACGCACAGCCAGGCCGTCATGGACTGGGCCGACGCGGTCTGGCGCTTGCCGGGTCCGCTGGTGGCGCCGCTCGAGTCGCCCGTGGAGTCGGTGCGATGAGCGCGGCCTCCGATCGCGCCATCGCCAGCACCCGCATGCTGCTGCGTCGCCATCGCGGGCGCGTGGCCGCGGCGATCGGCCTGCTGGCGCTGACGCTGGTGTCCGGCGTCGCGCTGCTGGGGCTGTCGGGTGGCTTCATCGCGGCGAGCGCGCTGACCTTCGGCACCCTGGGCAGCTTCAACTTCTTCACCCCGTCGGCCGGCATCCGGGCGCTGACCTTCGCGCGCATCGCGTCGCGCTATGTCGAAAAGCTCGCCGGCCACGACGCGATGCTGCGCATCGCCCGCGACCTGCGCAGCTGGTTCTTCGCACGCGCGCTGCGGCTCACGCCCGGCCAGTTGGGGCGCCTGCGCACCGGCGATCTGCTGGCGCGGCTGCTGGGCGACATCGACGCGGTGGACGGTCTGCTGTTGCGCGCGACCGGCCCATTGCTGGCACTGCTCGCGCTCGGCGTGGCGGGCCTGGGCGTTGCCGCCTGGCTGCACCCGCCGACCGCGGCCTGGCTGGCGCTGGTCGCGCTGGCCACCGGGCTCGGCGTGCCCTGGCTGGTCGCCCGCGGGCGGTCGGCGGCCGAGGCCGAGCGGGCGCGGCGCCGGGCCGAGTTGCGCGCCCGCCTGCATGAGCTCTACGACGGGCAGGCCGATCTCGCAGCACTGGGCGTGGCCGATGGCTGGTTGGCCCGCGTCGATGCCGACGCACAAGCGGTGGGCGATGCCGAGCGCGTGCGCCGGCGGCAGCTGGCGGACGGCGGCCTGTGGCATGGGGTGGCGACCGGTGTTGGCCTGGTCGGCACCTTGTGGATCGTCGGCGCCTGCGCGCTGGGCGGGGCGCTGCCGGCCGCGCATGCGGCGGCGCTGTTCTTCCTCGCGATCGGGTTGTTCGAGGCCTGGGCCGGGGCCGGCCTGGCCTGGCAGGCGCTGCTGGCTGCACGTGCATCGATCGCGCGTCTGGACGCGGTGGCCGGCACCGAGCCGACGGTCGTCGATCCCGCGGCGCCGGTGGCCTTGCCGGCCGCCGGGGCGCTGCATTTCGACGAGGTGACCTTCGCCTGGCCGGGCCAGGACCGGCCGGTGCTGCGCGGGCTGACGCTTTCGGTCGCGCCGGGCGAGCGCGTGACGATCGGCGGCGACAGCGGCGGCGGCAAGTCCACGCTTGCGGCGTTGCTGCTGCGCAGTGCCGAGCCCGATGCGGGCACGCTGACGTTCGGCGGCGTCGACCTGCGTCACGTGCGCCAGCGCGACTGGTTCGCGCGGATCGCCTGGTTGCCGCAGAACGCTCCGGTGTTCGCCGGCAGTGTGCGCGACAACCTGGTGTTCGGTGCGCCGCAGGCCGACGACGCGCAGCTGTGGGCGATGCTGGCGCGGGTGCGGCTGGCCGACTGGGCGCGCGCGCTGGGCGGGCTCGATGCCTGGGTCGGCGAGGCCGGCATCACGATGTCCGGGGGGCAGGCGCGGCGGCTGGCGCTGGCCCGTGCGCTGCTGCGCGATGCCGCGCTGGTGGTGCTCGACGAACCGACCGAGGGCCTGGACCACGACACGGCCGATGCGCTGCTGCGCGAACTGCCCGATCTGCTCGATGGCCGCAGCCTGCTGCTGATCACCCACGGCGCGGTGCCGCCGGGGCTGGCGGACCGCCACCTGTGGCTGCGCGACGGGCACCTGCATGCCGACACGCCCTAGAATGGCGGTCTTCCTCCGCATCACCGACGAGCTGCCCGCATGATCAAGCCCCGGACCCCGCCCGGCGTCATGGAACTGTTGCCGCGCGACCAGATCGCGTTCCAGCGCATGCTGGACACGATCCGCCGCACGTTCGAAGGTTTCGGGTTCCTGCCGATCGAGACGCCGGTGTTCGAACTGTCGGAGACCCTGCTGACCAAGTCGGGCGGTGAGACCGAGCGGCAGGTCTATTTCGTGCAGTCGACCGGTGCGCTCGCCAAATCGGCCGACAGCGGCCAGGCCGACGGCCTGCCGGAACTGGCGCTGCGCTTCGACCTGACCGTGCCGTTGGCGCGTTACGTCGCCGAGCACGAGCACGACCTGGCATTCCCGTTCCGCCGCTACCAGATGCAGCGCGTCTACCGCGGCGAGCGCGCCCAGCGCGGACGCTTCCGCGAGTTCTACCAGTGCGACATCGACGTGATCGGCAAGGACACGCTGTCGCCGCGCTATGACGCCGAGGTGCCGGCGGTGATCAGCGCGGTGTTCGCTGCGCTCGACATTGGCGAATTCACGATCCAGCTCAACCACCGCAAGCTGCTGCGCGGCTACTTCGAAGGGCAGGGCATCGACGACGCGCAGCAGATGACCGTGCTGCGCGAGATCGACAAGCTCGACAAGCGCGGCGAGGATGCGGTGCGCGCGACGCTGACCGGCGCCGAGTTCGGTTTGTCGGACGCGGTCGCCGACCGCCTGCTGGCGTTCTCGCGCGTGCGCTCGACCGGCCATGACGACGCCCTGGCCAAGCTCGACGCGCTCGGCGCCGGCACGGCGCTGTTCGAGGAAGGGCGCGAGGAGCTGCGCGAGCTGCTCAACCAGCTGCGTGCGCTCGGCGTGCCCGAGTCGCGCTACGCGCTGAACCTGTCGATCGCGCGTGGCCTGGATTACTACACCGGCATGGTCTACGAGACCGTGCTCGATGCGCACCCGCAGATCGGTTCGATCTGTTCGGGCGGACGCTACGACAACCTCGCTAGCCACTACACCAAGTCCAAGCTGCCGGGCGTGGGCATCTCGATCGGTCTGACCCGGCTGTTCTGGCAGCTGCGCGAGGCGGGCCTGGTGCACACCGCCGACAGCTCGGTCGACGTGCTGGTGACGCTGTTCGACGATGCCGGCCTGCCGTCGGCGCTGGCGCTGTCGCAGCGCCTGCGCAGTGCCGGGCTCAACGTCGAGACCCAGCTCGAGCCGCGCAAGCTCGCCAAGCAGATGCAGTACGCCGATCGCGCCGGCATCCGCTTCGTGGTGATCCGCGGCGACGAGGAAGCGGCGCGCGGCGTGGTTGCGGTCAAGGATCTGCGCCGCGGCGAGCAGTTCGAGGTCGCCGACGACGACCTGCCGCGCACATTGCTGGTCGAGCGAGAGCAGGCGAGATCGATGCCGTGATCGGCCTGCGCGTCGCCGTCGTCTGCAAAGGAGCACATTGATGAAAGCCATCCGTCTCGACGGCCGCTCGCTGACCCGCGCGCAACTGGTGATCGTCGCCCACGGCGCGCCGGTCGAGCTCGACGACCAGGCGCTGCACGCAGTGGCGAACGCAGCCGACTTCCTTGCCGAGCAGGTGCGCCGCGAAGAACCGATCTATGGCGTGTCCACCGGCTTTGGCAGCAATGCCGACCGCCTGCTCGGCGCGCGCCCGCTGCGCGACGACCTGCCGGGCGCCACGCCTTCGGGGCGCGCATTGCACGAGGAACTGCAGCACAACCTCATCGTCACTCACGCGGTCTGCGTCGGCGAGCCGCTGGCGCCGGAGGTGGTGCGCGCGATGCTGTGCATCCGCATCAACACGTTGCTCAAGGGCCATTCGGGCATCCGTGTGGCGACGCTGCAGGCGCTGGCCGACCTGCTCAACGCCGGCATCGTGCCCGTGGTGCCGGGGCTGGGCTCGGTCGGTGCCTCGGGCGACCTGGCGCCGCTGTCGCACCTGGCGATCGTGCTGCTGGGGGGCGGCGAGGCGTTCTTCGCGGGCGAGCGCATGTCCGGCGCGGACGCACTGCGGCGCGCCGGCCTGGCACCGGTCACGCTGTCGTACAAGGAGGGCCTGGCGCTCAACAACGGCACTGCGCAGATGCTCGCCACTGGCGTGCTGGCGCTGCATCGGCTCGACGCATTGCTCGACACCGCCGATCTGGCCGCGGCGATGACCATCGATGCCTTCGCCGGCCGGCTCGGCGCATTCGACGCCGATGTCCACGCGCTGCGCCCGCATCCGGGCCAGGTCGAGGTCGCCGCGCACCTGCGCGAGCTGCTCGACGGCTCGACGCTGGCCGACATCGCCTACCACCTGGTGCCGAAGTTCCGGCCGTGGCTGCCGTCGAGCTGGGACACCGCGCAGGCCCAGGCGCTGCGCTTCGACATCGGTTGGGACTGGGTGCCGAGCGATCAGCGCCATGGTCGCGAGAAGTTCTATGCCCGGTTTCGGCCGTTCCGTGGCGGCAAGAAGCACCAGCCGCAGGACGCCTACTCGCTGCGCTGCATCCCGCAGGTGCACGGCGCGGTGCGCGACGCGGTCGAGCAGGCCAAGCGCGTGTTCGACGTCGAGCTCAACGCGGTCACCGACAACCCGTTGGTGTTCCCGGGCCGCGAGGCCGAGCACGTCGAGCAGCAGGTGATCTCGGCCGGCCATTTCCACGGCATGCCGCTGGCGCTGGCGATGAGCTACGTCAAGGCGGCGATCCCGGTGCTGGCGTCGATCTCCGAGCGCCGGCTGGCCAAGCTCGTCGACCCGGCGACCAACGACGGGCTGCCGGCGTTTTTGATCGGCAACGAGGACGCCACCGAGTCGGGTTTCATGATCGTGCAGTACACCGCGGCGGCGCTGGTCAACGACCTGGCCACGCGCGCGCACCCGGCCAGTGTGTACTCGGTGCCGACCAGCGCCAACGCCGAAGACCACGTCTCGATGGGCACCAACGAGGCGCGTCATGTGCTGGCGATGGCCGACGACCTGGGCAAGGTGCTCGCGCTGGAGCTCTACACCGCAGCCCAGGCGCTGGACCTGCGGATGGACATGATCAACGCCGCGCGCGACCTCGCGGGCCGGGGCGATGCCCCGGTGCTGGCGACGAAGGTGCAGGGCGGCCCGGCGCAGGATCGCGCGACGCACGCCGGCTTCCTCGACGAGGTCGAGGCGCTGCGCGTCGAGCTCGCCGCGTGCGCACCGTTCCACCCCGGCGCGATCGTCGCCGAGGCGCATGCGCGCATCCGCGAGGCGATCCCGTTCCTCGAACGCGACCGCGCACTCGATGGCGAGGTGGCCGCCGCGGTGCGCCTGGTCGCCGACGGCACGCTGCTGGGGGTGCTGCCGCGCTGGCGGGTGCCGGCCACCGGGCCTGCGGCGTGAACCTGCCGCTGCATTTCGGCTGGCTCGGGGTGCTGGAGGCTGCGCTGATCGCGATGGCGGTCGGTGCGCTGTGCTATCTGCTGTTCCACTGGCTGAGCGCGCGCTACCGCTGGGCGCACGGGCATTCGATCGCGTGGAGCAGCCTGGGCGCGCTCGCGATCGCGGTCGGCATCGATGCCTGGCACCTGTTCTACATGGGCGTGGTCAAGCTCGAATCGCCGGTCTATGCGCGCATCGCGCTGCAGAAGATCCACGATCCCAATTTCCTCGCCACCCGGGTGTTCCTGTCCTCGATCGCCGCGTTCTCGGGGGTCGCACTGGCTTGGCTGGGGATGCAGGCCCGCACGCGCGCCGACTGACACACCTCTCAAGAACCGGGGTCCAAGAACCGGGGTCAGAGTGGATTTCTGCAAAGAAATCCACTCTTACCCCGGTTCTGCCGGTTCTGTTTTGGCTGGTGGATCAGGCCTTCGCCTGGCGTGCGCGCTCGATCCGCCGCAGGAACACCGTCATCTCCTTGGACGACTGCACGTCGCCACGCCGCGCCGCGGCGTCGAGCCCGGCGCGCCAGGCCGCTTCGGCATCCGCGTCGCGCCCTTGCGTCAGCAACGCCTTGCCGAGCAGTTTCCACGCGGCCGAGTAGTCCGGATCGTGCCGGGTGGCGGCGGCCAGATGGGTCGCGGCCGAGGCCGGGTCGCCTGCCTGCAGGCAGGCATTGCCCAGCCCGAAGCGCAGCAGGGCGTCGTCGCGCCCGGCATCGAGCAGGGCCTGCAATCGGTCGCGCATGGCGCCCCCGAATCTGAGAGTCGAGGCAGGATCTTCCGGGATCGGCAGGCGAGGGCGGTGGAACGCTGCGGTCCAGTCGGCGCCCTGCGAACGGCATGTGGCGACGCCGCGATGCCCGGGGGAGCGCCTGCATCGCCGCTGTACGGCGCCGCATGCCCGGTTGACTTCGAATCGGAAAGGCGTAATGTACTAGCACGCTATTACATTGATACGTCCGGCGATCCCCGTGAAGCAACGCCCCGAACCCTTGCCCGACCACGAAGCCAGCGCCTCGCTGCAAGCGCTGGCACGCGCGTTTGCGGCGCTGAAGACCGCCGATGAGGTCGCCCGGTTCCTCGACGACCTGTGCACGCCGGCCGAGCTCGAGGCGCTGGTCGACCGGTGGCGGGTCGTGCCGCTGCTGCAGCAGGGCGTGCCGTATCGCGAGATCCACGAGCGCACCGGCGTCAGCGTGACCACCGTCGGCCGCGTCGCACGTACGCTCGACCGCGGCGCCGGCGGCTATGCGATCGCAGCGCGTCGTGTCGGGCGTTCTGCGTCCCCCGATTCCCACTGAGGTTTCCCGATGAGTCCTGTCACTGGCGGCGCCGCGCGCGACCGCCTGCGTATCGCGATCCAGAAATCCGGCCGGCTCAGCGAGCCGGCGCGGGCGTTGCTGGCGTCATGCGGCCTGTCGTGGCGCGAGAGCCGCGACAAGCTGTTCTGTTACGGCGAGACGCTGCCGGTCGACCTGTTGCTGGTCCGCGACGACGACATCCCCGGGTTGCTCGCCGATGGCGTCTGCGATTACGGCATCGTCGGCCGCAACGTGCTCGACGAGGTCGCGGCCGACCGGGCCTTGCGCGGCCTGCCGCAGGTGTCCAAGGCGGTCCGTGCGCTCGGCTTCGGCGGCTGCCGGCTCGACATCGCGATTCCAGAGTCGCAGGACTGGTCGGGCCCGGCGCAGTTGCAGGGCAGCCGCATCGCGACCAGCTACCCAGGCCTGCTGCAGCGATGGCTCGACGCGCAGGGGGTGCAGGCGAGCATCGTCACGCTGTCGGGTTCGGTCGAGATCGCGCCGCGGCTGGGCCAGGCCGACGTGATCTGCGACCTGGTGTCCAGCGGCGCGACGTTGACCGCCAATCAGCTCAAGCCCGCGGTCACGCTGATGACCAGCGAGGCGGTGTTGGCCGGCCCGGTGCAGCCGTTCTCCGATGTGCGGGGCGACCTAGCCGCCCTGCTGCTGCGCCGCCTCGATGGCGTGATGCGGCTGCGCGACAGCCGCCTGCTGATGTTCCAATCGCGTCGCGACGGCGTCGATGCGCTGCTCAAACTGTTGCCCGACGCCGAGCCGCCGACGCTGCTGCAGGTCGACGGCAGCGATGCGGTCGCGTTGCAGGTGCTGTGCCACGGCGAGCTGACCTGGCCGCGGCTCGAGGCGCTCAAGCAGGCCGGCGCGGCCGGGCTGATGGTGCTGCCGGTGGAGCGGATGCTGGCATGAACCTCAACGCCCCCTTTTCACTGGACGGCGCGATTCCGGCGATCGTCGACTGGTCGGCCGCCGATGCGGCAGCGCAGGCCGAACTGCTGCGCCGCCCGACGCAAACCGTCGCCGCGCAGACGCGCGCGGCCGTCGCCGACGTGCTCGACGAGGTGCGGACACGCGGCGACGCCGCACTGCGCGCGTTGACCGAACGCTTCGACCGCGTCGCGCTCGACGATTTCGAAGTCGGCGCCGACGAATTCGCCGCGGCCGAGGCCGAGGTCTCGCCGCGCTTGCGCGAGGCAATGGCCAACGCCGCCGCGCGGATCGAGCGCTTCCATGTCGCGGGCAGGGTTGACGGCTACGCCGTGCAGACCGCCGATGGCGTGGAGTGCGCACGGATCGTGCGGCCGATTCCGCGGGTCGGGCTGTACGTGCCGGCCGGGACCGCGCCGCTGCCTTCGACCGCATTGATGCTCGGTGTGCCGGCCCGGCTGGCCGGTTGCCGCGAGGTCGTGCTGTGCACGCCGCCGCGCCCGGACGGCAGCGCCGATCCGGCGGTGCTGGTCGCCGCGCGGCTGACCGGCGTGCACCGGGTATTCAAGCTCGGCGGCGCGCAGGCGATTGCGGCGATGGCGTTCGGCACCGCGTCGGTACCGGCCTGCGACAAGCTGTTCGGGCCGGGCAATGCGTTTGTCACCGAAGCCAAACAGCAGGCGGCGCAGTCGGGCACGGTCGCGATCGACATGCCGGCCGGCCCGTCGGAGGTGCTGGTGATCGCCGATGCCGGCGCCGACGCGGCGTTCGTCGCGGCCGATCTGCTGTCGCAGGCCGAGCACGGGGCCGACTCGCAAGTGCTGCTGCTGAGCGACGACGAGGCGCTGCTGCGCCGCGTGCGCGTCGAGCTGGCGACCCAGCTTGGTGCGCTGCCGCGCGCCGACATCGCGCGCCGGGCGCTGGCGCGCTCGCGGTTGCTGCGGGTGCCGACGCTGGAGGTCGCGTTCGACATCAGCAACCGTTATGCGCCCGAGCATCTGATCCTGGCCCTGCGCGCGCCGCGTGACTGGCTCGACCGGGTCGAGGTCGCCGGTTCGGTGTTCCTGGGCGACTGGACCCCCGAGGCGCTGGGCGACTACTGCAGTGGCACCAACCACGTACTGCCGACTGGCGGCGCCGCGCGCGCCTGGAGCGGCGTTGGCGTGTCCAGCTTCCAGACCCTGGTCAGCGTGCAGAGCGCCGACGCCGCGGGCATCCGCGCGATCGGACCCGATGCGGTGACGCTGGCGCGCGCCGAAGGCCTGGACGCGCACGCCAACGCGGTCGCGCTGCGGCTGGCGAGGGCGGGCGCATGAGCACGGTGCTCGATCTGGTGCGCGACGACCTGCGCGCATTCTCCGGCTATGCCTCGGCGCGGACCCAGACGCTCCAGGGCGAGATCTGGCTCAATGCCAACGAGGCACCGTGGGCGAATCCCGGCGATGCCGACGGCCAGTGCCGCCGGTATCCGGCGCCACAGCCGCCCGCGCTGCAGGCGCGACTGGCCGCGCTGTACGGCGTGGACGCGTCGCGCTTGCTGATCGGCCGCGGCAGCGACGAGGCGATCGACCTGCTGGTGCGTGCGTTGTGCGTGCCCGGGCGCGACGCCGTGCTCGCGACGCCCCCGGTGTTCGGCATGTACGCGGTCAGCGCCCGGCTGCAGGGCGCGCCGTTCGCCGAGGTGCCGTTGCGCGATGGCGCCGACGGCTTTGCGCTCGATGTCGATGCCGTGCGCGAAACCGCGCTCGCGCGGGGCGCGCGGTTGGTGTTCCTGTGCTCGCCGTCCAACCCGACCGGTGGCCTGGTGCCGCTGGCCGATGTCGCGGCGTTGGCCACTGCGCTCGACGGGCGCGCTGTCGTCGTCGTGGACGAGGCCTACGTGGAGTTCGCCGACGCGCCGTCGGCGACCACGCGGCTCGACGCCCACGCCAACCTGGTGGTGCTGCGGACACTGTCGAAGGCGCATGGCCTGGCGGCGGCGCGGATCGGGGTGGCAATCGGCGACCCGGCGTTGATCGCGGTGCTGCGGCGCTGCCAGGCGCCGTATCCGGTGCCCACGCCCTGCGCCGAGCTGGCGCTGGCCGGGCTCGCCGACGCGGCGCTCGCGCAGACCCGCGCGCGCGTGGCACAGACGATCGCCGAGCGCGATGGGTTGGCGGCCGCGCTGGCGGCGACGCCGGGCGTGCGCCAGGTGTATCCGTCGGCCGGCAACTTCCTGCTGGTGCGCTTCGCCGACGCCTCGCGCGCGTTCGCGGCACTGCTGGCCGCCGGCATCGTCGTGCGCGACCAGCGCGCCGCGCCCGGGCTGGGCGATGCGCTGCGCATCACGGTCGGTACGCCGACGCAGAACGCAGGTGTCGTGCAGGCGTTGCAGACATTGGAGGTCGTGGCATGAGCGGAACCAAGATCCTGTTCGTCGACCGCGACGGCACCCTGATCGAGGAGCCGGCCGACTATCAGATCGACGCCTACGAGAAGCTGCGCTTCGTGCCGGGCGTGATCCCGGCGCTGCTGCGGCTGCGCGATGCCGGGTTCGAGTTCGTCATCGTCACCAACCAGGACGGCCTGGGCACCGAGGGCTACCCGCGCGCCAGTTTCGACGGCCCGAACGACCTGATGCTGCAGATCTTCGAAAGCCAGGGCATCACGTTCCGCGAGGTGCTGGTCGATTGCAGCTGGCCGGCCGACAACGCGCCCACGCGCAAGCCGGGCCTGGGGCTGGTGATGCACTACCTGCGCGACCGCGGCATCGATCTCGACGCCTCGGCGATGGTCGGCGATCGCGACACCGACCTGCAGTTCGCCGACAACCTGGGCATCCGCGGCTTCAAGCTGCGGACCCCGCAGTTCGGCGGCGACTGGGACTGGCCCGGCATCGCGCACGCGCTGTGTGATGCGCCGCGCTGCGCGCGCATCGTGCGCAACACGCGCGAGACCCGCATCCGGGTCGAGCTCGACCTCGATGCCGCGCGTGATGCGCAGGTGTCCACGGGGCTTCCGTTCTTCGACCACATGCTCGATCAGATCGGCAAGCACGGCGGCATCGCGCTGACCGTGCAGGCCGAGGGCGACCTGGAGATCGACGAACACCACACCGTCGAGGATGTCGGCATCGCGCTTGGTCAGGCGTTGCGCGCGGCGCTCGGCGACAAGCGTGGCATCGCCCGCTACGGCTTCATGCTGCCGATGGACGAGACCCTTGCCAGCGCCGCGCTCGACTTCGGCGGGCGTCCGTACCTGGTGTTCGACGGCACATTCCGGCGCGAGCGTGTCGGCGACCTGCCGACCGAACTGGTCGCGCATTTCTTCCGCTCGGTCTGCGACTCGGCGGCGTTGAACCTGCACCTCAAGGTCGAGGGCGACAACGACCACCACAAGGTGGAAGCGTGCTTCAAGGCCTTCGCCCGCGCGCTGGGCCAGGCGGTGCGCCGCGACGGGGCCGCGCTGCCGAGCACCAAGGGCGTGCTGTGATGCGCGTGGTGATCGTGGACGCGGGCGGCGCCAACACCGGCTCGGTGCGCTACGCGTTCGAGCGCCTGGGGGTGCGGGCGGCGCTGGTCACCGATGCCGAGGCGATCCGCGGCGCAGACCGCGTGATCCTGCCCGGGGTCGGCACCGCGGCGCAGGTCATGACGCGGCTGCGGGCGCTCGATCTGGTCGAGGTCCTGCGGACACTGGACCGGCCGCTGCTGGGCATCTGCGTGGGCATGCAACTGCTGTTCGAACGCTCGCAGGAAGGCGATGTCGAGGGGCTGGGCCTGCTGCGCGGCACGGTCGCCCGGCTCCACGGCGGCCCCGGTATCCGGGTGCCGCACATGGGCTGGAATCGACTACAGCCGCGGGCCGACAGCGCGTTGCGCACCGGCATCGACGACGGTGCACACGCCTTCTTCGTGCACAGCTATGCAGCCCCGGTGACCGCCGACTGCATCCTTGCCTGCGCCCACGGCCAGCCATTCGCCGCGGCCGTGCAGCGGGGCCTGGTCGCCGGTGCGCAGTTCCATCCCGAGCGTTCGGCTGCGGTCGGCGCGCAGCTGCTGCGCAACTTCCTGTCTCCATCGTTCGATGCTGGAGTCCGTGCATGAGCGGTTTCACCGTCTATCCCGCCATCGACATCCGCGATGGTCGCGTGGTCCGGCTGGCGCAGGGCGACTATGCGCGCGAGACGCGCTACAGCGACGATCCGCTGGCCCAGATCCAGGCCTACGCCGACGCGGGCGCGACGTGGCTGCATCTGGTCGATCTCAATGCCGCACGTGCGGGCGGCTTCACGCTCGCGCCGCTTCTGGCGCGCATCCGTCAGGTCACCGGCCTGCAGGTGCAGACCGGCGGGGGGGTGCGCAGCGTCGACGATGTGGCGCGGATCCTCGATGCAGGCGCCGCCCGCGTGGTCGTCGGGTCGCTCGCGGTGCGCGATGCCGATGCGGTGGCTGGTTGGATCGAGCGTTTCGGTGCCGAGCGCATCACCGTCGCGCTCGACACGCGGCAGGGTGCCGACGGGGTCTGGCGCCTGCCGGTGCACGGCTGGACGCAGACCGCCGAGGCCACTCTCGACACCTTGGCCGTGCGCTATGCGCAGGCCGGGCTGCGTCACCTGCTGAGTACCGACATCGCCCGCGACGGCATGTTGTCGGGACCCAACAGCGCGCTGTACGCGCATGTGCGCGCGCTGGCGCCAGCGCTGCAGGTCCAGGCGTCGGGCGGCGTGCGCGCGCTCGACGATATCGTCGCGGCGCGGAGCCAGGGCTGCGCCGGCATCGTGCTTGGCCGCGCATTGCTCGAAGGCCGCTTCGCACTGCGGGATGCGCTGACATGCTGAGCCGGCGGATCATTCCATGCCTGGACGTGCGCGACGGCCGTGTGGTCAAGGGCGTGCGCTTCCGCGATCACGTCGACATGGGCGACATTGCGGAGCTCGCGCTGCGCTACCGCGACGCGGGCGCCGACGAACTGGTGTTCTACGACATCTCCGCCAGTCCCCAGGGCCGTTCGGTCGACCGCGGTTGGGTCGAACGGGTGTCGCGGCTGATCGACATCCCGTTCTGCGTCGCCGGTGGCATCCGCGACGTCGCCACCGCGCGCGCAGTGCTGCATGCCGGCGCCGACAAGATCTCGATCAATACCCCAGCGCTCGAGCGCCCGGCGCTGATCGCCGAACTGGCCGACGCGTTCGGCGTGCAGTGCGTGGTCGTGGGCATCGATTCGATCCGCGAGGCCGACGGTCAGTGGCGGGTGCGCAGCCACACCGGCGACCCGGATCGCACCCGCGCGCTGGCGGTGCGCACGTTGGACTGGATCGTCGAGGCCCAGCGTCTGGGGGCGGGCGAGATCGTGCTCAACTGCATGGACAACGACGGCGTGCGCCGCGGCTATGACATCGCGCAACTGCGTCAGGCACGAGCACTGTGCGAGGTGCCGCTCATCGCCTCGGGCGGGGCCGGCGAGACCGCGCATTTCGTCGACGCGTTCGTGCAGGCGGATGTCGACGGCGCGCTGGCTGCCAGCGTGTTCCACAGCGGCCGCATCGCGATTCCCGACCTCAAGCGCGAGCTGCGCGCGGCCGGCGTGGCGGTGCGCGATGTCTGACCTTCGCGACCAGGGCCCGACGGCCGCGCCCCCCAATGCGCCCCAGGACGATGCCATGACCGACATGTCCTTCGACCCGGCGCGCCTGGACTGGAACAAGGGCGACGGCCTGCTGCCGGCGATCGTCCAGGACGCCGACACGTTGCGCGTGCTGATGCTCGGCTACATGGATCGCGACGCGCTCGATGCCACGCGCCGGCTGGGGCAGGTGACGTTCTTCAGCCGCAGCAAGGGTCGGCTGTGGACCAAGGGCGAACAGTCGGGCCACGTGCTCGAACTGGTCTCGGTCGAGGCCGATTGCGATGCCGACACGCTGCTGGTGCTGGCCCGGCCGCAGGGGCCGACCTGCCATCTGCAGCGGCCCAGCTGTTTCCCATCCGCCCCGGGCGGTGTGTTGGCCGAACTGGATGCGCGCGTCGCGCAGCGCGCACGCGAGCGGCCGGACGGGAGCTACACGACGCGGCTGTTCGACGGCGGCATCCGCCGGATCGCCCAGAAGGTCGGCGAGGAGGGCGTGGAGACTGCATTGGCAGCCGTCGCGCAGGGCGACGACGACCTGCTCGGCGAGAGCGCCGACCTGCTGTACCACCTGCTGGTGCTGCTGCGCGCGCGCGGGCTGTCGCTGGCCGATGTCGAGCGCGTGCTGGCCGCGCGGGGCCGGTGAGGCGGCCTTGCGTGTGGCCCGGGAACTTCGAGGCCGTCGGGGTGCGCGCGACGTTGCTCGCCGACGATGACGCCGCCCTGTTTGTCGCCCTGTACGGCGATCCGGCGACGATGCGGCAGGTCGGCCCGGCGCTCGATCGTTCCGCCGCGACCCGTGCATTCGCTGCGGCGCGTCGGCAAATGCGGGGCGACCCGCCTGCCGCCCGGTTCTGGCGGCTGGAGACTGCCGCCGGCGCGCAGGGATTGCTGTCATTGGTGCCCGATGCGGCCGGTCGGGACGCCGAGACCGGGCTGTTGCTGGCGCCTGCGGCGCAACGGCAGGGGGTAGCGACCGCGGCGCTGGGGCATCTGTGCGAGGTCGCGCTCGGCACCGGCGCATTCGAGGCGCTGTGGACCCGGCACCGGGCCGGCCATGCAGCCGCCGTCGGCCTGATGCGGCGCCTGGGGTTCGTGCGCGCTGCGCCGGTGGAGGGCTGGCAGCGCTGGCGTCTCGGTCGCACGGCCTGGCGCGCGCTTGCCGGCGGTGCATCTGCCGATTAGATTCCGCGCTCGTGCAGGGGAGTTGACGATGGAAGGCAGGGGGCGGCTGGCCTGCGTCGGTGTCGGCATGATGCTCGGCGCGCATCTGGGGCCACGCGCCAGACGCCATATCGAGACGGCGGAGGTCGTCTTCGTCGCCGTCTCCGATCCGCTGGTCGAGCTGTGGGTGCGGAGCATGAATGCGGATGTCCGCAGCCTGCAGCCGTTCTATCGCGAGGGCCGCTCCCGGCACCGCAGTTATGCCGGCATGATCGCTGCGATGCTGGCCGAGGTGCGCGCCGGGCGCGATGTGTGCGGTGCGTTCTACGGCCACCCGGGGGTGTTCGCGCAGGTGCCCCACCAGGCGATCGCGGCGGCCCGTGCCGAGGGCTTTCAGGCCGTCATGGAGCCGGGGATCTCGGCCGAGGACTGTCTGTACGCGGATCTGGGGATCGATCCGGGCGACGTCGGTTGCCAGCACTACGAGGCCAGCCAGTTCCTGTTCTACCGACGGATCGTCGACCCTGCTGCCTGGCTGGTGCTGTGGCAGGTCGGGGTGGCCGGGGTCCGCGACACCGGGCGGTTCCACAGCACCGGCGCGGAGCGCGCCGCGCTGGTCGCCCGCCTGGCCCGGGATTACCCGCCCGGACATGTTGTGACGCTCTACGAAGCTGCTACGCTGCCCACCGTGCGGCCCCGCCTCGAGCGGCTGCCGTTCGAGGCGCTGGCGCAGGCGAGATTGCACCAGCACACGACGCTGGTGGTGCCGCCGGGAAAGGCGCTGGAGCGGGACGTGGGCATGGCATGGTCGGCAGGCGCCGCGGGCGCGGCCGACTGAGCACAATCGAGAACGACTGGGGGGGACATGCTCGACGTTGTCGCGTTGCTGGAATCGGCGGGGGCCGGAACCGCGTTCGATCCGGTCGGTCCGGAAGTCGCCGATGCGGTACTGGCCTTCCTGGCCGACGGGACGAGCGTGCCGGCGATCGTGGCCTGCATGATCATGACTCCCGACGACGGACAGAGCGAACCCCCGCAGGATGAACCGGATCAGGACGATGACGGCGACCGGCGCGATGACGATGATCCGGGCGAACGCTCCGCGTGAGGCCGTGGCCGGCGATGCGCGGGACGTGCGATCGCGCGCGCGCTGGCGGTTGGGTCTGCTTCTGGTCGGGATCGTCCTGTCGCAGGTGGCACTGGCCGGCGACGCGCTCGATGCGCTGATCGAAGAGGCGAGTGCGCTCAGGACGTCCGATCCCCAGCGCGTGGACGCGTTGCTGCGCGACATGGCCGGCCATCTCGAGACCGCGACCGAGGCCCAGCGCGCACGGGTGCAACTGCTGCGGGTGCACCGGATGATGACCAGCGGGCAGTCGGCCATCGCCACCGACCAGCTGACGGCATTGCTGGCGTCGACGGCCGATCCGGTGGCCCGTTTCGAGACCGCGTCGATGCTCGCGAACATCTACGCGGTCCAGCGGCGCTTCGAGGACGCACTGCGGATGCTCGAGACGATGCTGCCGCTGGCCGACCAGGTCGAGGACGCGCAGCTGCGCCATCGCGGCCTGATGGTCGCGGCCATCGTCTACAACCAGGTGGGGGAGTTCGGCCAGGCACAGCAGTATGCCGAGCGCGTGCTGCGCGAAGATCCAGACGGGCGCAATGCCTGCGCGGCCGGCGGTGTGCTGCTCGAGGCGATCAATGGGCTCGGGCAGTCCTTTACCGATGCGGCCGGGCAGAGCGCGCTGGATCGGTGCACTGCGCAGGGCGAGCCGATCTTCGCGGGGTTCGTCCGCCTGCATATCGCCCGCCAATGGGACACGCGCGGCAGATGGGAGGAGGCCTTGGCGCTGCTCGGCGGCGGACTGGCTGCGGTCGAGCGCACCGGCTACCCGTTCCTGATCGCGCAGACCCGCGCGGCGCTTGCGGCATTGAGCCAACGCGCCGGGCAGCCTGCCGCGGCACGCGCGCACGCCGAGGCCGCACTCGCCAACAGCCAGGATGCGACGTCCACCGAGGCGCGCGTCACCGCCCATCGGGTCCAGTACGAACTGGCATTGGCCAAGGGCGATGCGGTGGCCGCGCTGGCAGCCTATCGGCAGTATGTCGATGCCGAGCGCGCCCATTTCAACGATGTGAAAACACGCGAAATGGCGTATCAGGTCGTGCGCCACCAGTCGCTGCAGCAGGCCCAGCAGATCGAGCTGCTGCGCCAGAAGAATCAGTTGCTCGAACTCGAGCGCAGTGTCACCGAGCAGCGCGCGCGCAGCTGGCTGCTGTTGACGCTGGTGCTGGTGGGATTGGTCGCGTCGGTCGGCTACTGGGCCTACAAGACCAAGCGCCTGCAGATGCGCCTGAAGCGGATGACCGAGGTCGATGCGCTGACCGGTATCAGCAATCGGCAGCACTTCAGCGAGCGGGCCGAAGCCGCACTCGCGCAGTGCGCGCGCGAGCGCATGCCGGCGGTGCTGGTGATGTTCGATCTCGACCACTTCAAGCTGGTCAACGACCGCCACGGGCATGCAGCCGGCGACTGGGCCCTGCAGCAGGTGGCAGTCCGTGTGCAGCCGCTGTGCCGGGAGATCGACAGCTTCGGTCGGCTGGGCGGCGAGGAGTTCGCACTGTTGTTGCCGGGGCTGGACGAGTCTGCCGGACGCCGCTTGGCCGGCGATGCGCAGGCGCGGCTGGCCGGCGTCGACACCCAGGCCCAGGGGTATGGGTTCCGGATCGCGGCCAGTTTCGGCGTGGCCAGCGCGATCACGGGCGGCTACAGCCTGGCCGCGCTCATGCGCCAGGCCGACCAGGCGATGTATGCGGCCAAGCGCAATGGTCGGCGGCAGGTCCGGGTGTTCGACCCCCACGCGCAGGGCGACGACCCGGAGGCGTCACAGGCGCTGCGTGGCAGGGGGCATGAGGTCGCGGCTGCGCCGGCACATGCGGGCGATCCGACCCGCCGCGCCATCGCCTGATCACAGGCGGCGCCCCACGGGCTCAGACCGGGTCGCGGATCACCAGCAGCCGATCCTCGCACATGTCGCGGATCGCATAGCGCACGCCTTCGCGGCCGATACCCGAGTCCTTGATGCCGCCGTAGGGCATGTTGTCGACGCGGAAGCTCGGCACGTCGCCGACGATCACGCCGCCGGCCTCGATCCGATCCCAGGCGCGCATCGCGTGGGCGAGGTTGCCGGTGAACACGCCGGCCTGCAGGCCGAAATCGCTGTCGTTGACCCGCGCGATCGCCTCGTCGAAGCTGTCCACCGGCTCGAGTAGCGCGACCGGACCGAACACCTCCTTGCGCTGCAGGTCGGCGTCGCGCGGCACCTTTTCCAGCAGCGTGGCCGGAATCATCGTGCCTTCGCGCTTGCCGCCGGCGATCACCTTGGCGCCGCCCTTGCGCGCGGCATCGATCCACGATTGGATGCGGTCGGCCGCATCGGCGTCGATCACCGGACCGATGAAGGTCGTCTCGTCGCGCGGATCGCCCATGCGCAGTGCGCCGACGGCCTTCTTGAGCTTGCGCCGCAGCGCGTCGTGGATCGCGCGATGCGCATAGATGCGCTGGACGCCGATGCAGCTCTGCCCGGACTGATAATAGGCCCCGAACACCAGCCGCTCGACCACGTGGTCCAGGCTCGCGCCGGGGTCCTCGTCGACGATGCAGGCGGCGTTGCCGCCCAGCTCCAGCACGACCTTCTTCTTGCCGGCGCGCGCCTTGAGGTCCCAGCCCACCAGGCCGCCGGTGAAGCTCAGCAACGCGATGCGCGCATCCTCGGTCAGCGCGGCGGCGTCCTCGTTGCTGCAGGGGATCACCGAGAACGCGCCCTTGGGCAGGTCGGTCTCGGCCAGGATCTCGCCGATGATCAGTGCGCCGACCGGGGTCTTGGCTGCGGGCTTGAGCACGAACGGACAGCCGGCCGCGATCGCCGGTGCCACCTTGTGCGCGACCAGGTTCAACGGGAAGTTGAACGGGGTGATGAAGCTGCACACGCCCACCGGCACGCGCTTGACCATGCCGCGATAGCCGCGGGTGCGCGGCGAGATCTGCAGCTCGACGACCTCGCCGTCGAGCCGGGTCGCCTCGCCGGCGGCGATGCGGAAGGTGTCGATCAGGCGCGTCACTTCGCCGCGCGCGTCCTTGATCGGCTTGCCGGCCTCGATGCACAGCGCCAGGGCGAGCTCCTCGGCGCGTTCTTCGAACCGGCGCACGCAGTGCTCGAGCACATCGCGGCGCTGGTCGGGCGCGAACGCGGCCATCGCCTCGCGGGCCTTGTGCGCGGCGACGATCGCCTTGCGGATCGCCGTCGCATCGCCCATCGCCACGCGCGTGGCGACCTGTCCGCTGTACTTGTCGCGGACTTCGAGATCGGCGTTCGCCGCGACCGCGACGTTGGCGAGGTAGTAGGGGTAGCGGCGGGCGAGCCCGGCGGTCTTGGGGGCGGTCTTGTGCTTGGCCATTGGGCGCTCCGGAGTCGAAAGGCGGAAGGACGCGGCGGCGATCAGTCGATCGCGGCGCTGCGCGCGGGAATCTCGGTGTTGAGCAGGGCGTCGTCGTCGCGATAATCGATGGCCAGATCGATCAGATCCACGCCCGGCGTGTCCAGCGCGGTGCGCAGCGTGTGTGCGAAGGCGGCGGCGCTGGTGGGGCGATGGCCGCGCGCGCCGTAGCTCTGTGCGTAATGCACGAAGTCGGGATTGCCGTAGTCCATGCCGTACACCGGATAATCCTCGTGCTGCTGCTTCCACTTGATCATGCCGTAGGCATCGTCGCGCAGCACGATGACCACCAGGTCGAGCGCCAGGCGCACAGCGGTTTCCAACTCCTGCGAATTCATCATGAAGCCGCCGTCGCCGCAGACTGCGACGATCTTGCGGTCGCCGTGCACCAACCTGGCTGCGATCGCCGAGGGCAGGCCGGCGCCCATGGTCGCCAGTGCGTTGTCCAGCAGCAGGGTGTTGGGCGCGCGGCACCGGTCGTTGCGCGCGAACCACAGCTTGTACAGGCCGTTGTCGAGACAGACGATGTCGCGCGGGTCGATCGCATCGCGCAGCGTCTTGACCAAGTGCGGTACGTGCACGGGGAAACGGTCGTCGGCGGCGAGTTCGGCGATGTTCCGGCACAGCGCGGTCCGCACGCGATCGAAGAACGTGAAATCCCAGTGCGGCTGCGGGGCGTCCAGCGCCTCGGCCAGTTGCCAGACCGTATTGGCGATGTCGCCGATGACCTCGATCTGCGGAAAGTACACCTGATCGACGACGGCGCTTTCGTAGTTGACGTGGATCACCGTGCGCCGGCCGCGGTGCATGAAGAACGGCGGTTTCTCGATGACATCGTGGCCGATGTTGACGATGCAGTCGGCAGCATCGATCGCGCGGTGCACGAAATCGTGATCCGACAGCGCGGTGGTGCCGAGCCACAGCGGATGCGTCTCGTCCAGCACGCCCTTGCCCATCTGGGTGCTGAAGAATGGGATGCCGAGCCGGTCGACGAAGGCCCGCAACATCTTGGCCGTGGTCTTGCGGTTGGCGCCGGCGCCGATCATCAGCAGCGGATGCCGGGCATTGCGAATCGCCTGCGCGGCATGCGCGATCGCCTTGTGCTCGGCCAACGGACGGCGCGTGTAGGGGGCAGGCAACAGGCGCGCATCGGTGTCGTCGCCGGCGATGTCCTGGGGCAGTTCGAGATGGGTCGCGCCGGGACGTTCCTCCATCGCACGCTGGAACGCGTCGCGCACGCGCGCGGGGATGGCGTCGGCGGACACCAGTTGATGGGTCGACTTGGTCAGTGGCCGCATCATGTCGACCACGTCGACGATCTGGAAATGCCCCTGCTTGCTGGTCCGGATCGGCTTCTGGCCGGTGATCATCAACATCGGCATCGCGCCCAACTGGGCGTAGGCGGCCGGCGTGACGAGGTTGGTCGCGCCGGGGCCCAGTGTCGACAGGCAGACGCCGGCCTGCCCGGTCAGCCGTCCCCAGGTCGCGGCCATGAAGCCTGCGGCCTGCTCGTGGCGGGTGAGCACCAGCTCGATCGTGGACGCGCGCAGCGATTCGAGCAGGTCGAGGTTCTCCTCGCCCGGGATGCCGAAGACATGGGTCACGCCTTCGGCTTCCAGCGCCGAGACGAACAGGTCGGAGGCCTTGGTCATCGGTCCGTGTACTCCAGCGACAGATCGCCGGTCATCGTGCCAGCCCCGGCGTGATCGCCGGGCGAGGGCGGACCGCGCCGCGCTACTGCACCTCGACCCGAAGCGTGCCATCGCCGACGCGTGCATCGAGCCGATCGCCGGGCGCGGCGTCGGCGGTGCTGCGCACGATGCGGCCGTCGTCGCGCTGCAGGATGCTGTAGCCGCGGGCGATCGTCGCCAGCGGGCTCACCGCCTCGAGCGAGCGCACCAGCCCGCGCAGGTGCAGCGCATCGCGTTGCAGCCGACGGGCGACCGCGGCCTGCGGGCGCGCCTGTAGCGCATCGAGGCGCTGGTGCAGCTGGGCGAGCCGGCGTTGCGGCGAGGCCGCGCGCAGCACCGCGCCGGCATGCTGGAGCCGCGCCTGACGCTGCTGCAGCTGTTGCCGCTGGGCAGCCTGCAGCCGGCGCAGCGCTGCGTCCTGCCGCTGGCGCAGGGCGTCGAGCCGCGCCTGCGGGCGGGTGGCCTGCAGGCGCAGCGCCGCACGGTCGAGCCGCTGTGCGCAGGCCTGCAGCGTGCGCAACTGCACGGCGTCGACCTGGCGTTGCAACTGGCGCACGCGCCCGAGCAGGTCGTTGCGGTCGGGCGTCAGTAGTTCGGCAGCGGCCGACGGCGTGGGTGCGCGCAGGTCGGCGGCAAAGTCCGTCAGGCTGAAGTCGGTCTCGTGCCCGACAGCCGAGACCACGGGCACCGGCGAGGCGGCCACCGCGCGCGCCAGCGCCTCGTCGTTGAAGGCCCACAGGTCCTCGAGCGAGCCACCGCCGCGGGTCAGCAGCAGTACGTCGTAGCGCCCGCTCTCGCCCGCGCGCTGCAGCGTGCGCAGCAGTTGCCCAGGCGCGTCCACGCCCTGGACCAGGGTCGGCAGCACCTCGACCTCGAGCAGCGGGAAGCGCCGCGCCAGCACGCTGAGCACGTCGCGCACCGCTGCGCCCGATGGCGAGGTGATCACGCCCAGGCGCCGCGGAAACGCCGGCAGCAGGCGTTTGCGCTCGGCCTCGAACAGGCCCTCGGCCTGCAGCCGGGCCTTGAGCGCATCGAAGGCCCGCCGCAACGCGCCTTCGCCGGCTTCTTCGAGCGTGTCGAGGATCAACTGGTAGTCGCCGCGCGCCTCGTACAGCGTCACCCGGCCGCGCGCACGCACCAGCATGCCGTCGCGGGGCACGAAGCGCAGCCACTGGCTCTTCTGCCGGAACAGCGCGCAGCGCACCTGGGCGCGCGCGTCCTTGAGCGTGAAGTACATATGGCCCGACGCCGGGCGTGAGACGTTGCACAACTCGCCCTCGACTGCGACCTGGGGGAAGCTGTCCTCGAGCAGCCCGCGGGCGAGGGTGTTGAGCTGGCTCGGGGTCAGGACGTCGCGTGCGGAATCGTGCATGCGCACAAGGATACCGGCACGCGGCGGGCGGGGCTGCGACACCCGGTCGCAGGCACCACGTCCGCAGCCGGCGATAATGGCCGGCCAGGCGCCGCAGGCGTCGCAGTGGAGTACTCGGATGCGCCATCCCCGTTTCGGTCTTCTTGCCGCCGGCCTCACCGCCCTGGCCCTGGCCGCCTGCCAACCGTCGTCGCCGGAAGGCCCCGCGCCGGCGACCGGGACCGATGCCGCCCAGGTCGCGGTGTCGAACGCCTGGATCCGCGAGACTCCGCCCAACGCGGCGGTGGCCGGTGGTTACTTGACATTGCGCAGTGCCGGCGACGATCGGCTGGTGTCGGTGGAGAGCACCGCCTCCGCTGCGGTGGAGATCCACGAGATGCGCCACGACGGCGGCATGATGCGCATGCGCGAACTGCCCGACGGCGTCCCGCTCGCCGCCGGCACGGAGGTCGAACTGCGCCCCGGCGGCTACCACCTGATGTTCATCGACCCGGTCGAGCCGTTGCGCGCCGGCGCCACGGTCGAGGCGACGCTGCACTTCGAACATGCGCCTGCGCAGCAGGTCCAGTTCGACGTCCGCCCGCTGGCCGGCGATGCCCCGGCCGAGGGCCATGGCGGCCATTGACGACGCGCGCGATCGCGTCGCGCAGACGTTGATCGCGTCGGTGTGGCCTGGGCCGCGCGATGCGGGGCCAACGGGGCTCGAACTTGCCCAGCGCGATGCGGGGCCAACGCGGCTCGAACATGCCCCCACCCGCCGCGCGTTGCGCGTCGACCTCCCCCGCACGCGGGGGAGGGGACGCACAGCCGCTATGCGCGGTGCGGGCCTGTGTCGTATCCCGTCGAACGCAGCGCTGCCGTGCTCCCTCCCCGCATACGGGGGAGGGAATGCACAGCCGCTGTACGCGGTGCGGGCCTGGGCCGTATCCCGTCGAACGCAGCGCTGCGGTGCTCCCTCCCCGCATGCGGGGGAGGGGGCGCACAGCCGCGATGCGCGGTGAGGGCCTGTGTCGTATCCCGTCGAACGCGGCGCTGCGGTGCTCCCTCCCCGCATGCGGGGTAGGGCAAGCACAGCCGCTGTACGCGGTGCGGGCCTGTGTCGTATCCCGTCGAACGCAGCGCTGCGGTGCTCCCTCCCCTGCGTGCGGGGGAGGGAATGCACAGCCGCTGTACGCGGTGCGGGCCTGTGTCGTATCCCGTCGAAC
Source organism: Luteimonas sp. TWI596 (assembly GCF_039674105.1). Lineage (NCBI taxonomy): Bacteria > Pseudomonadati > Pseudomonadota > Gammaproteobacteria > Lysobacterales > Lysobacteraceae > Luteimonas > Luteimonas sp. TWI596. The sequence continues at coordinate 130,759 of NZ_JBDJMU010000006.1, forward strand.
GCAGCGCTGCGGTGCTCCCTCCCCGCATGCGGGGGAGGGAATGCACAGCCGCTGTACGCGGTGCGGGCCTGGGCCGTATCCCGTCGAACGCAGCGCTGCGGTGCTCCCTCCCCTGCGTGCGGGGGAGGGCTGGGGTGGGGGGTGGACGCTCGCGGCGATGTTTCGGCGACGCGTGCATGCAAGCCCGTCCTGACCTGCGTTCGCTGCGACGATGGGGAGCGGTGGTTGTCCGTCCGGCGTCGGACGATGCGGCGAGCGCGGCACGACAAGACCATCGCGCACCAGGCGAGCGCTGAAACGCAAAAACCCGCGCAGGCGCGGGTTTTTCGAAAGATGACCGGCTGGCGAGCGAGGGCTGGCGGGCGGGTCGTACGCGGCTGGCTGGCGATGGCGGGCTTGCGGCGTGCGTCGATTCTAGCGAGCGCACGCGGCCCATGACGGAATGAGAATTGCTCTCGTTACAAGGCGGCGCGGCGCGCGCGACGCCGCATCTGTTGGCGATGCGCACCCGGCGATTGCCCCCAGGTGCGCTCGCCGTTCGACCTCCGTGTCCGCAGGCCGGTTTTGACGCGCGTGCGGTGCTCAGCGCGGGCGCAAGACGAGGGCGGTCAGGTTGCCGGATCGATCGTGTCGAACGAGGTCACGCGGCGGTGGCCGTTCGCGGCGGCGGCATCGCGCGGTTCGGGATAGTCGTCGAGGCGGTCCACCAGCACCGTGCGCAGCCCGGCGTCGCGCGCGGCATCGAGTTCGGCCACCACGTCGGACAGGAACACGATGGCGTCCGGGGGCTGCTGCAACGCCTCGGCGATGCGCGCATAGCTCGCCGCCTCGCGCTTGCCGCCGACTTCGGTGTCGAACCAGGCCGAGATCAGACCGGTCAGGTCGCCGGCGTCGCTGTGCCCGAAGAACAGTTTCTGCGCCGGCACCGAGCCGGACGAGTACACCGCCAGGCGTTCGCCGGCCGCATGCCAGCGGCGCAGCGCCTGCGCCGCGTCGGGATAGAGATGCGCGGTGAAGTCGGCCTCGCGGTAGCCCGCTTCCCAGATCCTGCCCTGCAGGGCCTTGAGCGCGGTGTGCTTGCGGTCCTCGTCGATCCAGCCCTGCAGCGTCTCGACGATCATCGTGTCGTCGCACATCGCGCCGTGCTCGGTCGCCACCACGTCCAGCCAGCGCCGGACCTCGGGATCGGCGCCATGCGCGGCGACGAAGCCGGGCAGGGCGCGGCGGGCATAGGGAAAGAGGACGTCTTTGACGAACGAAATGCTGCTGGTGGTGCCTTCGATGTCGGTGAGGATCATGCGATCTGTTGCTCTCGTCGCGCGCGTGAAAAGGAGGCCGTCCCTGGCGTTGCATCCTCGCCCACACCTGGCACCGGCCCGGTCATCCCTGGCCGGTCGTTCGCGCGCATTGCGTCCGCCTGGACGGCGGACGCAGGGCCTGCGCGCTCATCCTCGACGAACGAAATGCTGCTGGTGGTGCCTTCGATGTCGGGCAGGATCATCGCGTCGGAACTGCGGACAAAACGGACGCGGCATGATGCCACCGGCGGCCGTGCGCCGGGGCGATGCCAGCCTCGGGGTTGTTCAGTCGCGCGCGCCCGGCTCGTAGCGCGGGAACTGCTGGGCGATGTCGGAGCCGGTGAAGTGGCCGATCCAGCCGTCGGGCTGCTGGAAAAAGCGGATCGCCACGAAGCGCGGTTCCGGCCCCATGTCGAACCAGTGGGTCACGCCGTGCGGCACGCCGATCAGGTCGCCCTTGACGCATTCGATCTCGTAGACCTTGTCTTCGACATGCAGCGTGAACAGCCCCGAGCCGTCGACGAAGAAGCGGACCTCGTCTTCCTTGTGCAGGTGTTCGTCGAGGAATTTCTTGCGCAGTTCGTCGCGGTTGGGATTGTCCGGCGCGATGCTGATCACATCCACCGTGGTGAAGCCGCGCTCGGCGCTGATGCGGTCGATGTCGGCCTTGTAGGCGGCCAGCACCTGCTCGGGCGAGGCGCCGGCAGCGACCGGCTGCGAGGCTTCCCAGCGTTCGAAGGTCGCGCCCAGTGCGCCGAGCTCGCGGGCGATCTCCTCGCCGTCGCGGCTGTCGAACAGCGGCGTATCAGGGGCGTTGTCGGCGAAGATGCGGAGGCGGCTCATGGCGGTCTGGCTCGGGCAAAGAGGGGCGCGCCAGACTAGCAGCTGCTCCGGAAGGCAGCGTTGACCGGCGCGGAACGCGGGCGTTCCACGCACACGCGGAACGGGAGGTCAACGAGCGCGCAGTCGATGCAGCGCCAGTTCGCAGTGCAGCAGGAAATCGAAGGCTTCCAGATGCCGGCGCGCCTCGGCCATGTCGCGGCCCCAGGCATACAGGCCGTGGCCGTCGATCAGGTAGCCCCACATCGGGCCGGCATCGAGCAGGCATTCGACCTGCGCGGCCAGCGTGGGCATATCCTGGCTGTTGGGCAGCACCGGCACGTCGATCGCGGTCTCGTGGGTTGCGTTGCCGGCGAAGGCCTTGAGCAGTTCGTAGCCTTCGATGCGCACATGCCCGGCCCCCGCGTACAGGCGCGAGGCGATGGTCTGGTTGGGCGAATGGGTGTGCAGGATGCAGCCGACCTCGGGGAACCGGCGATAGAGCTGGGTATGCAGCAGCGTCTCGGCCGATGGCCGGTGGGTGCTGCCGACAGCCTGGCCGTCGAAATCGACGACCATGATGTCGCCCTCCTGCAGCCGGCCCTTGTCGCGGCCCGACACCGTGATCGCCGCGTGGCGGTCGTCGAGGCGCTGCGAGAAGTTGCTGCTGGTCGCCGGCGTCCAGCCGGCCTGGGCGAGTTCGCGGACATTGACGATCAGCTCGCCTGCGAGCTCGCGCAGGCGGTGGGGGTCGAAGGAGGGCGTCGGTGCGTGCATGGCGCAAAGTCTACCGCGCGCCCGTGTCCTTCAACGACGCCAGCGCCAGCGCGGCGGCTCGCCCTTCAGCGCGCAGGTCGCGATCAACAGACCGGTGGCCAGCGACAGGCAGCCGAAGAAGGCGGCCGGATCGCGCTGCGGCGGAAACCGCAGCAGCACGACGACGACGCTGAGCGCATAGACCGCCAGCACCGCCCAACCCTGCCAGCGCCGTGGGGCGCCCCAGCCCCAGCCGAAGGACTTGGCTGGAAACCAGTAGTCCTCCTTCCGGGGCGCGGTCACGGCGCGGTATCCGGCCGTGCACGGCGACCGAACCCGCGATAGCCGGCCCAGGCCAGCAGCGCGATGATCGCCGCGCCCATCAACGTCTCGATCGGCGTCGACCAGACCAGCAGCCCGCAGGCGAGCAGGGCGCCCATGCCGAGCAGGCGCTCGCGCGTACCCGAGACATGGGTCCGGTTGCCCAGCAACAGGCTCAGGCCCGCGGCCGCATAGGCCATCACCACCAGCGTCACCGCCATGTTGATGATGGTCTCGAACTGGTTGGCCACCGAGTCGGAGAAGGTGGTCAGGGCGATCGCGGTCATCGAGATCACGACGATCAGCAAGCCGGTGGCGGCCGCGCCATTGCGCAGCAGCCGCCCGAAGATCGCCGGCAGAAAGCCGCGCTGGGCGGCGCGCGCGCCCGACTCGCCGGTCACCAGCATCCAGCCGCCGAGCGTACCGGTGGCCTTCAGGGCGGCGGCCGCGGCGATCACCGGGATCGCCCAGGCGCCGAACATCTGGCCGGCGACCAGTGCGAACGGTGCGCTCGATTGCGCGAGCTCGGCGACCGGCACGATGCCCATCATCAGCACCGAGGAGACCAGGTAGACGACGCCGGCCAGCAGGATGCCGCCGAGCGTGGCGATCGGCACGTTGCGGTCCGGGTCGCGGACGACGCCGGCGACCATCGCCCCGGTCTCCAGGCCGATGAACGCCCAGAACACCACCGACAGCGAACCGATCGCGACCGCCGCGTCCGATTGCCCGCTGACGTTCCAGCCGGCCAGGTACAGATCGGGATCGAAGTGCGCCCAGCCGGCGATCAGGATCGCCGCGACCGGCAGCAGGCCGAACACCACGCAGAACGACTGGAACCGGGCGATGGTGCGTGGCCCGAACAGGTTCAGCGCGAACATCGACCAGATCAGCACGACCTGCCCGACGACCTGCGCACCGGGGGTCGCCTCGACCGGCAGCAGGATGATCAGGTAGCCGAACGCCGCCACCGCGATCGCGTTGTTGCCGATCCACGACGACAGCCAATACAGCGTGGACGCCAGAAAGCCCATGTCGCGGCCCAGTGTCGGGCGGATGTAGTCGTCGGGCGACTCGAGGTTCGGGTACTGCCGGGCCAGGCGCGCGAATGCACCGCCCAGCGCCACGGCCAGCAGCGTGCCGAGCAGCCACGACAATGCCGTCACCGCACCGGAGCGCGCCAGCGTGGCCGGCAACAGGAAGAAGCCCGAGCCGATCATGTTGTTGGCGACCATGAACGTCGCCAGCACCGGTCCGATCTTCCGGGCCGTCGAGGGAATGGACATCGCGGAATCTCGCAGTGGCGCGCAGCGCCAAGTCGAAAACGGACACGGCCCGCGCGATGCGGGCCGTGGACGGAACTCAGCGGGCGTTGCGCAGCTTGCTGTGCCGGTAGCCGTAGGCGAAGTAGATCGTGAAGCCGATCACCGTCCAGCCCAGCAGCACCATCCAGTTGAGCATCGGCATGATCGCCACCAGCCCCAGGCACGCCAGCACGCCCAGCGTGCCGACGACATAGACGGCCGGCGTGCGGAACGGGCGGTGCAGCCCCGGCTGCGTGCGACGCAGCACCATCACGCCCAGGCACACGGTCGCGAACGCGACCAGCGTCCCCATCGACACCACGTCGCCGAGCAGCTGGATCGGCAGCAGTGCGGCCATGATCGCAGCGACCGCGGCGACCAGCACGGTGCCCTTGTGCGGGGTGCGGAAGCGCTTGTGCACCGCGCCGAAGAAGCGCGGCAGCAGCCCGTCCTGGGCCATCGAGAAGAAGATCCGCGGCTGGCCCATCAGCATCACCAGGATCACCGTGGTCAGGCCGGCGATCGCGCCGACTTCCACCAGGACCTTGAGCCAGGCGAGGCTCGGATAGGCCTCCAGCGCGGTCGCCACCGGCTTGGCGGTGCCGAGCGCGGTGTAGGGCACCATGCCGGTCAGCACGGCGGAGACCGCGATGTAGATCAGCGTGCACAGCACCAGCGAGCCGAGGATGCCGATCGGCATGTCGCGCTGCGGGTTCTTGACCTCCTGGGCGGCGGTGGAGACCGCGTCGAAGCCGATGTAGGCGAAGAACACGATCGAGGCGCCGCGCAGCACGCCCTCCCAGCCGAAGCGGTCGCCGCCCTGGTTTTCGGGAATGAACGGCAGCCAGTTGTCGACATTCACGTACTGGGCGCCGAAGGCCAGCAGCAGCAGGATCACCACGACCTTGATCGAGACGATGATCGCGTTGGCGGTGGCCGACTGGGTGATGCCGACATAGCACAGCGTGCCCACGGCGGCGACGATCAGCAGCGCCGGCAGGTTGAACAGCGCGCCGGTCAGCACGAACCGGCCGAACTCGCAGGCGCCGGCCTGCGCGGCTTCGTGGGTACAGAAGTTGATCGGCGCCTGGGTCAATGCCGCGGGTAGATGGAGCCCGAACGACTCCAGGAAACTGACCGTGTAGCCCGACCAGCCGACGGCGACCGTGGAGGCCGCGAACAGGTACTCGAGCACCAGGCTCCAGCCGACGAACCAGGCCAGCGCCTCGCCGAGGGTGGCGTAGGTGTAGCTGTAGGCGCTGCCCGAGGCGGGGATCATCGCTGCGAACTCGGCGTAGCACAGGCCTGCCATCGCGCATGCGAAGGCGGCGATGACGAAGCTGAGCATGATCGCCGGCCCGGCGTGATTGGCGGCCGCAGTGCCGGTGATCACGAAGATGCCCGCGCCGATGACCGCACCCAGCCCCAGCATCACCAGGTGCTTGGCGGTGAGCGTGCGCTTGAAGCTGGCTTCGCCCGACAGGCCGCCTTCGACCGGTTCGCCGGCGTCGACACGCGGTTGGGCCTGGATAGGCTTGGTGATCAGCAGATTCTTGAGCATCGGGTTCCCCGGGTTGGACGGTCGGTCGGGCACACGAATGGGCGGCTCCCTGCCGATTCCCCCTGAATCCCGATGCGCCCCGCGAATCGCCGTACCTTGCCAAACGCAGCGTTCCGGCACAAGCAACGCCGTCGTATTCATTGCAGCCCGTCCGGCAGCGCATCGCGATATCGGATGGCGCGACGCGTGTGCCTTGCGGCCTGGACGGGTTCGGGGCGGATTCATGCTGCAGTGCGCAACGTCCGCTCCCACAGTCGGGATGCGTTCGTCGCTACAATTGTCCGCTGACCTTGATGCAGAAGCGGAGCGGCCGTGGAGTTCGGTTTCAACGAAGAGCAGTTGATGATCCAGGACATCGCGCGCCGGATCGCAAAAGAGAAGATCGCGCCCAGCGCCGAGCACTTCGACCGCACGGGCGAGTTCCCGCTGGAGAACATCCGCCTGCTCGGCGAGAACGGCCTGATGGGCATCGAAGTGCCGGCCGAGTACGGTGGCGCGGGCATGGACCCGATCGCCTACGTGCTGGCGATGATCGAGATCGCCGCCGGCGATGCCGCGCACTCGACGATCATGTCGGTCAACAATTCGCTGTTCTGCAACGGCATCCTGACCCACGGCACCGAGGCCCAGAAGCGCACCTACGTCTCGGCGATCGCCCAGGGGCGGGAGATCGGCGCGTTCGCGCTGACCGAACCGCAGTCGGGGTCGGATGCGACCGCGATGCGCTGTCGCGCGGTCAAGCAGGCCGACGGCAGCTTCGTGGTCAATGGCAAGAAAAGCTGGATCACCTCCGGCCCGGTCGCCAAGTATTTCGTGCTGTTCGCGATGACCGAGCCCGACAAGGGCGCCCGCGGTGTGACTGCGTTCCTGGTCGACGGCGAGCGCGCCGGGTTCCACCGCGGCAAGACCGAGCCCAAGCTCGGCATCCGCGCCTCGGCGACCTGCGAGATCGAGTTCCAGGATTATGTCGTCCAGCCCGACGAGGTGCTCGGCGAGGAAGGGCAGGGCTTCAAGATCGCGATGGGCGTGCTCGATGCCGGCCGCATCGGCATCGCCTCGCAGGCCATCGGCATCGCCCGCGCCGCGTACGAGGCGACGCTCGCCTACGTCAAGGAGCGCAAGGCGTTCGGTCAGCCGATCGGCGCGTTCCAGATGACCCAGGCCAAGATCGCCGACATGAAGTGCCGGCTCGATGCGGCGCTGCTGCTGACCTTGCGCGCGGCCTGGACGAAGGGCCAGGGCCAGCGCTTCGGCAACGAGGCGGCGATCGCCAAGCTCACCGCGTCCGAGACCGCGATGTGGATCACCCATCAGGCGCTGCAGATCCACGGCGGCATGGGTTACTCGAAGGAAATGCCGATCGAGCGGTACTTCCGAGACGCCAAGATCACCGAGATCTACGAGGGCACCTCGGAGATCCAGCGGCTGGTCATCGCCCGCAACGAGACCGGCCTGCGCTGAGCGCTTCGTGATCCCTCGCCCCGTTCCCGTCGTTCGCTTCACCGGTCCGCGCCGCCCCGAAGGCTGCGCGGCCGCTTCCGTCGTCCCCGATCCGGCCGCCAGCCGCAGTTCGCGCGGCATGCCACCCGTCGGTCTCCTGTTCCCTGTCGGCCCGCGTGAGAACGCGGGCCTCATTGCATCGGACCTATCGTCGTCATGAGCACATCCCGCAAGACCGGTACCTCTTCTTCCAAACGCAAGGCCGCCGCGGCCCCGACCCCGGCACCGCGCAAGCGCGCCAAGCCGCAGGGCAGCAGCGCCAGCGTCATGCCCGCGCCGTCCAGGCCCGCAGGGTCCGGGTTGCTGGACCCGATCTTCGAGGCCGTGCGGCGGCGCGCAGGCAAGGCCGCCCAGCGCGGTGCCGACGCCTTCGCGCAGGCGTTCTACCGGCGCATGACCGAGGACGAGATTCCGCTGCACAGCGCCGATGGCTGGGCGGCCCTGGCCGCCGACCTGTTCGAATTCGCCGCACGTCGCAAGCCGGGCACCGCCAACGTGCGGCTGTTCAATCCGGCGCAGGACACCCACGGCTGGGAATCGCCGCACACCGTGCTGCAGATCGTCAACGACGACATGCCGTTCCTGGTCGACTCGGTGACGATGGCGCTGGCCGAGCGCAGCATTGGCGTGCACGTGCTGGGCCACCCGGTCCTGCACATCGCGCGCGACCGCAGCGGCCGCCTGACCGGCGTGGGCGAGGGCGATGCCGAGTCGGTGATGCACCTGGAGATCGATCGCCAGACGCCCGAAGCGAGCGCACGTATCGAGCAGGTCGTGCGTCGCGTGCTCGACGACGTGCGCGCGATCGTGGCCGATTGGGGGCCGATGCGCGAGAAAATGCAGGAGGTCGCCGCCGATCTCGTCGCGCGGCCGATGCCGGTCGCCGACGCCAGCCGGCGCGAGGCGCAGGAGTTCCTGCGCTGGGCGGCCAGCGACCACTTCACATTCTTCGGCTACCGCGAGTACAAGGTGCGCCGCAAGGGCACCGATGGCGTGCTCGAGCCCGTCGCCGACAGTGGCCTGGGCCTGCTGCGCACGCCGGCCACGGTCAAGTCGCGCCCGCTCAGCGAACTCGGCGCCGATGCGCTGCGGCGCGCGGGCCAGGTCGATGCGCTGATCCTCACCAAGACCAGTGCCCGCTCCACCGTGCATCGTCCCGGCTACATGGACTACATCGGCGTGCTGCGTTACGACGCCAAGGGCCAGGTGGTCGGCGAACAGCGCTTCCTCGGCCTCTACACCTCCAGCGCCTACACCCGCCGGCCCTGGGACATCCCGCTGGTGCGCGAGCGGTTCGAGCACGTGATGAGCGAGTCCGGCCTCAAGCCGACCGGCCATAGCGGCAAGACCCTCAAGCACCTGCTCGAGACCCTGCCGCGCGACGAGCTGTTCCAGTCCACGCCCGATGAGCTGTTCCGCCTGGGCACCGGCATCCTCGGCCTGCAGGAGCGCGTGCGCAGCCGGCTGTTCCTGCGCCGCGACCGCTACGGCCGCTTCTATTCGGTGCTGGTCTACATCCCGCGCGACCGTTTCAACACCGACGTGCGCCACCGTGTCGAGGACATGCTGCGCGAGACGATGCAGGCCGACCACGTCGATGCACACGTGGTGCTGGGTGAGTCGCCGCTGGCGCAGTTGCACTTGATCGTGCGCCCGCGTGCGGGCGTGCAGGGCGAGGTCGACCAGGCTGCGCTCGAGCAGGCGCTGCAGAAGATCGTACGCAACTGGCACGACGACCTGCGCGACGAGCTCGTGCGTCGCCAGGGCGAAGGCGAAGGCCTGCGTCTGGCCGGCCGCCTGGGACGCGGCCTGTCGGCTGCCTACATCGAGTTCGCATCGCCGGCCGTCGCCGCGACCGATGTCGAGAAGCTCGCCGCCGCCCAGGCGAGCGGCGCGCTGCAACTGAGCTTCTACACCCAGCCCACGTCGTCGGCCGGCGATGCGCTGCTGCACTTCAAGCTCTACCGCAGCGGCGAACACCTGCCGCTGTCGGAGGTGCTGCCGGTGATGGAGAACCTCGGCCTGCGGGTCATCGCCGAGAATCCCACGCGTCTGATCGTCGATGGCACCACGCTCTACATCCAGGACTTCTTCGTCGAGACCCTGGCCGCGAACGTCGATATCGACGCGCGCGCGGCCGCGTTCACCGAAGCGTTCGACCGCGTGTGGCGCGGCGATGCCGAGAATGACGGCTTCAACCGGCTGATCCTCGCCGCCGATCTCGACTGGCGTCAGGTGGCGATGTTGCGCGCGTACTGCAAGTACCTGCAGCAGGTCGGCGTGCCGTTCTCCCAGGCCTACGTCGAGGACACGCTCGGCCGCTATCCGCTGCTTGCGCGGCTGCTGGTGGAAGTGTTCGAAGCCCGTTTCGATCCGGCCACCGGCCGCGAGAGCGGCGCGCAGGTCGCCGCCGGTATCGAGATGCTGGCCAGCCAGCTCGGTGCGCTGTCGGGCGACGACGCCACGCGGGCACTGCTGCAGCCGGTGCTCGATGCCCGCGCGCAGGACCGCGACGCGCAGTACGATGCGGCGCGCACTGCGCTCACGGGGCTGCTCGACCGCGTCGCAAGCCTCGACGAGGACCGCATTCTGCGCAGCTACCTGGGCGTGATCGATGCGACCTTGCGCACCAGCTATTACCAGCGCACCCGCGAAGGCGCGGTGCGCGACACGATCGCCTTCAAGTTCGATTCGGCGCGCGTGCCCGAACTGCCCAAGCCGCGTCCGTACCGCGAGATCTTCGTCTACGGCCCGCGGGTGGAGGGCACCCACCTGCGCTTCGGGCCGGTGGCCCGCGGCGGCCTGCGCTGGTCGGATCGCCGCGAGGATTTCCGCACCGAGGTGCTGGGCCTGGTCAAGGCGCAGATGGTCAAGAACACGGTCATCGTGCCGGTCGGCTCGAAGGGCGGCTTCATCGTCAAGCGGCCGCCGGCCGGGGGCGACCGTGATGCGCTGTTCGCCGAGGGCGTGGCCTGCTACACGCTGTTCATCAACGGCCTGCTGGACATCACCGACAACATCGTCGACGGCGCGATCGTGCCGCCGCGCGACGTGGTCCGTCACGACGACGACGACCCGTACCTGGTCGTTGCCGCCGACAAGGGCACCGCGACGTTCTCCGACATCGCCAACGGCATCGCCCGCGAGCATGGCTTCTGGCTCGACGATGCGTTCGCGTCGGGCGGCTCGGTCGGCTACGACCACAAGGGCATGGGCATCACCGCGCGCGGCGCCTGGGAATCGGTCAAGCGTCACTTCCGGGCGCTGGGCCGCAACTCGCAGACCCAGGACTTCACCGCGGTCGGCGTCGGCGACATGTCCGGCGACGTGTTCGGCAACGGCATGCTGCTGTCGCAGCACATCCGGCTGGTGGCCGCGTTCGATCATCGGCATGTGTTCATCGACCCGGCGCCCGACGCGACGGTCTCCTACGCCGAGCGCCAGCGACTGTTCACGCTGCCGCGCTCGAACTGGGCGGACTACGACGCCAAGCTGATCAGCAAGGGCGGCGGCGTGTGGCCGCGCAGCGCCAAGTCGATCCCGCTGTCCAAGGAGGCCCGCGAGGTGCTGGGCATCGATGGCGACACCGCCGCGCTCAGCCCCAACGAGCTGATGTCGGCGATCCTGCGCGCGCCGGTCGACCTGCTGTGGAATGGCGGCATCGGCACCTACGTCAAGGCGTCGTCGGAAAGCCACGCCGATGTCGGCGACCGGGCCAACAACGCGCTGCGCGTCGATGGCCGAGAGCTGCGCTGCAAGGTCGTGGGCGAGGGCGGCAACCTGGGCATGACCCAGCTCGGCCGCATCGAGGCCGCGCAGGCCGGTGTGCTGCTCAACACCGACTTCATCGACAACTCGGCTGGCGTGGACACCTCCGACCACGAGGTCAACATCAAGATCCTGCTCAACGAGGTGGTGCAGGCCAAGAAGCTGACCGTGCCCGCGCGCAACAAGCTGCTGGCCTCGATGACTGACGAGGTCGCCGAATTGGTGCTGTGGGACAACTACCGCCAGAACCAGGCGCTGAGCCTGATGGAGCGCATGAGCGTCTCGCGGCTGGGGTCCAAGCGCCACTTCATCCGCACGCTCGAAGCGCAGGGTCTGCTCGATCGCCAGATCGAGTTCCTGCCGTCAGATGCCGAACTGTCCGAGCGCAAGGCCAAGGGCCTGGGCCTGACCCGGCCTGAGCTGGCGGTCCTGCTGTCGTACTCCAAGCTCGTCGCCTTCGACCAGATGCTCGCCTCCGACATCCCCGAAGATCCGTATCTGTCGCGCGAGCTGCAGCGTTACTTCCCCGTGCCGCTGCAGAAGAAATACGCCGCGACCATGGAGCAGCACCGCCTCAAGCGCGAGATCATCGCCACCGCGGTGACCAACCAGATGATCAACCGCATGGGCGCGACGTTCCTGCTGCGCATGCAGGAAGACAGCGGGCGCTCGCCGGGCGAGATCGCCAAGGCGTTCACGATCACCCGCGAGACGATCGAGGCGCGCGCGCTGTGGAACAGCATCGACGCACTCGATGGCGCCGTGCCCGAGTCGGTGCAGGTCGATGCCCTGCAGGTGATCTGGAACCTGCAGCGGGCCTTCACCCGCTGGCTGCTGGCGCGTGCCGGTGCGATCCCGGACATCACCACGGCCGTGGCGCGCTATCACGACGGTTTCCACGCCATCCGCATCGGCAGCCAGATCATCGCCGACAGCCAGCGTGCCGAGCACGACGCCAGCCTGCAGAGCTGGCGCGAGAAGGGCGTGCCGGAGGACCTGGCCGAGCAGCTTGCCGCGTTGCCGTACCTGGAAGCGGCATGGGACATCATCGAGGTCGCCAGCGAGACGCGGCGCAAGCCGATCGATGTCGCGCGCGTGCACTTCCGTCTCGGCGAAGCGCTCAATCTGCCCTGGCTGACCGCGCAGATCGACGCGCTCGAGGTCGATGGCCGCTGGCACGCGGTGGCACGCGGCGTGCTGCGCGAGGATCTCGGCCAGCAGCATCGCCTGCTCGTCGGCCAGGTGCTGGCGATGCCCGGCGACACGCCCGAGGAGAAGGTCCGCACCTGGCTCGAGCGCGACGATCCGACGCTGCGCTTCACGCTGGCGATGCTGGCCGAACTGGCGGCGCAAAAGACGCTCGACTACCCGACGGTATCGGTCGCGGTGCAGCGCGTCTCGCAGCTCGTCCAGCGCAGCTGAGGCCAACGGGGAGGGCGCACAGGCGCCCTCCCTGTCCTTTGCGGGATCGATCCGCGGCTGCCGCATCGACCCGCCGCCACACCACCTGCGCTAAGCTGCGCGCCGACGTTCCCGCACCGGCCCGCCGATGACCGCAACGCCCCGCCTCGCCTTCGTCGCCAGCCAGACCGCCGATGCCCAGGAGGCGCTGCAGGTGCTCGGCGCCGAACACGGCCAGTGCGATCCGGCAGACGCCGACGTCCTGGTGCCGCTCGGCGGCGACGGCTTCATGCTGCAGACGCTGCATCGCCACGGCCATCTCGGCAAGCCGGTCTACGGCATGAAGCTGGGCACCGTGGGGTTTTTGATGAACCAGCACCGCCAGGGCGACCTGCTGGCGCGCATCGCCGCGGCCCAGCCCGCGGTGCTGCATCCGCTGGAGATGCTGGCCGAGACCGAGTCCGGCGCCACTGTCTCGTCGCTGGCCTACAACGAGGTCTCGTTGTTGCGCCAGACGCGCCAGGCCGCGCATATGCGCATCGAACTCAACGGTGTCACGCGTCTGGAGGAACTGGTCGGCGATGGCGTGATCCTCTCCACCGCCGCCGGCAGCACGGCCTACAACTTTTCCGCGCACGGCCCGATCCTGCCGCTGGGCGCGGGCATCGTCGCATTGACCCCGATCGCACCGTTCCGACCGCGTCGCTGGCGCGGCGCGATCCTGCGCGCCGAGACCGAGGTCCGCTTCCGCGTGCTCGATCCCTACAAACGGCCGGTCAGCGCGACGGCCGACTCGCACGAGGTGCGCGATGTCGTGCAGGTCACCGTGCGCGAATCCGAGCGCACGGTGACGCTGCTGTTCGACCCCGAGCACAATCTCGAGGAACGCATTCTCAGCGAGCAGTTCGTGGCGTGAGTCGTGCGGGCGCCCAGTGCGCCCACGCGGTCCGGCGAGTCCGTCCCTGGACCCGCCGGACGTGGCCTCAGCGCAGGCCCTGCTCGATCGCCCGAGTCAGCGTGCCGCTGCTGTCGTCGCCGCTGAACTCCCAGAAGAACGCGCCGCCCAGGCCCTGCGCCTTGACGTAGGCCATCTTCTCGGCGATCAGCGCCGGGTCGTCGAACGACCAGAACGTCGTGCCGTTGTAGATCCACTGCGCGCGCGCGGTCGAATCGACGAAGCGCGGCCAGCCGAGCGTCTTGAGCACCTTCCAATCCTCGATCCCGGCCTCGTACGTGCCCGGCGCCGCGGTGCCGGTCTGATACAGCCCGTTGTTGGCGTTGGGGACGTTGGTCCAGCCGCGCCCGTAGTAGCCGATGCCGAGGTTGAGCTTGGACGCCGGCACGCCGAGGTCCAGGAAGGCCTGGATCGCATCGTCGGTGTTGTACAAGCGCACATCGCCCGTGGACGGATCGCTCGGGGATGCGAACAGCGCCGAGTGGTGGTTGGTGCGTGGCTCCCAGCCGCCATGGAAGTCGTAGGTCATCACATTGATGTAGTCCAGCGACGGGTGGTAGAGGTTCGGGTCGGTGACGCGGATCTTGTCGACGCCCGCGCCCACGGCCACTGTCAGCAGCAAGCCCGGCCGCACCGCGTTGAGCTGGCTGCGGAACTCGGCCAGCAGCGCGGTGAAGTTCTGCCGGTCTTCCGCCGTGCCGCAGGCGATCCCGCAGGCCACCGGATACTCCCAGTCGATGTCGATGCCGTCGAACACCCCGGCCGCGGCCGCAGCACCGCCCGCACCGTCGGTGACCGGCAGGTTGCCGCGGATGTAGGCGTCGATGCACGAGGCCACGAATGCCTGCCGGTTCTCCGGTCGTGCGGCCTGCGAGAACCCACGCGACCAGGTCCAGCCGCCCAGCGAGATCAGCACTTTCAGTCCGGGATGGCGGGCCTTGAGCTTGCGCAGCTGGTTCCAGTTGCCGCGCAGCGACTGGTCCCAGGTGTCGGCGATGCCGTCGACGCTTTCGGCCGCCGAGAACGCCTTGGTGTAGTCGGCGAAGGCGTCGCCACCGGCCCCCGTGTTCGGATCGGCCGGCTGGGTGACGCCGACCTCGCAGCGGTTGTTGCGCACGTTGCCGAACGCGTAGTTGATATGCGTGAGTCGGGCGGCCGAGCCACTGGTCTCGATGTCCCGCACGCGGTAGTTGCGGCCGTAGATGCCCCACTGGGTGAAGTAGCCGATCACCCGCTTGTCGCCGCCGGCATTGGCCGCGACCGTACGCGCGACGATCTCCGGCGAGGACGCCGACGCGTTGCCGCTGCGGTCACGTGCGCGGACCCGGTAGGTGTAGGCGGTATTGGCCGACAACGGGCTGTCGGTGTAGCCGGGCGTGGTCGGCGAGCCAACGATCTGGCCATTGCGATAGACGTCGTAGCCGGCCATGCCACTGCCGCCGACGTTGTCGGTCGAGGCGGTCCAGGTCAGCGTGATGCTGGCGGCCGTCTGCTGCGTTGCCTGCAGCCCGGTCGGCACGCTGGGCGCGGTGGTGTCCGGGCCGGTGCCGCCGCCAACGGTGATCGTCACCGCTGCGGAGGTCGTCGTCGCGCCCTTGTTGTCGGTGGCCACCGCGGTCAGCACGTGCTGGCCGGCGGTCGCGTTCTGCCAGGTCAGGGCGTAGGGCGCGCTGGTGTCGGTCCCCAGCGACACCGCGCCGCGGAAGAACTGCACCGAGGCGATCGTGCCATCGTTGTCATTGGCATTGGCGGTGATCGTCACCGAGGCGCCGGTGGCGAATGTCGCCCCCTGGGCGGGCGCGGTGAGCGCCACAGTCGGTGGCTGATTGGCGGTGCCGCCGCTGCATGACCCCAGGTCCTGGTACCAGCCGCAAGAGGTGCAGTAATCGGGCGCCGCGTTCCAGATCTGGGTGCGTGCCTCGTACAGCCGGTTCTGGTAGGTCAGGCGGTCGCCCGGGTTGTAGATGGTGCTGGCGTTCCATGCGGGAACGCCCCCACAGGCGGCGGTTTGCGCCTGTGCGCTGGCGGCCATGCCGGCCGAGGCCAGCAGGCACAGCGACAGTGCGGCGAGTCTGCGATGCATCATGACGAAGTCTCCCTTTCCGATGCCGAGTGAAGCCGGCGCCCAGCCGCCGTCGGCACGCCGACAGCGGAGCGCAGCGCCGACCGGATGCCCTTTCCGCCGCCTCCTGGGATCCAGGGGGCAGCGGAAACCGGTACAAGGTCGGAGCAAGGGGGTGTCGGCTGCCATGTGCGTCCTGAAAGACAACGTTGTCAATGGCAGGTGCCCGGAATGCGAAGCCAGTCACGCTTGTGCGTGTCGCGGCGGTTGGACGTCCCGGTATTCATGATGCGGTGCAGCGAATGCGTCCGCGGCTACACGGTGCGCGTTGAGACCGGGCGGGGTTCTGGCGGAGGGGCCTGCGCGCGCGGGAGGTCGGACGCCAGTTCGTGTCCCCGCCACCTCGACACGCGGGTGAGGGCGCTTCTGGTTAGGGCAGGCAGGGCGGCGGGTCGGGTCGCGGCACAGGCTGGCATAATGGCGGGTCGGTCCGCGATGCCTGCGACTCGGCGGCGGGCCTGCTGTCCATCCGACGATCCCCGCTGGCGGGGCGTCGCGGTCCCTTTCGAGCTCACGCCCTGCCATGCCCGACACCTTCGTCCCCACGCTGACCGTCGCGATCTCCTCGCGGGCCTTGTTCGACCTCGAGGACAGCCACACGCTGTTCGAGAGCGAAGGGATCGATGCCTACGCCGAGCACCAGCGCGCGCACGAGGACGACGTGCTGGAGCCGGGGATCGCATTTCCGCTTGTCCGCAAGTTGCTGGCGCTGAACGTGGACGCGCCGCCTGATGCGCCGCGCGTGGAGGTGATCCTGCTGTCGCGCAATTCGGCCGATACGGGTCTGCGGATCTTCAACTCGATCCAGCATCACAACCTGGGCATCATCCGCGCGACGTTCACCTCGGGCGAACCGACCTGGCCCTACATCAAGCCATTCGGCACGCAGTTGTTCCTATCGGCCAACCCCGATTCGGTGCGACGCGCGCTGGAGAACGGCATCGCGGCGGCGACGATCATTCCGGCGCGCGCACCGGCGCATCGCAACGACCAGTTGCGGATCGCATTCGACGGCGATGCGGTGATCTTCGGCGACGAAGGCGAGCGGTTGTCGCAGGAAGGCGGGCTGGACGCGTTCCACAAGCATGAGCGCGAGCGCGCGCGCGAGGAAATGACCGGCGGCCCGTTCCGTGGGTTCCTGGCGGCGCTGCACGATCTGCAGGCGGCGTATCCGGCGGGCAAGGACGCGCCGATCCGCACCGCCCTGGTCACCGCGCGCTCGGCGCCCGCGCACGAGCGGGTCATCCGCACCCTGCGTGCCTGGGGCGTGCGCCTGGACGAGGCGCTGTTCCTGGGCGGGCGGCCGAAGGGGCCGTTCCTGGATGCGTTCGGGGCGGACATCTTCTTCGACGACTCGCAGCACAACATCGATTCGGCGCGGCCGCACGTCGCCGCCGGGCATGTGCCGCACGGCTGGTCGAACCGCTGAGCGCCGGCATGGGGCAGGGGGACGACACCGGGGCGCGGCCGTGGTGGGCGCGATGGCTGGCCCACTGGCGCGGCCGCAGTGCCCCCAAGCGGCCCTACGTGCGCCGGCACGATGGCTTCACCTCGCTGCAGTTCGTGCGCCGGCAGACGCAGAGCCGCATGGTCAGCGGCGATCCCGATCGACTGTTGGTCGACTACACGCGCACGATGTTCGCCGCGCTGTTGTGGCAGCCGGCGCCGGCGGTGCTCGGCATGGTCGGCCTGGGCGGGGGCTCGCAGGCGAAGTTCGCTTATCGCCACCTGCCGGACACGCGGATCGAGGTGGTCGAGAACAACCCGCACGTGGTCGCGCTGCGCGCGGAGTTCGGCGTGCCGGCCGACGACGCGCGGCTGGAGGTCGTGATCGATGACGGGGCGCAGTTCGTGGCGTCGCGCCGGGCGCGTTTCGACCTGTTGTTGGTCGACGGCTACGACGAACACGGCATTCCGGCAGCGCTGTCGAGTCAGGCGTTCTACGACGACTGTCGCGATGCGCTGGTCGCCGACGGTGTGCTGGCCTGCAACCTGTACGTGCGCGATCCCGACGCCCATGTGGCCCGGCTGCAGCAGGCCTTCGGTCAGGCGCAGGTGTTGGTGGTCGACGAGCCGAAGATGAGTAATCGGGTTGCCTTCGCGTGGCGTGGCCCGCTGCCGGCATTCGATGCCGCGGCGCTGGTGGCGCGGGTGCCCGAACCTGTGCGTGCCTTGTTGCCGGAGGTGTTTGCGCGCATCGCCGCACGCGTGGTGCGGCACAGGACGATGGCAGCGCGCACGGCGTAGTGGGGGCAGCCCGATGCGTGGTTCATTGCCATGCGGATTCTGGACCGGGGGCGGCCTGCGTCGACATCGGAGCGGTGTCGGTCCATTCGCGCAGGCTGCCGCGTTCGTCGTGACCGGCACGGTGATTTCAATCGCCGTCAGGATCGGCTAGCGTTCGCCGGCCTTCTGCCGAGATCGGGATCCCGATGAGACACGCCATGCAATGGATCTATCTCGTGCTGTGCGTGTTGGGCGCTGCGCTCCCGCTCTCTCGGTTCCTGCCGTGGCTTGCCCGGCACGGCGTCGATGTGCCGTTGTTGGTGGCGCAAGCGGTGGCCACGCCCATTGCCGCATTCGCTTGGGCGGATGTTCTGGTGTCCGGTGTTGTGGTCATCGTGCTGATCGTCGCCGAAGGGCGGCGGCTCCGGATGCGCGGGCTGTGGCTCCCACTTGGATGCCTGGCCGTCGGTCCCTCGCTTGCATTGCCTGCGTTTCTCCTGATGCGAGAGCGTCATCTGGCCGCTTGCGGACGCACGCGATAACGCAGCGTCTGGCGCGCGTGGGCGGGTCAGGCGAGGGGGCGCTTGGCGCCTGGTCGCTGTTCGGCCCGCGCGCCGTTGCGCCGCTCGTCGAAGCCGGTCAAAGTCCGAGGCTGTCTTTCGATCGGGGAGATCCGGATGCAACGTTGGATCATGGGCATCGCCTGCGCGCTGGTGCTGGCGACCGCGACGCCGGCCGTCGCCGCGCGCCAGAGCGCCGGCATGACGCTCGAACAGGTGGCGCAGACGCGGGCCGCGAACCAGGCCGCGATCAGCCCCGACGGCAGCGAAGTGGCCTACGTCCTGTCGGTGCCGCGCACGCTGGGCACCGACCCCGACGGTCCGGCGCGCAGCGAACTGCACGTGGTCGACCGTGCAGGCCACGACCGTGGCTTCGTGACTGGCCAGGTCGATGTCTCCGCGCCGCGCTGGCTGCCCGATGGGCAGTCGATCGCTTACCTGAGCAAGCGCGAAGGCGACGCGACCCGGCGGCTGTACACGATTCCGCTGCGTGGCGGCGAATCGACCGCGGTTGCGCACCTGGCCGGCGACATCAGCAGTTTCGATCTTTCGCCCGACGGCCACCGCGCCGCGCTGCTGGCGGCGCAGCCCGAGGACGCGGCGCGCAAGCAACTGCGCGAGCAGGGCTTCTCGCAGAAGGTCTACGAGGAGGACTGGCGCCCGGTCGAGGTGTGGATCGCCGAACTGGGCGGCAGCGCAGCGCCGCGCAAGCTCGCGATCGAAGGCAGCGTGCGCACCGTGCGCTGGAGCCCGGCCGGCGATCGGCTGGCGGTGGTCGTGGCCCCGCGCCAGCTCACCGACGACATGATGGTCGATGCGCGCGTGCGCATCTATTCGGCCGAGGGCCGCGAACTGGGGCGCGTGGACAACCCCGGCAAGCTCGGCGAGATCGCCTGGAGCCCGGATGGCGAACACCTGGCGATCATCTCGGCCGCCGATGCCAACGATCCGAGCGAAGGTCGGCTGACCGTGGTCGGCAAGACCGGCGGCGCGCAGCGCGACCTGCTGCCCGGGCTCGAAGGCCACGTCTGGCATGTCGGCTGGCGCGATGCGTCGACGCTGGTGTTCCTCAGCCAGGAGGGCGTGCAGAGCCGGCTGGCCGAGATCGCCGTGGACGGCACCGGCCAGCGCACCTTGCTGCCGGCCGCAGGCCCGGTGCACATGGGCCTGAGCGTGGCGCGCAACGGCGACCTCGCCCTGGTCGGCAGCACGCCGGCGCACCCGTCGGAGATCTTCCACCTGGCCGCCGGCAGCGCCGAGCCGCGACGGTTGACCGGCAGCAACCCGTGGCTCGCCGATGTGCGGCTGGCGCGGCAGGAGGTCGTGCGCTACACCGCGCGCGACGGCCTGGAGTTGGAGGGCCTGCTGGTGCACCCGCTCGAGCGCCGGGGCCATGCGCGGGTGCCGCTGGTGGTGGTCGTCCACGGCGGCCCCGAATCGCACAACGTCAACGGTTGGCTCAACAGCTACGCGCAGCCGGCGCAGACGCTGGCCGCGCAGGGCTTCGCTTCGTTCTTCCCCAACTACCGCGCCAGCACCGGCCGCGGCGTCGCGTTCTCCAAACTCGACCACGGCCGGCCGGGCATGGAAGAGTTCGACGACCTGGTCGACGGCGTGGATCACCTGGTCGATATCGGCCTGGTGGACCGCGACAAGGTCGGCATCACCGGAGGCTCCTACGGCGGCTACGCCAGCGCTTGGGGCGCCACCTACTACAGCGCGCGCTTCGCCGCGTCGGTGATGTTCGTCGGCATCTCGGATCAGGCCAGCCTGGTCACCACCGGCGACATCCCGCGCGAGCAGTACCAGGTGCACATGCAGACCTGGCCGTGGGAGAGCCCGGAGATGTACCGCCAGGCCAGTCCGATCACGCACGCGCAGAAGTCGCGCACGCCGACGCTGATCCTGCACGGCGAGGCCGACCCGCGCGTGCCGGTGATGCAGTCCTACATGCTCTACCGGTATCTCAAGCTGGCCGGCCAGGCCCCGGTGCGCCTGGTGCTGTACCCCGGCGAGGGCCACGGCAACAGCCGCGGCGCTTCGCGCTACGACTATTCGCTCCGCCTGGTGCAGTGGATGCGCCACTATCTGACCGGGCCGGGCGGCGAGCCGCCGGCCTACCAGCTCGATTACGCGCTGCCGAAGGCAGACGCCGCAGGTTGAGGCCTGCATCGATACAGCGCCCTGCCGCGGTGACGGAAGGGCGCTGCCCTGGTCTGGAGCAGCCGCAGCGCATGCGCATGCCGGGCCTTCGCGCTTTCACAAGATCGTCGCTCGCGCGTCACGTCTCCTTGCCCGACCGGTCTCTAGGGTAGGCCCCATCGCTCCACGGCCACGCGCAGTCATTGCCCGCCTGGACGATGCGGCCCGCGACCTTCCATCGCGCTCGCGCCGCGCCATCCCCTCATTCGATCGGAGACCCAAATGACCAACAAGTCCGCGCATACGCTCAACGACCTCATCGCCATCGCCCGCGACGGCAAGGATTTCTACGAGGAAGCTGCGCAGAAGGTCGATCACGCCGAGCTCAAGACGCTGTTCTCGCGCATCGCTGCGCACAAGTCGCAGCTGGTGACCGACCTGAGCGCCGCTGTACAGGCCGTCGGCGGCAAGCCGGAGACCTCGGGCACGATGGTCGGCTCGCTGCAGCAGTTCTACGGCAAGGTGCGCGCCGCGTTCGGCGACAAGGAATACGGCTACGTCGCCGAGTTGGAAGAGTCGGAAGACCGCCTGCTCGAGGCGTTCGACGAAGCCGCGCGCGATGCGGACACGCCGCCGGCCGCGCGCGACGTCGTGACCCGCCTGCTGCCGGAAGTGCGGGCGACGCACGACGAGCTGCGCGCGCGCAAGCACGCGCTCAAGGAACTCAAGGACCGCGGCTGATCGTCGGCCGGCCTTCAGGGGCCGGCCCACGCGTCCGTTTCGAGGCCCCGGCTTGCGCCGGGGCTTTTTCGTTGTGCGCGGCCGATTCTTTGCGAGCTGACCGGCGATGGGCCTCAAGCAAGCAACAGTCCGCGCAACAACAGGTCCAGTGCGTCGAGACTCCGTGCCAGTCGCGCCTGGTCGTCGCCGTCCTCGCCGGTCGCGATCCAGACCGCAGCCTCGGTCAGGCTGCCGTGGAGCAGCGCGGCCAGCGCCTGCGGGTCGGTCGTGGCGACGACGCCTTGTGCCATCAGCGATTCGAGCAGGCCCTGCATCGATGCGATGCACGCGCGCTGCGACTGCGCCGATGCGCCGCCCAGCACGATCCGGGCATCGCGCAGCACCACCTGCTGGATCTCCGGTTCCAGGGCCATCTCCAGATACGCACGGCAACGACTCGTAAGTCCTGTCCAGGGGGTGTCGGCCGATTCGGAGAGTGCGTGCAGGCGCGCGTCCATCTCGGCATCGATCTGCGCGACCACGGCGGCCAGCAGGCCAGGCTTGTCGCCGAAGTGGTGATACAGCGCGCCGCGGGTCAGGCCGGCCTGGGCGGTGAGCGCGTCCATCGAGGCCTCCGCGTAGCCGTGGTGGGCGAACGCGTCGCGGGCGGCGGCCAGCAAGGCCGCCCGGGTTTTCTCCATTTCCGCGCGGGTGCGACGCACCATCGCCATCTCCTCGATTTCGACGCAACAGTATTTACATACGATCCGTATGAATATACGATTCTATTCATACGAGACGTATGCATTGTCGGCTTGACGCGCTCGCGCGGCAAGCGCATCCAGGAGGCCGGTGTTGCGCAATCCCTATGTGGAACTGTTCGCCTTGCCCGGCACCCGCGGGCTGGTGCTCGCCGGTGTGCTGGCCCGGATCCCGTTGCCGATGGCCGGCATCGGCATCATCACGATGCTGGCGCAACTGCGCGGCAGCTATGCGCTCGCAGGCGCGGTGTCGGCGGCGTTCGTGCTGACCTATGCGCTGCTGTCGCCGCAGATCTCGAGGTGGGTGGACCAATACGGACAGCGCCGCGTGTTGCCGGTCGCGAGCGCGATCAGCGTCGCCGGCTTGGGCCTGTTGATCGCAGGGTCGCACTGGCCTGCCGCCGACTGGACGCTGTTCGCCGGCGCGCTGCTGGCCGGCTGTATGCCGAGCATGTCGGCGATGGTGCGGGCGCGCTGGACGGCGATCTATCGCGGACAGCCGCGGCTGCAGACCGCGTACTCGCTGGAAACAGTGCTCGATGAGGTCGCCTTCATCGCAGGGCCGCCGCTGTCGGTGGGGGTGTCGGTGGTCGTCTGGCCCCAGGCCGGCCTGCTGGTGGCGGCCCTGCTGCTGGCCCTGGGCACCGCGGCGCTGGTCGTGCAGCGCGGCACCGAGCCGCCGGCCGCGGGACAGGGCGGCGGCGCTGATCGCTCGGGCTCGGTGATCCGCTTGGCCGAGGTGCGCTTGCTGGCGCTGCTGCTGCTGGCGATGGGCGTCATCGTCGGCACGGTGGACATCGTGAGCGTGGCGTTCGCCGGGCAGATGGGCCAGCCCGCGGCCGCCAGCCTGGTGCTGTCGGCCTACGCCTTCGGTTCGTGTCTGGCCGGATTGCTGTTCGGCGCCGTGCGCCTGGCGATGCCGCTGCATCGGCAGTTGCTGACGGGCGGGCTGGCGACGGCCGCGACGACGATGCCGTTGTGGCTGGTCGACAGCATCGGCGCACTCGCCGGGATGGTCTTCATCGCCGGGCTTTTCTTCGCGCCCACGATGATCGTGGCCATGTCGCTGATCGAGCGCGTGGTGCCCGCGCATCGATTGACCGAAGGCATGACCTGGCTGCTGGCCGGCTTGAATGTCGGCGTGGCGCTGGGGGCGGCGGCCTCCGGACAGGTCGTCGATCACAGTGGCACGCGTGCCGGTTTCGCCGTCGGATTGGTGGCCGGCGCCGCAGTGCTGCTGTTCGCACTGTGGGGCAGCGTCCGCCTGCGCGGACGCGATGTGCAGGCCGGCGAGCTGGCATGACACGCGGGAGTGTCCGGCGCGTCGGCGTGCGGAGCTGGGCGCGTGCTGTCAGTCCAGACTGCGCAGGGCGCGGGTGCAGATACGGCGCGTGGCTTCGGTCGGCTGCCCCTGACGCCAGCGCGTGCAGAGCCCGCGGACCCAGTCGGGGCGATCCTTCGCTGCATCGTTGAGCCAGTTCGCCACCGAGTCCTGGACGTAGGTGGCGGGGTCGGCGCGGAGCGGTTCGAGCAGAGGCAGCGCGATCTGCGGCTGCTGCTTGAGGGCCGGGATATGCGCGCACCAGACACCGCGCGGGCGCAAGGCTTCGCTGGCGAAACGGCGCAGGCGTTCGGAGGGCGAGGCGGTCCACGGGGTCAGCTGCGCAATGGCCGCGTTCAGGTCCTGCGCCAGCTGCGGGCGAACCGCCATCCAGGCCCACTCGCGGACGCCGAAGTGCAGGTCGTCGGCCAACGGTCGGATCGCCTCCAGCCGGCGGGGCAGGTCGATGTCCGGCTGCTGGCCGATCATGAAACAAGCCCAGCCGCGCACGGTGTCCGAGGCATGCGCTTGGCAGTCCGCGATGCCGGCCGGCCCCAGGGCCTGCAGCAGCACCTGGGCGATCGCGCGCATGCGCTTGAGGATGCCGAGCCGGCAGGCGGCGTCCGCGTTGGTCAGGGCGTGCGGCGGCAAGCGCGGAAAGACCGTCCGCAACAGCCGGGCCTGATCGACCGCGAGACCTTCGGCCAGCGTCGCACTGGGCAGCGCGCCGAGCGACAGCGCCTCGAGCACCTCGACAGGGATGTCGGATGCGCGGATGGCGCCCGTGCGCCGGGCCGATGCGCTCATTGTGCTGCCGCCTGCAGGGCAGGGGGCAACCGCATCGCGACCTTGTCCAGCAGTGTCGCCAGTTGGGTGCGCTCGGCTGGGTTCAATCCGCCGAACAGACTGGCGATCCACCGCGTATGCGCATCGAACACACGGCGCGCCCGCTGCTTGCCCTGACGGGTGAGATGGATGCGCAGCGCGCGGCGATCATGGGGATCGGCCCTGCGCTCGATGAGGCCCTCGCGCGCCAGGCCGTCGAGCAGCCCGGTCACCGTGGCGCGGGTGACCCCCGCACGTTCGGCAAGCGCGTGCGGGGCCAGTCCTTCGCCGGCTTCGAGCAGGAAGAGCATCACAAAGCGCCCTTCCGACAATCCGTAGGGCGCCAGCAGCGCGGCGCAATCGCGATCGATGGCCGCGGCCAGCGACAGCGTCCGGAAGCACAGGGCCATGCCGTCGACGTCCGGGAGTTGCCGTTGTTCGGCTTGCTGCAACAACGCGCGGTACTTCTGTTCCAACTCCATGTGTTGCCGCCATATGATGTGGCGCCTAATCGTATACTCGATGTGTCGATCTGTCCAATCGCGCCAGGGTCGCGCGGGGGCTGTGACGTAGGGCGCGTCGCGCGTCCAGGCACGACGCACGCGTTGACATTGCGTTAATGAACGATAATCATTCTCGAATTCGGCGTGCCCTCTGGGCGCCGATCACCGCAGTCGCCACCCGTGCGCAACCGCTCGCACCGGCCAGCCCTCCCTGCCACCCGTCGCGCCGCTTCCGGCGCGCGACGCATGCCGTCTTTTGCCCGTCGTCCAAGGAACCCCCATGTCCCGTTGTACCGCTCGACTTGTCCGCTCCACTGCCTCGTCTCCTGTGTTCGGCTGTGCCGTCCCCGCGACGGCGGCGCCGCTCGCCCGTCGTCCATTGGCGCTGGCGCTCGGTCTGCTCGTGGCGGCCGCGCCGATCCTGGTGCAAGCCGCGGACAACGACAGCGGCCGCTACGCGGATGCGACCTCGCTCGACCAGGTCAATGTGCACGGCACGCGCTACGCGGCCGGCATCAAGCAGGCGGTGGATCTGAAGGACATTCCACAGACGATCTCGGTGATCTCGCGTGAGCAGATCGAACTGCGCAACCTCTACACGCTCGAGGACGCGTTGATGCAGACGCCCGGCATCACGGTGACCGGCGTCAGCTCCGAAGGACAGACCTACATCTCGCGCGGCTTCAACATCAGCACCTACCTCATCGACGGCGTGCCGTCGACCGGCTACCCCGGACCGCGGCCCGACCTGACCGTGTACGAGAGCGTCGAAGTCCTGCGCGGGGCGTCGAGCCTGTTTTCCGGTGCCGCGCAGCCTGGCGGCGCGATCAACCTGGTGCGCAAGCGCCCGCAACGCACGTTCCACGCCAGCGGCGCGCTGCTGGCAGGCAGTTGGGACAATACCCGCGCCGAGATCGACGTCGGCGGACCGCTGGTCGAAGGCGGACAACTGCGCGGCCGTTTTGCCGCCTCCGCGCACGAATCGGACATGTTCTACGACGTCGGCCGCCGCGAACGCTATGTCGCCTACGGCGTGACCTCGCTGGATCTGGGCGACGCCGCGACGCTGACCGTCGGCGCGCACTACCAGGACTATCTGGCGCCGATCCAGACCGGTCTGCCGGGCTATGTGGGCGGCGGCCTGCTGCCCGTGCGGCGTTCGACCTATCTGGGGGCCGACTGGAACGCGCTCGACAGCCAGAGCATCGTCGGCTTCGCCGAACTCGACTGGCGTCTGGGCGAGGCCTGGCACGCCAAGGCCACGTTCCAGCGCGCCCGCGACGACTCGGAGAACTACTACGCCTACATCGGCAACGGCGCGGTCCGCCCGGACAACGGCTGGGTCAACCAGATCGCCTACTACGGCGACACGACCGAACGCTGGACCAGCGTGGACGTCAATGTCGGCGGCGCGTTCGACCTGTTCGGCCGCGAGCATGACGTGCTGATCGGCGCGGATCTGCAAAAGAGCGACTACAGCTACGTCGAATGGCGCGACAGCGCGTTCGCACGCATCGACGTGTTCAATCCGGACACCGCGATCCCGCGCCCCGGCTATCAGCCCAACAGCGGCGGCCTGAGCAAGACCCGCCAGTGGGGCGTGTACGGTCATGCCAATCTGAGCCTGAGCGAGCGCCTGAACCTGTTGGCCGGCGCGCGCCTGAGCCAGTGGCAGATCCAAGCGCGCAACGGCTTCACCCGCGACCGTCCCAGCCTGACCAATCCGCAGCCGGTGCGTCTGGGCCCCTGGACGGAGAATCGCATGCCGTCGGAAGTCACGCCCTTCGCGGGCCTGACCTACGATCTGAGCGGGGAATGGACGGTCTACGGCAGCTACGTCGAAAGCCTGCAGCCGCAAGAGCGCCGTACCGCCGATGGCCGGCTGATCGATCCCTCGCGCGGCGAGCAGTGGGAAGGTGGCGTCAAGGGGGCGCTGATGGACGGCCGCCTGCTGCTCAGCGCCGCCGCCTATCGCATCGATCAGGTCGGTCGCGCGCAACCTGACCCGGACAACGAGGGCTTCTACGTCGCCGAGGGCGAGGTCGAGTCCAAGGGCGTCGAGCTGGAAGCCAACGGCCGGATCACCGAGAACTGGTCGATCTTCGGCGGCTACGCCTACAACACCAACGCCTATGCCAAGGACAGTACCAACGAGAACCGGCCGTTCACGCGGATCTCGCCCAAGCATGGCCTGAAGCTGTTCACCCATTACGACGTGACCGCCGGTGCACTCGCAGGCCTGCAACTGGGCGCAGGCGTGAATTGGTACTCGCCGGTGGAAGGCGGCAACGCCTACGCGGCCGTGCCGACCGTGGTGCGGCAGGGCGGCTACGCCGTCGTCGATGCACTGGTCGGCTACCGGGTGCGCGACAACCTCACTGTGCGCCTGAATGTCGGCAACCTGTTCGACAAGGTCTACTACACTCGGATCTCCGCCACCGGCCGCGGCAATTTCTACGGCGAACCGCGCAACGTGACCCTGTCGCTGCGCACGACGTTCTGATCCCGCGCGGCGTGTCGGGCGGGCCCGTGCCCCCACCCGACACGCTGCGCGTGTCGACCTCCCCCGCGTGCGGGGGAGGTGAGGACCCGCACTGCGCAGAGTGCCGCCAGTGGGTGGACCTCCCCCGCGTACGGGGGAGGTGATCCCGCGCGATGACGGCTTTGAGCTGCTTCCCCCGGCTTACGGAGCATTGCGCCCTTTACGGGTGGAAGGTTGGGATGGGGGCCTTTTTCCGCGACGAGCCAGTGCCCCAACCGACACGCCGGCGCGTGTCCAATGCCGCCGCAGGCAGGGAGAGGTGACGCGCACAGCCGGCATCTTTGCAAGCCATGGCCAGTCCTGCACAGAATGCCGGCTCTCCCCGCGCCGCCTTCACCATGTCCCCGACGCCGCCCAACTCGAAAGGCCGTGTGCTGTTTGCAAGCCTGATCGGCACGACCATCGAGTTCTTCGACTTCTACATCTATGCCACCGCGGCCGTGCTGGTGTTCCCGGCGCTGTTCTTCCCCGACGCCGATCCCGCCGCGGCGACGCTGCAGTCGCTCGCCACCTTCGCGCTGGCGTTCATCGCCCGCCCGATAGGATCGGCGGTCTTCGGCCACTACGGCGACCGCATCGGCCGCAAGGCCACGCTCGTGGCCGCGCTGTTGACGATGGGCATTTCCACCGTCGTCATCGGCCTGCTCCCCACCCACGCCCAGATCGGCATCGCCGCGCCGATCGCGCTCGCGCTGTGCCGTTTCGGTCAGGGGTTGGGCCTGGGCGGCGAGTGGGGCGGGGCGGTGCTGCTGGCGACCGAGAATGCACCGCCCGGCAAGCGCGCCTGGTACGGCATGTTCCCGCAACTCGGCGCGCCGCTGGGCTTCTTCCTGTCGACGTCCACCTTCCTGCTGCTCGGCCGGCTGATGGACGAGTCGGCGTTCCTGGCCTGGGGCTGGCGCATTCCGTTCCTGGCCAGCGCCCTGCTGGTGCTCGTCGGCCTGTGGGTGCGCCTGCGCATCACCGAGACGCCCGACTTCCAGCGTGTGCTCGACGGTCATGCGCGAGTGCGCCTGCCGATGCGCGAGGTGCTGCTGCGCCATGGGCGCGGCGTGCTGCTGGGCACGCTGCTCGCGCTGGCCACGTTCGTGCTGTTCTACCTGATGACGGTCTTCGCGCTGAGCTGGGGGACCGCGCGGCTCGGTTACACCCGCGAGCAGTTCCTGCTGCTGCAACTGGTCGGCGTCCTGTGTTTCGCTGCGACGATTCCAGTGTCGGCGCTGTATGCCGACCGCGTCGGCCGTCGCCGCACGATGATCCTGGCCAGCATCGCCATCGCGCTGTTCGGCCTGGGCTTTGCGCCGTTGTTCGTCGCCGGCAGCTCCGGTGCCACGCTCGCGTTCCTGATGATCGGCTTGGGGCTGATGGGCCTGACCTATGGCCCGGTCGGCACGCTGCTGGCCGAGCTGTTTCCCGCCACGGTCCGCTACACCGGCGCCTCGCTGGCGTTCAACCTGGCCGGCATCTTCGGCGCCTCGCTTGCGCCGTATCTGGCGACCTGGCTGGGCGGTCGCTTCGGCCTGCACGCAGTCGGTGCCTACCTCGCGGTGGCGGCGCTGTTGAGCCTGGGTGCGCTGCTGGCCTTGCCGCGCGACCGCCCGGCGGCATGAGCGCGCGCAGGCTCGGGCCGCGGCACGTAGACTGATCCGCCGCCCTGCCGGAGCTCCGCATGAACATCTGGCTGCTGTCCAGCATCGCGCTCGCCGCGATCGTGGGGATGGCGCTGCCGCTGCAGGCCTTGCTCAATGCGCGCCTGGGCGCGCTGACCCACGGGGCGCTGTTCGCGTCCTTCGTCTCGTTCGCCGTCGGCACCTGCGCGCTCGGGCTGGCCCTGGCGGCCAGCCGCACGCCCTGGCCGACGCTGCGCGAGCTGGCCGCGCTGCCGCCGTGGCTGTGGTTGGGCGGGCTGATCGGTGCGGTGTTCGTGTTCAGTGGCACCTTGCTGGTGCCACGGCTCGGCGCGGCCGGCATGATCTGCCTGATCGTGGCCGGGCAACTGGTCGGCTCGCTGCTGGTCGATCATTTCGGCGTGCTCTCGCAGCCGCGCCCGATCGATGCGATGCGGGTCGTGGGCGCGGTGCTGGTGGGCGTCGGTGCGCTGCTGGTGGTGCGGCCGTGGCGGGTGGCGACATGACCCGGCCGGGACCGATCGCGTTGCCGGCACCGATGCGCGCTGCGCTGGAGGCGGCCTACGCCACGCCGCCGCGCGCCTATCACAACCTCGAGCATGTGGCCGAGCTGCTGCGCCACTACGATGCCGTCGCCGCGGCCGAGGGCTGGGCGCAGCCGGTCGAGGTGTGGCTGGCGGTGCTCTACCACGACGCGATCTACGAGGCCGGCCGCAGCGACAACGAGGCACGCTCGGCGCAATTGGCGGCCGACGCGATCGCGCGCTGGCTGCCCGAGGCGGGCGTCGATGTCGCGCGCGTGGTCGAGCTGATCGAACTCACCGCGCGCCACGGCAGCCTCGCGCCGGACGACTTCTCGCATGACGCGCAGGGAGACGACACCCGGCGCTTCCTCGACTGCGACATGGCCATTCTCGGCGCCGATCCCGCCGCGTTCGATGCCTACGATCGTGGCATCGCGTCCGAGTACCGCCATGTGCCGCGCTGGCTGTATGCGCTCAACCGTCGACGCTTTCTCAAGGCGTTGTTGGCGCGCGACCGGCTGTATCTCGACGACGGCTTCCATGCGCGCCTGGATACCCAGGCGCGCCACAACCTGCGCCGCGCGGTGACGACCAAACGCTGAGGCCGGGCTATCATCGGCGCACGCTGCCGCCGTCCCCGTTTTCTCCGATCGCCATGGCCAAACTGCTGCTCAACCTGCGCTACGTGCCCGAGGACGAGGCCGCCGACGTGCGCGCCTTCCTCGACGAGGCCCGCATCGACTGGTACCAGACCCGGCCCAGCCCGTTCGGGATCTCGCAGGGCGGTATCTGGCTGCGTGACAACGACGACCTGCCGCGCGCCAAGGCGCTGATGGCCGACTACCAGGCCAAGCGCCAGGCACGCGCGCGTGCCGACCAGGCGCAGGCCGAGCGCGACGGGACCGCCGAGACCTTCGCCGACATCATGCGGGCCAACCCGCTGCGCGTGGCACTGATCGTCGCCGCGATCGTGGCGCTGATCGGGCTGATGGCGGTGCCCGGGTACATGCTCTCGCGCTGAGCCCACGTCACGCCGGGGCGACGTCAGGCACTGCAAGCTCGCGACCGTCCCGTCGTCGTCCTGGCCGGCATTGCTGCCGGCGGACGGGGACGGGCGACCCTTCGCATTCGATGAGCGCATCGCCATGTCCGGTACGCCGACCCGCGCGCAGCCCAAGCCCAAGACCAAACCCTGGACGCGGCCGAATCCGAAGCCGCGGTCCGCACGCACCCGGTTGAGCACGGCGCAGAAGAACGCAGCGCAGCAGCGTGCCGACGAGAACGGCCGGCGTTATCCCAACCTCGTCGACAACATGTGGGCCAGTCGCCATCTCGCGAAGGACGGCTCGCCGAAAGCGTGAGCGCGGTCGGGCAGGCATGACCATCGGCACGGCGTCAGACGCGCCGGCATTGTTAAGGTCGATGGTTGCCCGCGCGCGCGGGCCCGCCCTTCGCCCTTCGGAGATTCCATGCGCCGACCCCGACCGCTGCAGCCGCTGCTGCTCGCGAGCCTGATCGCCACCTTTGCCCTGCCTGCCGCTGCGCAGCGCGACATCCGCTTCGACAGCGCACAGACGCCGGCCGGCGGCACACTGGTGCTGGCGGTTCCGGAAGTCGCTGACGGCGGCGCACGCAGCGGCGCGTTCGCACAGATCGACGCCGCCAGTCAGGGTGCGCTGTCCCGGGCCATCGCCGCGGCCGGCTTCAGCGGCAAGGCCGACAGCCAGCTCGACCTGCCGGGCATCGCCGGCTACGACCGCGTGTTGCTGATCGGCACCGGCGCCGGCACGCCCGATGCGCGCCGGATCGAGGACGTCGGGGGCCAGGTCGGTCGGTTCGCCGCACGCAGCCGTGCGCCGCAGATCGACGTGCTGTGGGAAGGCGCCGAATCGGGCGCCGCCGCGCACCTCGCGTTCGGCGCCGCGCTGGGCCAGTACCGCTTCGACACCTACCGCAGCGGGGGCGACGGCCAGGCGGCCGGGACCGGCACGCTGGTCGTGCGCAGCCCCGCGGGCGCCGATGCCGCGCGCACCTGGGACGGCGATTGGAAGGCGGTGGCCGAGGGGGTGGCGTTCGCACGCGACCTGGTCACCGAACCGGCCAACGTGCTGTATCCCGAGGTGTTCGTCGCGCGGACGCGCGAGGCGTTCGCCGGCAAACCGAACGTCAGCATCGAGGTGCTCGACGTGCCGGCGATGGACAAGCTGGGCATGGGCAGCCTGCTGGCCGTGGGGCAGGGCAGTGCGCGGCCGCCGCGGCTGATGGTCGTGCGCTACAACGGCGGCGCGCGCGGCGAGGCCCCGGTCGCGTTCGTCGGCAAGGGCATCACCTTCGACACCGGCGGCATCTCGATCAAGGGCAGCGAGAACATGTGGCGCATGAAGTACGACATGACCGGCGCGGCCAGCGCGACCGGCGCCGTGCTCGCGCTCGCCGGCCGCAACGCGAAGGTCAACGCCGTGGCCGTGGCCGCGCTGGCCGAGAACATGCCCTCGGGCACCGCCGCGCGCCCCGGCGACGTGGTGCGCACCGCGTCCGGCAAGACCTACGAAATCATGAGCACCGACGCGGAAGGGCGCATGGTGCTGGTCGATGCGCTGTGGTACGTCCAGCGCCAGGACAACCCGCGCGTGATTGTCGATATCGCCACGCTGACCGGCGCGATCGTCACCGCGCTGGGCAACGATTACGCCGGCCTGTTCACCCGCGACGATGCCCTGGCCGCGCAACTCACTGCCGCAGGCCAGGCGGCCGGCGAGCCGGTCTGGCGCATGCCGATGCATCCGGGCTACGGCAAGCTGCTCGAATCGCCGATCGCCGACCTGCGCAACGGCGGCGGCCGCCCGGGCTCGGGCACGGCGGCGCACTTCATCGGCGAGTGGATCGATCCGGGCCGCGCCTGGGCGCACCTGGACATCGCCGGCATGGCCTGGCGCGACGGCAACGAGCTGCCGACGACCCCGGCCGGCGCATCGGCCTTTGGTGTGCGGCTGTTCGACCGCTTCGTGCGGGAGAACTACGAGCGCTGAGGTCGTCCCTCACGTTCGGCGTTCTGTGCTGACCGCTTGGACCAAGGCGCCGGGATGGCTCCCTGCCCGCAAAGCGGGGGCGGGCTGTACCGCAATCACCGCGCGCTCCCTCCCCCGCATCGCGGGGGAGGGCTGGGGTGGGGGGCATCGGGTCGCTGGCGGAACCTCCCGGTCCCGAGATCGGCTCTCATGCCGCGCTCTGGGTTTTCGGCGGCCTGATCGTCTGCGCTCTGCCATCCGGTTCCCGCGGGCGAGGGCGTCGGCGCGGAGGCCGAGGGCGGGCCCCGCTACAATTGCGCCCATGATCGACAACCTCGCCGCCTACCACTTCGCCGCCATCGACGATCCGGCTGCCGTCGCCGACTGGCTGCGTGCGCTGGCCGAAGCCGGCGAACTGCGCGGCACGGTGCTCGTCGCCCCGGAGGGGATCAACCTGTTCCTGGCCGGCGCCGCTGCGGCCATCGACACGCTGGTCGAAGCAGTACGCGCTGACCCGCGATTTTCCACGCTGCAGGTCAAGCGCAGCGGCAGCGAGGGGGTGCCGTTCGCACGGCTGAAGGTCAAGGTCAAACCCGAGATCATCAGTTTCCGCAGGCCCGAGGCGATGCCGCTGGCGGCACCGGCCCGTGCGCCCGATGTCGCGCCCGAAGACCTGGCGCGCTGGATCGCGCAGGGTCACGACGATGCAGGTCGCCGGCTGGTGTTGCTCGACACGCGCAACCGCGAGGAAGTCGCCCACGGCAGCTTCGCCGGCGCGCTGACCCTGCCGATCGACAACTTCACCGAACTGCCGGAGGCGCTGGCCCCGCACCGCGATGGGCTGCGCGACGCGACCGTCGTGAGCTTTTGCACCGGCGGCATCCGTTGCGAGAAGGCGGCACTGTGGATGCGTGCCGACGGCATGGACAATGTGCTGCAACTCGACGGCGGCATTCTGGGGTACTTCGAACGCGTGGGCGGCTTCGGCTACGACGGCCGCTGCTTCGTCTTCGACGAGCGCGTCGCGCTCGATCCCGCGCTGCGCCCGCTGCACGATGGAGCGGAGGCCGCGTGAGCTGGCTCGGCTTCGTCCTGGTCATCGTCGGCATCTGGCTCGCCTTCAAGGTGGCCGGCGTGGTGCTGCGTCTGCTGGTGACCGTGTTGATCCTGGTCGCCGCCTACTGGTGGCTGGCGCCGTATCTGGGCTGGCCGCCGCTGGCCGAGGTCTGGCATGTGCTGGGCCCGGATGTCCGGCTGCCGGACGTCTCGCTGCCGAAGATCGGCGGGTTGTTTTAAGCGGCGGGCCCGTGCCCCCACCCGACGCGCGTTGCGCGTCGACCTCCCCCGCAGGCGGGGGAGGGGCAAGCTTGCGTCCCGTCACCCGCGGCGCTGCAGCTCTGCGCCCTCCCCGAACGCACGGGCTGCGGCTCTGCCCCTTCCGCGACGTGCGGGATAGCGCTGCCCCTTCCCCGGAGCGCACGGGCTGCGGTTCTGCCCCTTCCCCTCGACGCGCGGGATAGCTCTGCCCCTTCCCCGGAACGCACGGGTCGCGGCTCTGACCCTTCCCCCGCGGGGTAGCTCTGCCTCTTCCCGGAACGCACGGATCGCGGCTCTGACCCTTCCCCCCGGGGGAGCTCTGCCTCCTCCCCGGAACGTGCGGGCTGCGGCTCTGCCCCTTCCCCCGCGACGCGGGGGAAGGTTGGGATGGGGGCGCTTTTTTTGGAGGGCGACCCAGCAGCCACAACCGACGCGCTGTGCGCGCCGACTCACCCCGGCGGCGAAGTGCGGCGTCGCTCCGTCCGCCGTCACGCGGGGCATTGCGCCCCTTACAGGGGGAAGGTTGGGATGGGGGCGCTTTTGGGGGCGACCCGTGTCCACCCGCGCGCCGGGCAGGTCGGCCTCGCCACGCTGATGTGCCGGCTCAGCCGAACTCCCGCGACGGCAGCACGAAGCGGCGGTCGGGGCGGCCAACGAGGTCGAGGAAGGTGTTGAAGACCGCCTCGGCGCGCGCCTGCATCGGTGCGATGTGCTGCGCGGTCAGTGCGCGGATCGCATCGGCGTCGTGCGGCAGGCCGGCGCTGGCGAGCTCGTCGCGATAGGCCGGCGTGCCGAGCCAGCGTTCGATCAGCGGCGCGTCCATCTCCAGGTGGAACTGGAACCCGTAGGCGTTGTCGCCATAGCGGAAGGCCTGCTGATCGCAACTGTCGGTGCGCGCCAGGTGCACGGCGCTGCCGGGAATCTCGAAATGCCGACCATGCCACTGGAACACCGGGGCACCGGCGCCGAGCGGGGCGAGCACGGGGTCGCCGAGCCCGGCCTCGGTGCTGCGCAGCGGATACCAGCCGATCTCAGGCCGCGCGATGCGCCTCACCGGCGCACCGAGCACGTGCGCCAGCAACTGCGCGCCCAGGCAGATGCCCAGCACCGGGCGACCGAGTTCGAGCATGCGCTCGATCGCGTGCAACTCGGTCAGCAGATGCGCCCGTGCGTGCCGGTCCTCGACGTTCATCGGACCCCCCAGCACGATCAGACCGCGGTAGCGAACGACCGTCGGCTGCGCATCGGGCTCACGCTCGAAGTTGACGAAGCGGATCCGGTGTCCGCGTCGGCGGATCAGCGGATCGAGCGTTCCCAACGGCTCGGCGGCGACATGCTGGAAAACAAGAATGCGGGGCATCCCCCGATTCTAGGCACATCCAAAACCGGGGTCAGAGTCGAATTTCGCTACGGAACACCGGGGTCGAGCGCACGTCAGGCGAAATTCGACTCTGACCCCGGTTTTTAGCGTCAGTCGCGGCGGGGGCCTTTGCGCGGACCGCCGGGGCGGAAGCCGGGCTTGCCGTGCGGCTTGCCGGCGAACGGACGCTTGCCGCTGCGCGGCGGGGCGGCGGCCATATCGGCCTCCTCGGCGCGGCGCATGCGGATCGATTGGCCGGCCACACGCACCTTCTTCAGGTGCTCGAGCAGCTCGCGCGGCATGCCTTCGGGCAGGTCGACCAGGCTGTAGTCGTCGCGGATGTCGATCCGGCCGATGTAGCGGCTTTCCAGGTCGGCCTCGTTGGCGATCGCACCGACGATGTTGCCCGGCTGCACGCCGTGCACGTAGCCGACTTCGATGCGGAAGGTCTCCATGCCCACGTCGGGCTCGCGCGGGCCCTGGTCGGGGCGCGGCGCACGAGGCTCGCGGGGCTCCCGCGGCTCGCGTGCGGCGCGCGAGGCTTCGCGACCACCGGGCCGCTCGACGAATTCGCGCTCGAACGGCTTCTCGGGCTTGCGCGGCGGATCGAGCAACAGCGGCGTGTCGCCCTGGACCAGGGTGGCCAGGGCCGCGGCGATCTCGGCGGCGGGCACGTTGTGCTCGCGCTCGTAGCGATCGACCAGGTCGCGGAACTGCGCCAGTTGCGGGCTCTCCAGCGCGCCGGTGATCTTCTCCAGGAAGCGGTCGACGCGGCGTTCGTTGACGATCTCGACCGTCGGCAGTTGCATCTGCTCGATCTTCTGCCGGGTCGCGCGCTCGATCGCGCCGAGCATGCCGCGCTCGCGCGGGGCCACGAACAGGATCGCCTCGCCGCTGCGCCCGGCGCGGCCGGTGCGGCCGATCCGGTGCACGTAGCTTTCGGTGTCGTAGGGGATGTCGTAGTTGAGCACGTGGCTGATGCGCTCCACGTCCAGCCCGCGCGCGGCGACGTCGGTCGCCACCAGGACATCGATACGGCCATCCTTGAGCTGCTGGATGGTCTTCTCGCGCTGCTTCTGGTCGAGATCGCCGTTGATCGCGGCCGCGGCCAGGCCGCGCGCCGAGAGCTTCTCGGCCAGTTCCTCGGTCGCCAGCTTGGTGCGCGCGAAGATGATCATCGCGTCGAACGGTTCGGCTTCCAGGATCCGGGTCAGCGCATCGAGCTTGTTGGTGCCGCTGACCATCCAGTAGCGCTGGCGGATGTTGGCGGCGGTCGTGGTGGTCGCCTTGATCGCGATCTCGACCGGCTCGCGCAGATAGGTCTGCGCGATGCGCCGGATCTGGGTCGGCATCGTCGCCGAGAACAGCGCCACCTGGCGCGTGTCCGGCGTCTTCTTCAGCACCGCTTCGACGTCATCGATGAAGCCCATGCGCAGCATCTCGTCGGCCTCGTCGAGCACCAGCGCGCGCAGCTCCGACAGATCGAGCGAGCCGCGCTCGAGGTGGTCGATCACGCGGCCGGGCGTGCCGACGATCACCTGCACGCCGCGCTTGAGCGCCGACAGCTGCTGGCCGTAGCCCTGACCGCCGTAGATCGGCAGCACATGGAAGCCGGGCATGTGCGCGGCGTACTTCTGGAACGCCTCGGCGACCTGGATCGCCAGTTCGCGGGTGGGGGCGAGCACCAGCGCCTGCGGCTTGCGGGCGGCCGGGTCGATGCGCGCCAGGATCGGCAGCGCGAATGCGGCGGTCTTGCCGGTGCCGGTCTGCGCCTGGCCGAGCACGTCGCGGCCTTCGAGCAGCGGGGGGATGGTCGCGGCCTGGATCGGCGACGGCGACTCGTAGCCCACGCCGGCCAGCGCGCGCAGCAGCGTCTCGGGCAAGGCGAGGTCGGTGAACTTGGGGGTCGAAGCGGGGGCGATGGGCGTCTCGGCGCTCATGGTGCGGTCTCTCGTAGCGCCGGCGCGGTGCCGGTCGGGGGAACCGCATAGTGTAACCCGCGATGGCCCCGGGATCGCGGAATGCGTATCGAAGCCAATGGCAGCAGCCGGCC
Organism: Luteimonas sp. TWI596; assembly: GCF_039674105.1. NCBI lineage: Bacteria > Pseudomonadati > Pseudomonadota > Gammaproteobacteria > Lysobacterales > Lysobacteraceae > Luteimonas > Luteimonas sp. TWI596. The sequence continues at coordinate 168,054 of NZ_JBDJMU010000006.1, forward strand.
TGGAGCCCTGCCGACGCGCGGTGCGACCAGGCGCGGATGCCTGCGCGATCCGGATCGCCCGGTCCGCGGCTGCTCAGGGCGAGGCGATCAGGCGCGGCGCTGCATCGTCGATCCGCAGGGCTTGGTCGTCGTCGAGGAACGTGAGGGGATATGTGGCCCCGTAGGTGCGGCGGATCTCGGCGATCAGGGCGGGCGGATACGGCGGCAAGGCACCGTCGGCGTGCGGGATCACGACGGTATCGACCAGCCCAAGTCCCCGACGCTCGGCCAGCGCCGGCGCCTCGGCCGGGTCGTCCATCAGCGATGCGGGTTCGATACTGGGACCGGTCACGATCGCTCCGGCACTGGCCCCGATATAGGGCAGGCCGGCCTGGACCTGCGCCACCAACGCCGCGTCGACACTGCGGCGACGCAAGGCCGCCAGCAGGGCGAACGTATTGCCGCCGGCGACGTAGAGCGCATCGAGTCCCTCGAGCGTTGCGCCGAACGCGGCCGGATCCTCGAAGTCGCCCGCGGTCAGCGCGATCACCCGGTACCCCTGGGCCACGATCCGCGCGCGCTCGGCGGCCACGAACGGCAGCCCCGCGTAGGGACGCGCGGCGTCGTCGAGATAGCCCAGTCGCACAGTCGACGCGGGCCGACCGACGTGGTCGGCGATGAAGTCGGGAAGCGCCCCGGTCCCGAGCGAGAGCAGCAGAAGTCGCATGGCCCATTGTAGTGGCTGCGCTGCGTGCAGCGATTGCCGACCGTTGGGGCGCGCTTTGCTCCGATTCTCCGCGTCTTGTCATGCTCTGGCCCATCATGGCGCCCACAAGCCGAACGCAGAGAACCCGATGGCGACGATCCGCGTCCACCACCTGAACAACTCCCGCTCCCAGCGCGTGCTGTGGTTGCTCGAGGAGCTGGGGCAACCCTACGAGGTCGTGCGCTATCAGCGCGACGCCCGCACCATGCTTGCCCCCGAGGCGCTGCGCGCGGTGCATCCGCTGGGCAAGTCGCCAGTGGTCGAGCTCGACGGCCGCGTGCTGGTGGAGTCGGGGGCGATCGTCGAAACTCTGGTCGAGCGCTTCGACCCCACGCATACGCTCTCGCCCGCGCCGGACGACGAGGACGCGCGGCTGCGCTACCGGCAATGGCTGCACTACGCCGAAGGCTCGGCGATGCCGCCGCTGCTGCTGACCCTGGTGATGGCGCGCCTGCGCAGCGCGCCGATGCCGTTCTTCGTGCGGCCGATCGCGCGCGGCATCGCCGACCGGACGATGCAGGCGTTTGTCGGCCCGCAACTGGCCACGCATCTGGGCTATGTCGAGCGCGAACTGCAGGCGCAGCCGTGGTTGCTCGGCGAGCGCTTCAGCGCGGCCGACATCCAGATGAGCTTTCCGCTGGAGGCCGCAGTGGCGCGCGCGGGCGAGTACGTCGGTCCGCATATCCGCGACTTCGTCGAGCGGATCCATGCGCGGCCGGCCTACCGGCGCGCGCTCGAGGTCGGCGGTCCCTACGAGCTGGGGCGATGAGCACGACGGTCCTGCCGCAGGTCGCGCTGACGCATGGTCTGCGCCTGGACAACTGCTTCGTGCGCGAGCTGCCGGGCGATGCCGAGGCCGGCAGCCGGCGGCGCCAGGTCGAGGGTGCGCTGTGGTCGCCGGTCCTGCCGACGCCGGTCGCTGCGCCGCGCTTGCTCGCGCATTCGGCCGAGATGGCGCAGGCGCTGGGCTTCGATGCCCAGACCGTCGCCTCGCCGGCGTTCGCGCAGGTCTTCGGCGGCAACGCGCTCGCACCGGGGATGATGCCCTTCGCCGGCAACTACGGCGGGCATCAGTTCGGCCACTGGGCCGGGCAGCTCGGCGATGGCCGCGCGATCACCCTGGGCGAGGGCGTTGCCGACGACGGACAGCGTTGGGAGTTGCAGCTCAAGGGCGCCGGGCCCACGCCGTACTCGCGCACTGCCGACGGCCGGGCGGTGCTGCGCTCGTCGATCCGCGAGTTCGTCTGCAGTGAGGCGATGCATCACCTGGGCATCCCGACCACGCGCGCCCTGTCGCTGGTCGCCACCGGCGATGCGGTCGTGCGCGACATGTTCTACGACGGCCATCCGGCCGCCGAGCCGGGCGCGGTGGTGTGCCGGGTCGCGCCGTCGTTCGTGCGCTTCGGGCATTTCGAGTTGCCGGCCGCGCGCGGCGACCTTGCGCTGCTCAAGCGCCTGGCCGACTTCACGATCGCCCGCGACTTTCCGCATCTGGCCGGCCAGGGCGAGACGCGGTACGGCGACTGGTTCGCAGAGGTCTGCACCCGCACCGCGACAATGATCGCCGGCTGGATGCGCGTGGGCTTCGTGCACGGCGTCATGAACACCGACAACATGTCGATCCTGGGCCTGACGATCGACTACGGGCCGTATGGCTGGATCGACGACTACGATCCGGACTGGACGCCCAATACCACCGATGCCCAGGGCCGGCGCTATCGCTTCGGTTGGCAGCCGCGGATCGCGCACTGGAACCTCGGGCGGCTGGCGCAGGCGCTGGCGCCGCTGTTCGGTGAGGTCGCGCCGCTGCAGGCCGGGCTCGACGCCTATGCCGCCGCCTACGGCGCCGCCGATCGCGACAACACCGCCGCCAAGCTCGGTCTGCCGGATGCGCGCGAGGGCGACGTCGCGCTGATGCAGCGCCTGTACGGCCTGCTGCAGGAAGGGGAGGTCGACATGACACTGTTCTTCCGAGGGCTGGCCGATCTCGACCTCGCCGCGCCGTCGCTCGATCCGGTCGGCGAGGCGTTCTACGACCCGGCGCGCCGCGCGGCGGTCGAGGACGGGCTGACCGCGTGGTTGCGCGACTACGGCACGCGCCTGGCCGACACCGCCGAACCCGCCGAGAACCGACGGTCGCGCATGCACGCGGCCAACCCGCGCTACGTGCCGCGCAACTACCTGACCCAGCAGGCGATCGACCGCGCCGAGGGCGGCGATGCGGCAGGCATTGCCGAGCTGCTGGACGTGCTGCGCCGCCCCTACGACGATCAGCCGGGGCGTGACGCCTTCGCCGCGCGCCGGCCGGATTGGGCGCGCAGCAAGCCGGGCTGCTCGATGCTCTCGTGCAGTTCCTGACGGCCTGGTTGCGCCGGGCGATCGCGCGGGGACGTGGCGCCAGTCGTGACCGCGGTCGCGGCCTGCCGACACCGGGCATGGCAGGCTGGCGTTGTCTCTGGCTGCCTGGTGTTCCCATGAAACCGCTCGCTGCCTCGCTCTCGCTGCTGCTGCTCGCCGCGTGCACCGACGCCGATCGTGCACCGACGTCTCCCGGCGCTACGGCCGATCCTGGCGTTGCGCCGACATCGGACGCCCGCGCCACCTCCGCTGCGCCGCCCGCCACGACCGGCGCCCCGGCGCCGGAGGCCGTCACATTCTGTCCGGACGGCGAAACCGTCGTATTCGGCTGCCGCCACGCAGCAGGGGTCGATGCGTTGTGCGGGTCGCCCGACGGCGCGCGCATGACGTACCGAAGCGGCGCAGCGCAGGGCACGGCGCCCCCCGTGGTCTATCCGTCCGACGACACCGCGCCGGCGCAGGCGTTTCGTGGCGGCACACTGATGTATTCGGGCGGTGGCGGCGCCTTCCTGCGCTTCGATCACCAGGGGCAGGTCCACACGCTGTTTACCGGCATCGGCCGCGGCTGGGAGAAGGCCGGCGTCGCGATCGCGCCGGTCGGCGGTGGCGACGCGGTCGAGCGCCGCTGCGATGGCGAGGCGGTGTCGCAGATCGGGCCTGCGTTGTTCGAGCGGCTCGGGATCCCGAACGACCCCGCAGGCTTCGACATTCCCTAGGGCGCAGCGTCGGCCGCCGCGCGGCACCATGACCCCGGGCCGGGGGCCGGTCGGTCATGCGGCACGGCATGATCGACCGGCGTGTACGCCTTCCGCTGCGCCGCTCAGTCCAGGATCGCGCTGGCGCGCGCGTAGTAGGCCTCGCGGTCGGCCAGGCCGTTGGTGCCGCCATTGATCAGGCGCGTGACCTGGGTGAAGTTGCCGGCATCGGCGGCGGCGTTGATACCGCGGCTTTCCCAATACCAGGCGGCGATGCGTGCGGCGTTCTCCGGCTGCGCGGCGAGCTCGGGGTTGTTCACCAGGTCCAGGCCGAGGGCGCGCCCGGCCTCGGTGTAGTTGTGGCGGCCGGTCACCTGGATGTAGCCGCGCCCCTTGTAACGCTCGCCGTCGCCCGGCTGGGTGTTGCCCAGGTCCGCGCGGCCTTCGTATGCCGCACCGCTGGCGATCTCTTCCATGTAATGGAAGCCGCCGCTCTCGTGCGCCAATTGGGCGATGAACATCGCCTGGCGCTGCGGGGTGTCGATGTTGGCCTCGGCCATCGCGGCATTGAGGTGCGGCGCCACCGCTTCGGCCTTCGCGGCGCTGAGGGTCGGCACGATCTGCTGCAGCTCGGCTGCGGTGACGCCGCCCGCGCCGCCGGTCGCGGGCGGTGCGGTCGGGTCCGGGCCCTCGACCGGGCCGGCACCGTCGCCGCCGGTCCCGCCACCGCTGGGACCCGGCAGCTGGATCCGGTCGCCGACCACGATCAGGTCGGGGTTGTGGATCTGCGGGTTGGCGTCGAGCAGCGCCTGCACGGTCGTGCCGTTGGCCGAGGCGATGCCCGACAGCGAGTCGCCGGGCTGCACGGTGTAGCTGCCACCGCCGCCGCTGGCGGCCTGCGTGGTGCCGCCGGGGACGTTGATGGCATCGCCGGGATAGATGACATCGGGGTTCAGCACCTGAGGGTTCGCCGCCAGCAGCGTGTCGAGCGGCACCCCGAGCTGCGCGGCCAGGCCGGACAGGGTGTCGCCGTGCTGGACGGTCAGCGCGCGCCCGCTGGGCGCATCGGAAGCGGGAAGGGCGGTCTGCGGACCGACGGCGGAAATGGCATTCATCGACGTCTCCTTCGGGGGGCGATCGCGCTGCGACGCGGACGTGCGATCAGGGGTGTCTTTCTGGATACGCCGGTTCCGGGGCCGGTCCAACTAGGGATCACCCTAAGGGCGCGGGTTCAGGTGCGTCCGATGTCCGAGACTGCGATGGCGGTCCGGTCAGCGGCGCGGACCGCTACACTGTGCGGATGCCTTTGATGACCTTGAATGCCGTCGACTACAGCGTCGGCGGCCCTTTGCTGCTGGACGGCGTGGAATTTTCGATCGAACGCGGCGAGCGCGTGGCGCTGATCGGCCGCAACGGTGCCGGCAAGTCCACCCTGATGCGCCTGATCGACGGCGAGCTGAAGCCCGACGACGGCGAGATCCGCCGCGAGCAGGGCGTACGCGTGACCCGCCTGGAGCAGGAAGTGCCCGCGGGCGCCGACGGCAGCATCTTCGACGTCGTGGCGGGCGGCCTGGGCGAGGCGGGCGCGGCGCTGGCCGAGTACCACCGCCTGCTGCACGCCGAGGACTACGACGCACTCGCCGACGTCCAGGCGCGCATCGACGCCCTCGACGGCTGGCGCATCGACCAGCGTGTGACCGAGGTCCTCGAACGCCTGCAGCTCGACGGCGATGCCGCATTCACCCGGCTGTCGGGTGGCATGAAGCGCCGCGTGCTGCTGGCGCGTGCGGTGGTGTCGGCGCCGGACATCCTGCTGCTCGACGAGCCGACCAATCATCTCGACATCGCCGCGATCGACTGGCTCGAAGGCTTCCTCAAGCAGTGGCCCGGCGCGATCGTGTTCGTCACCCATGACCGCCGATTCCTGCGTGCGCTGGCCACGCGCATCATCGAGATCGATCGCGGCAAGCTGACCAGCTGGCCCGGCGACTGGGACAACTACGTGCGCCGCCGCGAGGAACGCCTCAACGCCGAGGCCCAGGAGCAGGCGCGTTTCGACAAGATGCTGGCGCAGGAAGAGGCGTGGATCCGACAGGGCATCAAGGCCCGCCGCACCCGCGACGAAGGCCGCGTGCGCCGGCTCAAGGCGATGCGCGTCGAACGTGCGCAGCGCCGCGATCTCACCGGGAACGTGCGCATGGCCGCGGCCTCGGCCGGCAATTCCGGCAAGAAGGTCGTCGAGCTCAAAGACATCAGCTTCGGCTTCGGCGATCGCGTCCTGATCCGCGATTTCTCCACGACGATCTTCCGCGGCGATCGCATCGGCCTGATCGGCGCCAACGGCACCGGCAAGACCACGCTGCTCAAATTGCTGCTGGGCGAGCTGCAGCCGCAGACCGGTGAGGTGCGCGCGGGCACGCAGCTTCAGATCGCGTACTTCGACCAATACCGCGCGACGCTGCGCGAGGACTGGAACGCGTTGGAGAACGTGGCCGAAGGCCAGGACTTCGTCGAGATCAACGGCACCCGCAAGCACGTGATCGGCTATCTGCAGGATTTCCTGTTCACGCCCGAACGCGCGCGTGCGCCGATCACCCGCCTCTCGGGCGGCGAGCGCAACCGTCTGCTGCTGGCCAAGCTGTTCGCGCAGCCGTCCAACCTGCTGGTGATGGACGAACCGACCAACGACCTCGACGTCGAGACGCTGGAACTGCTCGAAGAACTGCTGGGCGAGTATCCCGGCACGCTGCTGCTGGTCAGCCACGACCGCGACTTCCTCGACAACGTGGTCACCTCGACGCTGGTGATGGAAGGCGAGGGTCACGTCGGCGAGTACATCGGCGGGTACGAGGACTGGCTGCGCCAACGCCCGCAGCCGGGCGAGGCGCTGCCGGCGACCACGCTCGCGGCGAAATCCGCGGCCAGCGCAGTGCACGCCGCTTCGACGCCGGCCGTGACCGAGGCGCCGGTCACGGCCAAGCGCAAGCTCAGCTACAAGGACCAGCGCGAGCTCGAACAATTGCCCGGTCGCATCGAGCAGTTGGAGACGGACATCGCGCGCATGACCGAAGAGATGAACACGCCGGCGTTCTATCAGCGCGACGCCGCCGGCATCGCCGCGCATGGCCAGCAGCTGCAGCAGCTGCAGGACGCGCTCGATGCCGCCTACCTGCGCTGGACCGAACTCGACGCCTGACGCTCACTCACGACGGCCGCCCCGTGCTGATCACCCGACCGCTGCCCGCCGACACCGACCTGCTCGCGCTGCAGCGCGCCGCGCCCGCACGCCATCCACTGCTGCTGCAGTCGGTGGCGCACGGCACCGCGCAATCGCGCTGGGACCTGCTGCTGGCGACCGACAGCGCATCGCTGCGACTGGATGCCGATGGCATCACGCGCGATGCTGACGGTCGCAGCCTCGAGGGCGCATTTCTCGATTTGCTCGATGCCCAGTGGCGCGCCGCACGCAGCGATCGCGACGAGCCGCGCTGGCCGTTCCGCGGCGGCTGGGCGCTGTACTTGGGCTATGAACTCGCCGCCCAGGTCGAACCGGTGCTGGACCTGCCCGCCGCTGTCGGCCATCTGCCGGTCGCGATGGCCTGGCGCTGTCCGGCCGCGGTGCTGCGCGACCACGCCACGGGCGAGGTCGTCGCGGTCGCCGAGCCCGGCCACGCCGCGTTGCTTGACGTCCTGACCGAGGCGGCGGCGGTCGCGCCTGCGCCGTTGCCCGCCTGGCGCGCGCCGCTCGCGCTCGACGAAGACGCCCCGGCGCGCTTCAGCGACGGGGTGCGCCGCGTGCTCGACTACCTCGCCGCCGGCGACGTGTTCCAGGCCAACCTCTCGCGCGGCTGGTGTGCGACCTTCGCCGGCGCGCTCGATCCTGCCGCGCTTTACGCCCGCCTGCGCGAGCACAACCCCGCGCCATTCGCCGGCCTGCTGCAGGGCGCGGGCTGGGCGGTCGCCAGCGCCTCGCCCGAGCGTCTGGTCTCGGTGCGCGGTGATCTGGTCGAGACCCGGCCGATCGCAGGCACCCGCGCCCGCTTCGACGGCGACGACGACCTGGCCCGCGTGCAGGAACTGGTCGGCCACCCGAAGGAGCGCGCCGAGCATGTGATGCTGGTGGACCTGGAGCGCAACGACCTGGGGCGCGTGTGCGTGGCCGGCAGCGTCGAAGTCGACGAGCTGATGTGCGTGGAGAGCTACGCGCACGTGCACCACATCGTCAGCAATGTGCGCGGCCGACTGCGCTCCGACGCGACGCCGGGGCGGACGATCGCCGCGGTGTTCCCCGGCGGCACGATCACCGGCTGCCCGAAGGTCCGCTGCATGCAGATCATCGCCGAGCTCGAAGGGCAGGGCCGTGGTGCCTACACCGGCGCGATGGGCTGGCTGAACCGTGATGGCGACCTCGATCTCAACATCCTGATCCGCAGCGCCGAGATCGAAGGCGACACCGCGCGCTTCCGCACCGGCGCCGGCATCGTCGCCGACTCCGACCCTGCGCGCGAACTCGACGAGACCCGCGCCAAGGCCCGCGGCACCCTCCGCGCGCTGGGGTGCGATGGCTGAGGCGTTCGTCGCGCAGGTCTTGCGCGAGGACGCACGCCCCCGCAATCAACTCCCCCGCACGCGGGGAGGTCGGTGCCGGAGGCGCCGGGTGGGGGTAAGCGCGTGTCGTGGAACGCGGCCCCCATCCCAGCCTTCCCCCGTAAAAACGGGGGAAGGGGCCAAAAGCCCTCATCGCGCGAGAACACGTCGCCGCCTGAGGCGGTGCGCGGAATCACCTCCCCCGCTCGCGAGGAGGTCGGTGCCGGCGCCGCCGGGTGGGGGCAAGCGCTTGTCGCGGAACGCGGCCCCCATCCCAGCCTTCCCCCGTAAAAACGGGGGAAGGGGACAAAAGCCTTCATTGCACGAGAACACCTCGACCGCCTGAGAGGGTGCGCGGAATCACCTCCTCCGCTCGCGAGGAGGTCGGTGCCGAAGGCGCCGGGTGGGGGTAAGTGCTTGTCGCGGAACGCGGCCCCCATCCCAGCCTTCCCCCGTAAAAAACGGGTTCATCGCTGAATTCCGGGGAAGGCTGCGCGGATCTTCAGGAAGAAGTACTCCTGATCGCGGTACCCGTAGGCACGGCGCTTGATGACCTTGATGGTGTTGTTGATGCC